>NZ_JBEZDY010000050.1:0-36761 GCF_040648555.1 Actinoplanes sp. NPDC049118
CAACCCGATCTTCAACGTCAAGATCGCCTGACCCACACCACCCCAGCACGACCCCACGAGCCGCCCGGCCACCAGCCGGGCGGCTCGACCGCGTCACGGCTGCCGGTCTGTGATCACAGCCGCATCAAGCGCGGAGGAGCAGTACGGAGGATCCGCTCAACATCCACCGTGCGCGGGCGATAGAGAACCTGTAGCGCTACCGCTGCCCCCGGTCGTCTGGATGGTCGCCGATGCACGCTGATGCAAGCGCCGAGCCGCCGCGCACCCGCCGCGACTCGCGCGCGGCCATCGTGCGCACCAGCAGCGTCCGCGCCATGCTCGCGCCGACCGTCGTCGTCCTGTACCTCGCGGCCACGCCGCACTGGCCGCACCGTCCGCTCATGCTCACCGTCGCCGTCGTGATGTTCGCGGTCGCGGTCGCCACCTGGCGCGCGGCGCCGCGGATCGCCCGGTCCCGCGCGCGCGTGACGGTTCAGGCCCTGGGCGTGCTCGTCAGCCTCGCCGGCTCGGCCACGCTCAGCCTGCTCGACGGTGGCATCGGCAGCCCGCTCGGGGCGCTCGTGCCGGCCTCCGTCGTCTTCTACGCGATCATGATGCCGCCCCGGGCGTTCGCGGTGACCGCGGCACTCGCCGCGGTGGCGTACTGGACCGTGGCCGTGGTGGGCGAGCCCGCGCCTGCCGGGTATGCCGTGGTCTACACGCTGGGCATGGGCGGGGTCTCGTTCCTGTGCCTGCGGCACGCCGCCGCCCTCGCCACGCTGCGCCGCCGGTTGGCGGAGATGTCCCGCGTCGACCCCCTCACCCGCAGCCTGAACCGCCGCGGCTTCGACGAGCACCTGGAGCGCGCGGTGGCCCGGGCCAGGCACACCGGCGAACCGGTCACCCTGGTCCTCACCGACCTGGACAAGTTCAAGGTCATCAACGACACGTGGGGCCATCAGGCGGGCGACGACGTCCTGGAGGCCACGGCCCGCACCATGAGCGGCGCGCTGCGCGACACCGACCTGGTGGGCCGGCTGGGCGGCGACGAGTTCGGGGCGCTGCTGATCGGAACCGGCCCGGAGGACGCACCCGCGGTCGTCGACCGGTTGCGCGCCGCGCTGGAGCCCGGCGCGCCGGCCAGTCTGGGCTATGCCAGCTGCCCGGCCGAGGCGGACACGGTCGAGGAGCTGCGCCGGCTCGCCGACGCCCGCGCGTACGCGGACAAGACCACCCGCACCGGCCGCGTACCGGTCGAGCGGCATGTCGAGCTTGCCCGTGAGCAGGCGGCCGCGCCCGCGGCGATCCGGGTCACCCGCACGGAGCGCCGGCGCCGGTCCATCGCCGACATGGGGCGGATCTGCGCCGCCGACAGCTTCGTCGGTACCGTGTACGCCGTCGGGTTCGCCACGCAGTCGCCACACCGGCTGGCCATCGGCGTGGTGTGCGCCCTTGGCGTGCTGTACGGCCTGGGTGTGATCGCGGTCGCCGGGCGGCTGAGCCGCTCCGCGTACGTGCGGCCGCTGATGGCGCTCAACGCGGTGCCCCTGCTCGCGCTGGCGATCGGCGCGCCGGTGCTGGACGGGGGTGTCTCGTCGCCGACCGGCGTGGGCATGCTGGCGCCGATGACGCTTATCGCGCTCGGCGCACCGCTGCGGGTGGCGGTGCCGATGCTCGCCCTGGACGCCGCGGCCTACCTCGTGCTGGCGGCCACCGTCGGCGACACCAGCCCGGCGTACGCGATCATGCATCTGCTCTGCTTCGGCATGGTCGCCGCCGCGTGCGCGGCGCAGGGCCGCGCCAGCGCCAACCGGCGCCGCCTCCTGACGGACCTGTCGCACACGGACGCCCTCACGGGCCTGCTGAACCGCCGCGGTATCGACGACCGGATCGCCGGCCGTCTGCGCGCGGGTCGTCCGATGGGTCTCGTGCTGTTCGACCTGGACGGCTTCAAGACGCTCAACGACACGGCCGGGCACGCCGCGGGCGACGAGCTGCTGTGCTGGGTGGCGACCACCCTGACGGCGCACGCGCCGTCCGGGTCCGTCGTCGGACGCCTGGGCGGTGACGAGTTCGTGGCGCTGATCCCGGGTGCCGAGATCCCGGCGGAGGCCGAGCGGTTGCGCGCCGCGCTCGCGCCGCGCACCGCCGCCAGCGTCGGTGTCGCCGTGTGGGACGCCGACGGCGCCGACTTCGCCGCCCTCTACGCGCACGCCGACGCCGCGCTGTACGCGGAGAAGACGGCGCGCCGCCACAACGCCCCGGCCCCGGACGGCCACGCCGCGGCTCAGCGCGCGATCGGCGCGATCGTGGCCTGAGCTGTCCGAAGCGGACACTGCCGGCCGCGTCCGCGGTCCCGAAGGGCCGCGGAGCAGCGGAACGCCGGGGCCACCCTGTCAGGCTGCCCCGGCGCCACGGCGAACGGTTCAAGCTGTCGCCGGCGTCAGCCGAGCAGCGACCACCACTGGCTGCTGCCGGTGAACCGCTTTACCGGGTTCCCGTTGGTGGAGATCGAGTAGGCGGGTGCGCCCCCGTCGGCGTACCCGTTCAGGGTGATCGACTCCATGTTCCAGTTGTCGTCGGTCTGGAACGTGCCGTTGTGGGAGATCATGCGTACCTTGATGCCGGTCACGTTGCAGCTGTTCACGTGCCAGTTGGCGTTCTGGTACGCGAGCGAGTAGCTGCGGTTGCTCCAGTTGCCGATCCCGCCCGACACGTGCTGGAGTTCCGCGTCGCCGCCGTTGCGCTGGGTCAGCCACACGATGACCTCCGAGTTGCCCCGCAGGTCGTCGCCGCCGGTCCCGAGGTTCAGGTAGAAGGCGCGCAGCTCGGCACAGCGTCCGATGGGGCCCGCCTGTGCGGGTGCGGCGGCGGCGGCGAGTCCCGCGGTGGCGACCAGGGCGGCGGTGGCGCCCACGATCGTGCGCTTCAGGACCCGTACGGGATTCATGACCATGTGGAGATCCTTTCGTTGCCGGCGTTCGGTTCCGGACATCTGCCGAAGACGATCCGGCCACCTGTGCCCGCTCCGGAAGGCTCACCGAGGTTGTCCGGACAAGCCCGGACGAGGCCGGACGGTTATCCGGACAGCGCCGTACGGCACGGCGGCTGGTAGGCGACGCCGGGGAAGTGACGCTCCCATTCGGTACGGGTGAGAGCCGGGTGGGCGAGCGCACAGACGCGCTCGGCGACCCGTTCGGGGTTCAGGTCCCAGGACCGGACCGTGCCGTCGGCGCTCGCCGTGGCCAGGCGCTGACCGTCGGAGGTGAAGGCCACGGCGCTCACGGCGGCGGTGTGGCCGGTCAGGGTGGCGAGTTTCGCCGGCCGGCGGGGGTCGCCGACGTCCCACAACCGCACGGTGCGGTCGCCACTGCTGCTGGCGAGCGTCCGGCCGTCCGGGCTGAACCTGACCTCCTCCAGGTACGTGGTGTGCCCGGTCAGCGTGGCGAGTGCCGACGGACGGTAGGGGTCGGTCACGTCCCAGAGGCGGATGGTTCCGTCGTTGGCGCCGGTCGCGAGGAGCCCACCGGCCGGACTGAACGCGGCGGAGTTGACCGCGTCGGTGTGGCCGGTGAGGGTCGACGCCTCGATCGGCCGGCGCGGGTCAGTCAGGTCCCACAACCGTGCCGTGTGGTCGAGCCCAGCGGTGGCGAGGACGCGGCCGTCGGTGCTGAAGACGGCCATGTTCAGCGCGTTGGCGTGGCCCGCCGCCGAGAACGAGGACAGGGCGGCCGGGTGGCGGGCGTCGGTGACGTCCCAGAGCCGGGCGGCCCGGCTGCGCGCGCCGAGGACCACAAGCAGGCGCCCATCGGGGCTGCACACGGGCAGGGGTACGTCGTCGACCAGGCCGTTTGGCAGCCGTGACAGCTCCGTGACGTGCTCCGGGTCGCCGAGGTCGGACAACCGTACGGTGTCTGCCGTCGCGCTGACGAGCAGCCGGGCGTCGCGGCAGAGGGTCACCGAACCCGCCGTGTGGACGTCGACCGGATCGGTCAACCCGGACCCGTCGTCGGCCGTCCAGGCCCGTACCGTCGCCGTGTCGCCGGGCCCGAGCAGCAGCCTGCGGTCGTCCGGGCCGAACTGCAGCGGACGGACCGGGCCTGTCTGCCCGGTCGGTGCGGGGCCGCTCAGCTCCCACAGGCGGACGGTGTAGTCGTAGCTTCCGGTGGCCAGGGTCCGGCCGTCCAGGCTGAACGCGACACCGGCGATGGCGTTCGTGTCGCCGCGCTCGTCGCCGAGCCGGTCGAGGGTGGTGACGGCCACCGGCTTGCGGGGATCCGCCACGTTCCACAGCCTCGCCGTGGCGTCCCCGCTACCGGTGGCCAGGGTCCGGCCGTCCGGGCTGAACGCCACGGAGTACACCAGGCCGGCGTGGCCCGTCACGACGCTCGCCGCGGTGGCGGTCCGTGCGGTGGTGCCGGCGAGGCTCCACAGCCGGGCGGTGCGGTCGTAGCTTCCGGTCGCCAGGGTCCGGCCGTCCGGGCTGAACGCGATCATGCTCACCACGTCGGTGTGTCCCGACAGTACGGCGGTGGCGACGGGTCGCCGCGGCTCGGTGACCTCCCAGAGCCGGACGTCGCGTTCGTCGCCGCCGGCCAGGGTCCGGCCGTCCGGGCTGAACGCCACGGAGAACATCGCCCGCTTGCCGGTGAGCGTGGCGAGTGGGCGGGGGTGCCGCCGGTCCGCGACGTCCCACAGCCGGATGGTGCGGTCGCTGCTCGCCGTGGCCAGGGTGCGGCCGTCCGGGCTGAACGCCGCCTGGTCGACGGCGCCGGTATGGCCGGTGAGGACGGCGATCCTGGCGGCCCGGCCCGGGTCGCGGACGTCCCACAGGCTGACCGCCCGATCGGCGCTGGTGGTGACGAGAGTGGCGCCGTCCGGGCTGAACGTCACCGACGACACGTAGTCCGACGCCGCGTCGAGCACGGCCCGCAGCACCGGCCGGTGCGGGACGCGGGCGTCCCACAGCCGTACGGTCCGGTCGCTGCTCGCGCTGGCGAGCAGCCGTCGGTCGGGGCTGAACTTCACGTCGTGCACGTACCCGGTGTGCCCGGTCAGCCGGATGGAGTACGGCGCCGCGAACGAGCTGAGCAGCGCACCTCGCGCCTCCGGGGTCCGGGCCAGGCGGTACGCGCCGAGGCTCAGCTGGTTGGCCAGGGCCGGGTTGCCGCCCCGGAGCGGATCGACCTCCTGGGCGACCTGCCGGGACACGGCCTCATCCCGCTGCCGGGTCGAGATCTGCCCGGCCCGGGCCGCCAGCAGGGTCATGGTCGTGGCGAGCAGGAACAGCACGGTGAGCGCGGCGACCAGCTGGCGCAGGCGGCGGGTCCGGCGCCGGGCGGCGTGCTGCTCGGCGAGCTCGCGGGACACCGAGGCGTCCAGGAAGTCACGCGCCACCGGGTTGAGCGCCGGTCCGCCGGTGCGATGCGCCCATTCCCGCGCCACCGCGAGCCGGGCACCGCGGTACAGGGCCGTCGGGCAACGCTGTTCACGCTGCCAGGTGGCGGCGGCCTCGACGAGGTGGCGGCGGGTGAGCATGCCGGCGCGGTCGACCTCCAGCCAGCCGCGGAGCAGCGGCCAGGCCGTCAGCAGCGCCTCGTGGCTGAGCTGCACCCGGTCGGCGTCCACGGTGATCAGCCGCTGGGCGACGAAGCGGTCGAGCACCTCGGTCACCTCGTCGGTCGAGCCGTCGCACTCGGTGACGAGTTCGGCCCAGTCGCGGCGGCGCCGGGTGTCCGGGGCGTCCGCGGCGATGTGTACCAGGCCGAGGAACACCTGCCGGGCGAGGCGGCTCTGGTGTTCGGTGAACTCCGCGTACACGGCATCGGCGGAGGCCGCGACGGCGCGGTCGATCCCGCCGACCTCGCGGTAGTCGGCGACGGTGAGCCGGCGGTCGCGGCTGTGCTGCCACGTCGCCAGCAGCGCGTGGGACAGCAGCGGAAGCACGGCGGCGTCGTGTGCCCGGGTGGGACCGCCGCCGGAGCCGATCTCGCTGATCAGCAACTCGACGAGACCGTCGGTCACCTCGACGCCGGCCTTGCGCGCCGGTTCGGTGATCGCGCGGCGCAGGTCCGCGTCCGCCATCGGCGCGACCGTGAGCTGGTTGGCGCGCACCGCGGCGACGAGTTCGGGGTGGCGCAGCAGCGGGGCGTAGAAGTCGGCCCGGAGCCCGATCACGACCAGGGCCAGCCCCGGCCCGGCGGCGGCACACAGCGCGCTGACGAATGACTGCCGCGACGCACCGTCGACGCAGGTGGTGAACGTCTCCTCGAACTGGTCGACCACCAGCAGCAGGCGGTGCCGGCCGGGATCGGCGCGGTGGGCGTAGTCCGCCGCGCGGGCGGGGCAGCCGCGCAGGTCGGCCGCCACCTCCTCGGCCGGCAGCCCGGTCGCGGCCGCCAGCTGGGCCGCGAGTTCGTCGAGGGGCGAGCGGCCCGGGGTGAACAGCCGTACCGACCAGCCGCCGCCGGCCAGCTCGCCGCCGCGGACCGCGTGGATCAGCCCGGCGCGCAGCAGCGACGACTTCCCCGAACCGGACGCGCCGACGACGACCTGCATGCCGCCGCCCGCCGCGTGGGCGGTCGCGAGACGACCGATCAGCTCGGCGGTCAGGGCCTCGCGCCCGAAGAACCAGTCCGCGTGCTCGGGTTCGAAGCTCGCCAGGCCCCGGTACGGCTCCGGGCCCAGCGGACGGGGGCCCGGCGCTCGCCGCAGGCGCTGCCAGGCCGCCACCCATGCGGAGACCGATGCGGGGTCGGTGACGCCGCACACCCGCAGCACCTGGACGAGGAGCTCCCGCGACGACGCGGCGGGCAGGCCGCGGCCGGCGAACCAGTCACCGATGGTGCTGTGATTGCGGTAGCTGCCGGTCTGGGACGCGACCTGACGGACGCTCAGCCCGGCCTCCTGGCGCAGCAGGGTCAGCTCCCGGCCGAAGTCCTCCCGGGTCACGATCCGCTCCCGATGCGCATCCGGTTCGGGCGTCGCCGCGGCCGATGAACCCAGCACTGCCATTCAGCATCCCCACCTGTCCTGCACGACAACCACGCCGGCGGCGCGTCCCCTAGACGCATGTCGATGCGCGTCCGGCACGGGAGCGGACAGTACCGTGATGCCGCAACCGAACCGGCCCGCACCGCGCCGGTGACCCCGGCCGCGGTCGGCCGGTGTGGTAACCGGATTCGTGCATGATCGGCACGCTGGGACAGCGCCCCGGGTCAGGCCACCCGCACGCCGCTTCGGCGGCCGCCGTCGCCCGATCGCGGCCACCCCGCCGCGGCCAGCCGGATCGTCCGGATCCGGCCGGGACCGTCACGATCGATGGGAACCATCATCATCTCATCGGCACCGGTCGCGGCGGCCAGCCCGGCGAGTCCCTCGGCCACCGTACGCGGGCCGCCCACGAGGAGTGACCCGGGCGCCCGGTCCGGCCCGCCGGGGCCTGCCTCGGTCCGCCGCCGATGGTCCGCGACGACCGCTCCGGCCAGGTGCTCGGCCTCGGCGTCGCTGTCCGCGCACAACACGGCAACGGAAACGATGACGTACGGCTCCGCCGCCGGCGCCGTGGCGCGGAATTCCGACCGGTACCGGGTGAGCACCGGTCCGGGCTGCGCCGCCCCGAGGTGATGCGCGAACGCGAACGGAAGACCTCGCTCGGCGGCCAGCAGCCCGCCGCGCATGCTGCTGCCGAGCAGGAAGATCGGCACGGGATGCACGCGGGGCGACACCACGACATCCCGGTACGGGTGTCCGGCCGGGAAGTCGCCCCGGACGAACCCGATCAGCTCGTCCACGCGCTGCGGGTGGGCGGAGGCCGGGCGGTCCAGCGAACCCAGCGCCTGCCGGAAGACCGGCGGGTTGCCGGGAGCGCCCGCGGCCGAGCCGATGCCGAGGTCGATGCGGCCGGGATGCGCCGCCTCGAGCGTGGCGAACTGTTCGGCCACCACGAGCGGAGCATGGTTGACCAGCATGACCCCGCCGGAACCCACCCTGATGCCCGTGGTGTGCGCCGCGAGGTGCGCGACGAGCACGGCCGGGGCGCTGCTGGCGATGGTGGGCTCGGCGTGGTGTTCGGTGACCCAGATCCGGTGACAGCCGGCGCTCTCCGCCGCCTTGGCCACCATGATGGACTGCTGGATCGCGTCGTACGCCAAGGCGCCGGGCTGGGCCGCGGTCGACTCCAGGACCGACAGGCGGACACCCCCGTCGAGCATCGTCACTCGTGCTCCCTCCTCCGGCCGTCGTGGATCGGCACCTGATCTTGCGGGGCCTGATCATGGCCCGCGCCGCCGTCGCTGGCAAGTGTCGCCGGCGCGCACCGAAAGCCGACCCACAGCGAACCCAAAGACCGCGTTCTTACGATCCACATCGCAATCGGGCGGCAGGTGATGCCGCCTCGGTTCGCCACCCGTATTGGCAAGATCAACTCAAGGGAGGGTCCATCGTGGCCAAGGTTCTGAAGCTGCAGGAGCTCGAGGTCGAGACCGCCAACGGCCCGGTCGAGGTGCTGAGCGTCACGTCCTGCGATTCGCAGAGCTGCAACTGATCACATCGCGGCGAGACCGCGGTACCGGCCGCCGCACAGGCGGCCGGTCCCGGTCACCGAGGTGACAGGGACAGGCCCCGGCGACTGCCGCCGGGGCCTGTCCGGTTGTCGAAGACCGTGATTCGAGGAGAGGGACGCCATGCAGTCGTGGGAGTCACTACAGCCGTATACGAGGGCCGACCGGCGATGGTTCGAACCGCTGGGTAGCTACCACCCCAGCGATGAGCACCTCGCGGTGTTCCGGGCCGCCATGCCGCCCGGCTGGTCGCTGCGCCGCCGCGGGCTGTGGTTCATCGCCGACCGGGCCGGCGTCACGATGCCCGAACAGGGTTGGAAGCTGCACGTCTCCACCACCGGTGAGCACAGTGTCCGGGCGCTGCGCGCCGCGCTGCCGGTGCTGCGCGACAACGACACCCCGTTCAAGTTCCTGCTCGATCCGCAGTCGGTCGACTACACCAACGGCAAGGTCTTCTCCCGTACCGCCAGCGGGAAGTTCATCACCGTCTACCCCGGCACCGATGAGCTGTTCCACACCGTCGGCGCGGCCCTGGCCGACGCGCTGGAAGGGTACGGCGGCCCGTACATCCTGTCCGACCGGCGCTGGCCCGGCTCGACGGCGGTCTACTACCGCTACGGTGGTTTCACCGGCGTGTCCCGGCTGCGGGTGGACGGCGCCCGTTCGCTCATGTTCACCAGCCCCGACGGGGAACTGGTGCCCGACGTGCGCAACCCGTACTGGAGTGCGCCCGCATGGGTGGCCGACCCGTTCCCGGCGACCGGCCGCCCCGACGTCGAGGACGGCGACGACGACGGACTGCTGGGCGGGCGGTTCGAGGTCCGCAGCGCCATCACGTTCAACAACCGCGGCGGGGTGTATCTGGCCACCGACCGCGACACCGACGCCGAGGTGGTGCTCAAGGAGGCCCGGCCCGGGATCATGGTCGCCGGCCGACCGGCCGACGAGGTGCTGCGCAAGGAGTACGAGCTGCTGTCGGCGCTCGCCGGCACCGGTCACTTCGTGCGTCCGGTGGACTTCTTCGTCGAGGAGGGGCACGCCTTCCTGGCCGAGGAGAAGCTGGATCCGCAGACATACGGCCAGTTCTGCATCTCGAAAAACCCGCTCTACAAGCTGGACCTGACTCCCGCGGCGATGACGCGGTACTTCACCCGCCTGCGCGGCCTGTGGCGGCAGATCGCCGAGGCGATCGCCGCCGCACACCGGCGCGGAATCCTGCTCGGCGACCTCTCGCACACCAATGTGCTCGTCGACCCCGACGGCGACCGGGTACGGATCATCGACCTCGAGGCGGCGGTCCGCGACGGCACCGACGTGCACCTCGGCATTCACACCTCCGGCCTCGGTTCGCCGCGGCTGGTGGCCACCCGGCGGTACGACCGGGCGAACGACTGGCACGCCCTCGGCGGGCTGATGCTGGGCTCGATCCAGTTGGCCACGAGCACCATCGGCTTTCACCGTCCGGCCCTGCGGCGCCACCTCGACGCGCTCGCCGACGACCTCGCCCTGCCCACCGAGCTCGTCAAGCTGATCGGTGACCTCATGGACGCCGACGCGAGCCCACAGGCCGACGAGGTACTCCGACTCATCGCCGCGCTGCCCCTCGACGACCATGCCCCGTGGCGCTCGGAGCTGGCGCCGGGTCGCCCCGCCGTGGCGGCCGACGGCCCGGACGACGACGAGCTGGCCGAGGTGGTCGAACAGGTGGTGCGGTACGTGACCACCACCGCGCGGCCCGAGCGGACCGACCGGCTCTTCCCCGCACACCCGATGGTGTACGAGACGAATCCGCTCGGCGTGGCCTGGGGCGCCTACGGGGTCCTGCACGGGCTGTGGCACTTCACCGGATCGGTGCCGCCGCGCCTGCTGGCCTGGGCGCTGCAGCGCGACACCGGTTCGAAGGCGTGCCCACCGGGCCTTTACGCCGGTCAGGCCGGCATGGCGTGGGTGCTCGAGGAGGTGGGCCGCGGCGACGCCGCCGCGTCGCTGATGGACCAGGCCCGTACGCATCCGCTCCGGTTCGCCGCCCAGGACGTGCTGTCCGGCGCGGCCGGGTACGGGATGGCCTGCCTGCGCCTGGCGAAGCGGCTCGGCGACGATCGGCTGATGGAGGACGCCCGCGCCGCCGGCTCGGCGCTCGAGGCCTCCTGCGTGCGGGACGCGGGCGGGGCCCGCTGGCCCATGCCGGCCGACATGGACCCCCAGCGGCGCGTCCGGGTCGGCTACGCGTACGGCGCCGCGGGCATCGCCCTGTTCCTGCTGTACCTGCACCTGGCCACCGGCGAGGAGCGGTGGTACGACCTCGGCCGGGCCGCGCTGGCACACGACCTCGGCCAGGGCGTGCGACATGACCAGCGGCTGTGGGTGTTCCCCCGCTACGCCGCGCGCGGCGAGGACGACGACACCGTGCTGCGCAGCTACTGGGACGAGGGTACGGCGGGCGTGGCCACCACCGCGCTGCGATACCTGACGGCCCGGCCCGACGACGCGGAGCTGCGTACCCTCGTGCCGGAGCTGCTCGCCGACTCCTGCCGCAAGTACGTCGTCTTCCCGCAGCTGTTCCATGGCCTGGCCGGGCTGGGCAACGTGCTGCTGGACGCGGGTGAACTGCTCGGCGAGCAGCGGTGGTTCGACGAGGCCCGCCGGGCCGCGGCCGGTGTCCTGCTGGCCCGCGTGGAGCGCCCGGAGGGTCTGGTCTTCCCCGGCGAACAGGCGCTGCGCGAGACTGTCGACCTGGCGACCGGCTCCACCGGTGTCACGCTCTTCCTGCACCGGCTGCGACACGCTCGGCCCGGCACCCGGACGAACACCAACTTCGTGGTCGACGAACTGCTTCCGTGAAGATCCCGTCCGTCACGGCGCTGCGGGGCAATCGCGACTTCCGGCTGCTCTGGATCGGCCAGTTCACCTCCGAACTGGGCAGTTCGGTGGCGTTCGTCGCGACTCCGCTGATCGCCATCGCGGTCACCGGCTCCACCACCCAGGCGGGGCTGCTCGCCTCCACCGCGTTCCTGGCATCGTGGCTCGGATCGGTGCCGATGGGCTACCTGGCGGACCGGATCGCGCCGCGCCGCCTGATGCTGTGGTGCGACGCGGTCCGGTTGGTCGCGTCGGCGGTCCTGGCCGTCGGCGTGGCCGCCGGATTCGTCTCGCTGTGGCTGCTCATGGTGTCCGGGATCGTGACGACGCTGGCGATGCTGGGTTTCCGCCCGGCCGCGACGAAGATGATGCGCACGATCCTGCCGGAGGATCAGATCGCCACCGCCGTGGCCGCCAATCAGCTGCGCGGGCAGGCCGCCTCGCTGATCGGGCCCGCGCTCGGCGGCGTCCTGTTCCACCTCGGCCGCAGCATTCCGCTGGTGGTGGATACGGCCTCCTTCGCCCTGTCCCTGTTCTGTGTCGGCAGATTGCGGCCGGCGACCGCAACGGTGGACGAACCGGCGACCCGGCGGCGGTTCCTGCCCGAGCTGGGCGAGGGATTCCGGCTGCTGTGGCGGACGCCCTTCCTCCGCTCGGTGACGAGCTACGCAACGCTGACGAACATCGCCGTCTCGATCCTGATGTTCACCATCATCCTGGGGCCCGGGGCCGAATCGGGCGGCCCGGCGATCGGCACCGCGCTCAGTGTCGGCGCCGTCGCCGCGATGCTCGGTACCATCCTGACGCCCCGGCTGCACCGCCGGGTGGGGCTGCCCGCGCTGCTGCTGCTGATCACCGGCGTCCGGGTGCTCACCACGGCCGGCGCGGCGCTCGCGGGCGGTCCGGCGGCGGCGATCGCGGCGCTTGCCGCCGTCCTGCTGCTCCAGCCGGTCGCGGCCACGGCGACTGAAACGGCCCGGATAGCCGTTGTCCCGCAACAGGTGTACGGGCGCGTGTCCGGCACGGGTTCGTTCGTCGGCAGCGCCCTGCAACCGCTCGCACCGCTGATAGCCGGGGCGGCGGTGCAGCAGGCGGGCGCCGGGTGGGCCTTCGGCGTCGTTGCGGCGCTGTTCACCGCCGCCGGGCTGGTGGTGGGCGCATCGAGAACGGCGCTGCGGGTCGGCGCGCCGGCACCCGCGGGCGACGAGACCGCGTGCCTCGACGCCGTCGCGGCCGCACCGGTCGCATGGCCCGTCCCGGCCGAGACGACCCGGTGGACGTCGGTCTACCTGGCCCGCGGATGGTCCGGGGACGGCGACGACATGTCGTGCGGCCCGCACCTGGTCAGCGTCAGGTTCACCCCGAGGTTGTACCGATCGACGACCGGGAACCGGCTCAGCGGAGGGTGATGGCGCGGTCGGTGGCGAGGTCGAGGACGAGGTTCTCGTCGTCGCCGACCCACATCCCGCCCAGCCGGTGGATCTCCATGTACCACGCGGACAGGTGAGGGTGGCGGCGCCGGGACCGGGTGGCGATGACCGCCCGGGCCACCACGAGGCGTTCCAGTTCCAACCGGCAGGCCGCGGCAGGTCCGCGAGCACCATAGGCCCCCGCCCAAAGGCCACCCAAAGATGCGGCCCCTATGGTTCCGGGCTACGGGGAGGCCGTATCACCGGCCTGCCACGGCAAGCCGTAATCCGTTCGGCCCGGCTGTGTAACCGGGGCTGCCGCCGAACAATCAAGATGGGGAATACATGGATTTCAAGTCTTCGCTGCGCCGAACCGGATCCGCGGCCGCTGTGGTCGTCGCCGGTCTCGCCACCGTGGTGCACGCTACCGGTCCGGCCATCGCCGTGGGGTCGTCGTTGCGGACCGAGCGGGTCAACGTTTCCAGCACCGGCGCTCAGAACGACGATTTTGTCCACTGGAGTGACCTGAGCGCAGACGGCCGTTACGTGGTCTTCGCCTCAAGCGCGTCCGAGCTGGTGCCCGGCGACACCAACGCGAGCACGGACATCTTCCTGCGGGACCGGCAGGCGAACACCACGACACGGATCAGCGTCTCCAGTACTGGTGTACAGAGCAACGGCCAGAGCAGCCTCCCCCAGATCAGCGCCGACGGGCGGTACGTCACGTTCGTCTCGCGCGCGTCAAACCTCGTGCCCGGTCCCCAAGCCCAGCCTGTATGGAACGATCAGATCTATCTGGTCGACGTGGAGGACGGAACGATCGACCGGATCAGTGAAACTCCGAACGGCAGGCCGGGCAACGGCCCCAGCCTCAGCCCCTCGATCAGTGCCGACGGGCGGTACGTCGCCTTCACGACGTCCGCGCCAGACCTGATTCCCGGCGCGGTCGACGAATTCCCCAGGCCCCAAGACGTCGTGCTCTACGACCGGACGACTCAGAAGATCACCCTGGTCAGCGTGGCGACCGACGGCACACCCTCCAGGCAGAGCTCCGACGCGTCCCTTAGCGACAACGGTCGCTACGTCGCCTTCACCTCCCTCTCGAACGGCCTCGTCCATGATGACTTCAACATGGTGAACGACATCTTCGTCCGCGACCTTGTGGCCGGCACGACCGTGCGCGCTAGCTTGTCCGACAACGATCACGAGGTCGGTACCCGAAGTGACCACGGCCAGGTGAGTGACGACGGACGGTACGTGACTTTCTGGTCCGCCGACAGACTTCTGGTCCGCGTCGGTATCGGCTTCGGAAGCGGCGTCTTCATGCGCGACCTGCAGACCGGCACCACGCGGTTGGTCAGCACGTCCAGCGACGGGGTGCCGGGCCAAAGCAGCGGTGAACATCCGAGTGTCACCGCAGATGGTCGTCACGTGGTCTTCGACAGCCATGACGCGAATCTCGTCGCGGGGGACACCAACGGCGCCCGGGACGTGTTCCGAAAGGACCTGCAGACCGGAACGACCACGCTCGTCAGCCGCAGTAGCAACGGCACGCAAGGCGATCGCGGCAGCATCCTCTGGTTCGGGGGGATCACCCCGAACGGCAAGATCGTCACCTACATGTCGGACGCGACGAACCTGGTCGACGGTGACACCAACGGGACGGACGACGTCTTCGTCACCGAGCTGCCCGACTGAGCTCTCGAGGCGCACCCGGACGCGGCGACGAAGGAGGCCAGCCCCCTCGAGCGACCCGACCGCAATCCTCGTGCCGGAGAAATCCGCAGCTCAGCGTGATGATCAACTTTGGCTCCCCGCCGCAAGATAGTCGATCATCTGCCCGCGTGCCACGGCGGCCCTGGTGACCGATTCCTGGTCACCAGGGCCGGTGGCGGCTGCGAGAGATGAGAACAGCGCGACGTCGTTCTGGTAACCGCGAATGGTCACCCTTTGCCGTCGAGGCCGACCGGCAGGCGTGGGCGCACACCGGTCTGGGCCGGGCGCGGCACGCCCTCGGCGACCGGGATGAGGCCCGGAGGCACTACCGGACGGCACCTGACTCTGGGCCCGGCTGAACCCGGCGAAGGCCGACGAGGTCGCCGCCCTCCTGGAAGCCTTTGAACGGTCGCCCGACCGGGCCGGCAGCCGGAGTTCAGAAGTAGTCGTGCAGGGTGGGAACGGGGCCGGCGGTCGCGGTGCGCAGCACCTCGTCGGTGTCGGCGTCCCCGCCGGTGAGGAAACCGCTGCGGCGAAGCTGCTGCGGCGTCGCCGCGCCCGCGTACCAGGAGGCCAGGCCCCGCGGCGTCAGCCGGACGGTGCCCGCCCCGCCCGGCTCCAGCCGGCCCATCCCGCCGGAGAGCACCAGCCGGTGGCGGCCCTGGTGCCACGGGCAGACGTCGTCGGTGAGCTCCAGGTCGACCTCGCCGGTCAGGTGCCGCGGCCAGCCGCGGGCGGCGACCGCGCCGGGTGCGTCGACGACCCGCAGCATCCACGGCTGCGTGGACTCCGGCGTGGCGTCCCGGCGTGCCAGCAGCGACCAGACCGGGTCGGCGGCGCCCAGCCGGATCACCGTGGTCGGCGCGACGCTGGCCCAGCCGCCGAGCATCGCCAGCAGGGTGCGCGTCGCCTCGGGCGTCAGTCCGATCAGGTCGTCCACGGTGAGCTTGCCGCTCGCGTCGTAGCCGGGACCGCGATCCCAGCCGGCGTACCCGACGACGGCGCCGGTGTCGTCGACGGCGACGGTGAAGCCGTGGTAATCGGCCAGCAGCTCCGCGGGGGTCGCCCCGAAGGCGGGCCCGGAACGCTCCATCATGCCGGTACCCGCTCGCGCCACCTCGCGGTAGATCTCGTGGACGGCGGGGATGTCGGCCGTGGTCGCCGGCCGCAACGTGGTCTTGGCATCGAGGCGGATCTCGGCCAGTACCCGGGTCGGTACCGCGTAGTAGACCAGCGCGCCGACCTCCTCCCAGCCCAGTGCCCGGTACGGGGCCGGGATGGTGTCGAACAGGGTGCTGATCACCGCGCCCCGTTCCCGGGCGCCCTGCAGCAGCCGGGTCAGCACGAGCCGACCCAGGCCGCGCCCGCGCAGCTCGGCCGCCGTCGCGACGCCGGCGACACCGCTGGTCGGCACGGTTCGGCCGCCGAACCACTGGCCCTGCTCGCGGTCCACCGCCTTGGCGACCAGCCGCCCGGCCGGGTCGAAGACGCCGAGCTGGCGCCGGCCGGGGGAGTCGGAGGTCCAGCCCTGAGGCATGGGCTGCCCGTGGTATCCGAACGCGAGGCTCCCGAGTTCCCACGCGAGCTGCTGATCCCCCGGCCCGAGCGGCCGCACCTGGTACGTCACGCTGGCCATCATGCCAGCCGTTCCGCCGCCCGGCTGATAGATGGAGAGCTCGGATCAATGCCGCCTGATCCAGGCCCGCGCGGCGGCCGGACACACCCGGCCGCCGCGCGGTTCGCGGCGTGGAGCCGCTGATCCGGCGAAGCGGTTACAGGGAGAGCGTCCAGGTGTCGATTCGGCCGGTGTCGATCGTGGCAGCGTCCTGGACGCGCAGCGTCCAGGTGCCCGGAGTGGTCTCGCCGGACAGGTTCACGGTGTAGGTCTGGTTGATGTTGTCGGTGCTTCCGCCGGCGCGGTTGTGCAGGACATAGGCGGTGCCGTCCGGCGCGATCAGGCTGACCACCAGGTCACCGATGTAGGTGTGGACGATGTGCACCTCGACCGTGCTGGTCGCCGACGGGGCGGTGAGGCAGCCGGTGAGCTCGATCGTGCTCTGCACGGTGCTGTTGTCGGGGATGGTCACGTCGGCGTCGTTGGTGGCGGTGCAGCCGGGTGAGCTGTTGACGGTGACGGTGAGCGCCGCCGATCGGGTGATCGACGCCGCGGTGGCGGTGATGGTGACCGGTGCGCTGCTGCGGCCCGCGCCGACGGCCGCGGTGACCGTCACCGTGGTGGATCCGCCGGCGGTGACGGTGGCCGGCTCGAAGGACACGGTCACGCCGGCCGGGGCGGTGCCGGCCGTGAACGTCACCTCCTCGGCCTCGCCGTTGACCAGCACGGTGTTCGCGGTCAGCGTGACGGAGGTGCCGGGGTCGATCGTGGTCGTGGGCGCCGACAGGGTGAAGGCAAAGTCGTTGCCCGTGGAGCAGACGTCGTCGCCGGCCACGTTCACCGCGGTCCAGGAGGCCTGGACGGCCTTGTACTCGGTGCCGCAGAAGCCGTACAGGTCGGCGGCGGCCGACAGGGTGTAGCCGCGCGCCGCGGTGTAGTTGGTGTTGGAGACGAAGTAGCTGTCCAGGGCGCGGAACCAGATCGCCGAGGCCTTGTCCCGGCCGATGCCGGCGACCGGCGACGCCGAGCCGCACAGCGGCGACGTCCCGTACGGGGTGACACCGCTTCCCTCCGCGAGGTCGAAGAAGAAGTGGTTGGCGACGCCGGACGAGTAGTGCACGTCGACGTTCTTGGTGGTGGTCGACCAGCAGCCGTGCGAGGACCCGTCGAGGGTGGGGTTGTACATGTACCGCAGCGGCGCCCCGTTACCCCGGATGTCGATCTTCTCGCCGATGTCGTAGTCGCCCGGGTCCACGGGGGTGTTCGCGTGGAACTCCACCATGCTGCCGAAGATGTCGCTGGTCGCCTCGTTCAGGCCGCCTGACTCGCCGGAGTAGGTGAGACCACCGGGCACCACGTTCTCGGTGACGCCGTGCGACATCTCGTGCCCGGCCACGTCCAGCGCGACCAGCGGCTTCGCGTTGCCGGTGCCGTCACCGTAGGTCATCTGGGCGCCGTCCCAGAAGGCGTTGACGTAAGCGCTGCCGTAGTGGACGCGCGACGGGACGCCGGTGCCGTTGCCGAAGACGCCGTTGCGGCCGTGCACGTTCTTGAAATAGTCGAAGGTGGTGGCCGCGCCGAAATGCGCGTCGACGGCGGCCGAGGCGCGGTCGGTGTTGACGCCCGTACCCCAGATGTTGTCGGCGTCGGTGAAGGCGGCGCAGGTTCCCGAGGTCCGGTTGTTCATGTCGCAGGTGGTGCCCCCGCCGCGAACCGGGTCGGTGAGGCTGTAGGTGCTGCCGGAGAGCGTCGTATCGATCGCGACCTCGCCGGTGTAGAGGCCGGTCCCGGTGCCCGCGACGCGCTCGATCTCGTCGAACGATCCGGTGACCTTGCCGGTCTTGGCGTCGCTGAGCACGTGCAGGCGCGACGGGGTCTGCCCGTCCGGCTGCCAGCCGCTGACCACGGTCTCCCAGGACAACACGCCGATGCCGCGGCTGGCGTCGACGAACAGCTCCGGCGCACCGACGCCGGTGACCTTCCCGGTGAATGCGGCGGTGGCCGCCTTTCGTGCCTTGGCGGCGGTGACCTTCGGTACCGTGCCGAGCGACAACGGTTCGGCCAGGCCGACCGAGCTGCCGGTGAACCTGCCGGTGGCGTCGGTGCGGACGATCAGGTCGCCACCGTAGACCCGCAGCCCGTCGTAGGTGCGGGTGTAGCGGACGGTGCCGCGGCCGGCGGTGTCGGTCTTGCTGCTGTAGACGCGGTAGGCGTCGTCCGACGAGGCCTTGATGGCGGACGGATGCTGGGCGAGCGCCCGGTCGGCTGCGGCTACCAGCGACGATCCGGGGGAGACGGGCGGTGCGGCCGACGCGGTCGTGGCGGTCGCCGCCAGCCCTCCGCCGACCAGCGCGATGACGCCGGCCAGCGCGAATGCGTTCTTCACTAAGTTCCTCCCGCGAACTGAGAGAACAGATATCGATCGATGACTATCCTTCTACACAAAACCGGTCCCATGACAAAGATGTGTGTAAATTTCATGTTCCGAGCCACCCGGCGATCGCCGGGTGTGGTGGCTGACCCCGCTGCTGGTCGAAACCGCCCGGTTCACCCGGCCTTCGACCGAAGATCGGCGTTACCCTGGTTGGGTTGGTGGTAACGCTTGGTGGTGGGCTCGCTACCAACAGGCGGTCTCATGCTCGGACTGATTGGTGGCCGCGACCGATGCTTGATTCCAGTGACGAGATCGCCGTCAATCGTGCTCTGTGGACAGTCGTGAATGCGGAGTTCACCGATGCGCGTGCGCATGAAGCATGGGCAGCCGAAGACTTTGCCTGGGGGCTCTTCGGCATCCCGGAGAGGCGGTTGTGCGCTCTCGGTGACGTCGCTGACCTGGACGTCATTGAGCTCGGCTGCGGTACCGCATACGTCTCCGCCTGGCTGGCCAGGCTCGGCGCGAGACCGGTCGGCGTTGACCTGACGCCCGCGCAGCTGGACACCGCCCGCCGCTGTCAGGAGGAGTTCGGTCTGCCCTTCGCGTTGATCGAGGCCAACGCCGAGGATGTCCCCCTGCCGGACAACTCCTTCGACCTGGCCGTCAGCGAGTACGGGGCGTGCGTCTGGTGCGACCCCGCACGCTGGATCCCGGAGGCGGCACGACTGCTCCGGCCCGGTGGACGCCTCGTGTTCCTGACTAACAGCGTCCAGGTGACACTGTGTGTGCCCGAGGAGGGGGGACATGCAGGGGATCGGCTGTTACGTCCGCAGAAGGGTGCCTCCCGACTGCAGTGGCCCGGCGGCGGGTTCGAGTTCCATCCCAGTCACGGCGAATGGATCCGCATCCTCCGCGCAAGTGGGTTCGTCGTCGAAGCCCTCCACGAGTTGTACGCCCCAGACGACGCGAAGACCCACGAGTACTACGACATCGCCACGGCCGAGTGGGCGAGAAAGTGGCCGGTCGAGGACCTGTGGACCGCACGGCTGACCCAGTGAGCGCCGATCACTCGGATTCGCCCACTTCGCCGGGGCTCCATCCTTACGCCGCTGGAGATCAGTCTCCGACCAGCCGAAGGGCCAGCTCGACAGACCTCACCAGCTCAGCGTCAAGGCCCATGTTCTGAGGCTAGTGCCTGTCAGCCGTCGGTATCGCTGCTCATCGCGGGCACAGTGTGGCGTCTTTCAACTTCGTGCACGGGGCTGGTTGTCGCTGGTCCCGCAGCCGTCACACGGCCTGGAGTGGGCGTACCGCCACGGCGGAGAATCGGGCGGTGGCCGAACCGGTGACCTCCGGCCACGGATGGGCCGCTAGCAGCCCGGAGGCGTCGTCGGCCCGCGTTCCGTTGACGGACACCTCGGCGGTCAACTGGTCCGGCGTCCGGTTGACGAACACCTTGATACCACTGGGGCCGGCCGGGTCGAGCAGGCCGGTGACGTCGGCCCGCCCGAGGATTGCCGCGTCGCGCAGGGCGTCGCTGAGCGCCTCGAACTCATCCGGCTGCTCACCGTAGTACACGATGTTCGACGAGATCGTGTGCCAGCCGGGAACGCCGGGAGCGCAGCCTTCGCGGTGCAGCGTCTCGGCGAAGCGCCCCTTCGAGCCGGTGGCCATCTCAAGGAAGCAGGCGCCCGAGGTCCTGATCCACAGTTGCGCGGCCATGGCGGCCGGGTCGTCGCCGAAGCCGGTCACGCAGTCGACCACGGTCGGCCGGCCCTTCTTGGCCTTCAGCGTCCACCCGATGTCCCGGTGGGTTGGGGCGGCCTCGTGAAGGTCCAGCAGCGTGACGACCCAGCCGGTGTGGCGCCCGAACAGCATGCGGTCGCCGGCGATGGCTTCCCGGGCCAGCTCGGGCGCCCGCATGCCGATCTCGTGGTAGAGCCGCACGAGGAGTTCGCCGTCGGTCGGGTTGGGTGGTGCGGACGGGTCCACCATCGGCCGGGCTGGATAGGTGGGCGACGGCACCTTCTTGCTGCGGTTCCAGAACACGCCCGCACCCTAACCGGAAGATCAACATGAGGCCAGCCCGATCAGGGCGTGGTTCAGAAAGGTCATAGCGGCAAGCTGAACCGTCCTCGGTTGACGACGGCGTTCGAGAATGCGTCACGGTAGCCGGGCGGTTGGGTCCCGTCGGCGCCCCGGCAATCTTGGTTGGCGCGTTTTGCTGTTGCGGCTATCCTCACGGCGACGCTGTCAACGATGGCCCGGGTACGCCGCGAAGTGCCCTAGTCTGATGATCTTCGATTCCTGGGGCGCGATCGCTCCCCTCCGGTGAGCCCCGCGATCCGGGTGCGTTCCCGCAAAGACCTGCGAGCCGCTCGGCGCCCCCGCGGACATCGCTGCTGGGGACATCTGGTCGCGGCCGCGTTGTGGCCGATGCACGGGACGAACCTCGGCACACTTCTGCGTACCTGCGACGCGGTGGGTGCCTGCCTGGCCGTACCGCCGTACAGGTGGGTCGACGAAGCCCTCGCACGGGGCAATACGCTGCGCCGGCCCAGCTGCGTGCACCGAGTCGGGGATCCCGCCGGCTGGCTTGCGGCGGAGCGCGCCAACGGCTCACGCATCGTCGGGGTGGAACTGGCCGACGAAGCGATCCGCTTGGCTGATCTACCCGTCGCCGACCGCCGTACCGTCATGATCCTCGGCCACGAGGCCACCGGCATCCCACCCCAGGCCCTCGACCTGATCGACTGCGCGGTGGAGATCCCCATGGTGGGAACCGGCCACAGCCTCAACGTCGCCGTCGCCGGCTCCCTGGTGCTGTACAAACTCGCTGGACTCACCTGACAGACCACCGGCCACGAACAGGCTTCTTCTCCCGGACGAATCGCGAAGTTCGAAATTTGAAGAAGGCCTTCGCGGGCCGCCAGTCGCAGCTCGTGATCCACCAGCCCGCCCAGCCGGTCAGCGAGATGTGAGTCCCGGGTCGGGTCGTTCATGGCATCGCACCGCCGTGTGAACCGCGGTCAGAATGTGGCGATCGGGTTGACCGGGCTGCCGGACGTACCGGCGAAGCGGACCGGCGCGACCGCGAGGTGGAAGTCCCACTGGCCGAGCTCGGCAGCCGTGGTCGCGCACATCTCCAGGTCGCAGTTGTCGAGCAGCCAAAGACCCATCGCGACGAGGCCCACGGCGTGAACCGGCATCAACACGTCGTCGTACCCCGACGGCTGAACGTCCTGGGGGGTGTCGGCGCCGATCAGCGCGACGCCGCGTTCATGTAGCCACGGCAGGCAGGACGCGTGCCAGCCGGCCTGCGTGAAACCGCCGGCCGCGCCGGCCTCGTGCCGTACGCGGCCGTAGCCGGTCCGCAGGAGTACCGCATCGCCGGGTCGCACCCGTACACCCTGGCGACGCTCGGCCTCCTCGAGATCGTCGGGGAACACGCCCTGCCCCGGTTCCAGCCACGGCACCTCGCGGGCCCTCGCGATGTCCAGCAGGACGCCACGGGTGATGATCCCGTTCGCCGCCGCCGTGACGGCCGCCCACGCCGATCCAGTTGCGGTGTCGACCAGCGAGTGCGGTCGGCCGTTGTACATCGTGCCGTCCCAGAAGAGGTGGCACGGCGAGTCGACGTGGGTGATGGTGTTGCCGTGGAACGCGATGCCGAGCCGCTCCGACGAGAAGCCCCAGCGCCGGTCGGCGTGGAAGGCGGGCACCGGCATGTTCTCGGCACCCGGCATGTCGGCGGCACACGGGCATGTCGTCGTCGACCGCTCCATGGCCTCCGGCACGGCGACCTCCCACGCGCAGGACACGCTCCTGCCGTGGCGCACGGCCCGCGCCGCGGCCAGCCGGACGTCGTCGGTGATGTGGTTCAGGGTCCCGAGCTCGTCTTCGTCGCCCCATCGTCCCCAGTTCGACAGCGTGTTGAAGTACCCGAGCACGTCGTCCTGCGTGGGCATCGGTCGCCCTGCCGTCATCCCAGCATCGACTCCTCCGGTCACGCGGTTCGAGGTACCGCAGGTAGGGTATCCCTCCGCTGGATCGGCAGAGCCGAACTCGAGTGGTCACTCGGCGAGCGTCAGCGGCGGGCGCGGTTCAACTCCGTCACGGCCGCGGGGGTGGACAGGCAACCGGCCAGCAGCGCCCGGCCCCAGGCCCGGACGGCGGCGCTGTCCGGATGGCTCGGCAGCCACCGTTCCGGCTCGTCGACGGTCAAACCGTGTCGCCCCGCGCCCAGGTCCTCCGCGCCCTCGGGCGGGCCGCCCAACCGGTCGACATGCCCGGGGGAGAGGACCTGGAACCACATGGCGCATGGTGGGCGGCAACTCCACCACCGCGAGCATGCTGTACGACCCGGCGACCGGTCGCCAGACGATGGGCGCCCAGCTGGCCAGGCAGCGGTGGTACACCTCGGTGCTGCGCCTGCCCGACGACCGGATGCTGGTCCTCGGTGGCGGCGACTCCTACAACGTCGACGCGTACCGGAAGCCGGACGACGACTCGACCGTGGCCACCACCCCGGAGATCGGCACGGGCACCGGCAGCTGGACGCCGCTCACCGGCGCGAACAGCACGGTCGCGTTCGGCGCGCGGGACAACCGCTGGTGGTACCCGCGTGCCTACGTCGCGCCGGACGGCCAGGTCTTCGGCGCCTCGTACGATCGGCTCTGGAAGCTCGACCCGGCCGGCGCCGGTAAGGTCGCCGCGCTGGGCAGCCTGCCCACCCCGATCGGCGTGTCCGGCTCCTCGGTGATGTACGACGCCGGCAAGGTGCTGTTCGCCGGAGGCGGCCAGTACAACAACGGGACCGACCAGGTCGCCACCGACCGGGCCACGGTCGTCGACATCAACGGCGCGAGGCCGGTGATCGCCGGTACCGGTTCGATGCGGCACGCCCGCAACTGGCTCAACCTGACGGTGCTGCCCAACGGTGAGGTACTCGCCAACGGCGGCACCCGGGTCGGAGTCCAGGCGGGCGCGGCGAACTCCGCGTACCGGTCGGAGATCTGGAACCCGCGCACGGGCAACTGGCGCGACGGCGCCACGGCGCGGCGAATCCGCACCTACCACTCGACCGCACTGCTCCTGCCGGGCGGCTCGGTGCTGACCGTCGGCGGGGGTGTGCCCGGGCCGGAGGACAACTTCAACGCCGAGATCTACTACCCGCCGTACCTGTTCACCAAGGACGCGGACGGCCGGGTGCGCTGGGCCGACCGGCCGCAGATCACCAGCATCGGCGGTTCGCTGACCTACGGCGGCACCGTGTCGCTCGGCCTGGCCGACGACCGCAGGCTGACGTCGCTGTCGCTGACCCGGGCCGCCAGCGTGACGCACTCCTACAACACCGACCAGCGGCGCGTGCCGCTGTCGTTCAGCCAGACGGGCAGGACGGTGACCGCCAGGATGCCGGCCAATGCCAACCTGCTGCCGCCCGGCTCCTACCTGCTGTCCGGGGTCGGCGCCGACGGCGTGCCCTCCGCGGCCCAGATGGTCACGGTCGAACGCTCCGGCCCGGGCACCGTCACCCTGTACGACAAGGACCGCACCGCCGCGGACCGGACCGGCCCGGCCACCTACGTGCAGTTCCCGTTCACCGACGGTTACCTTAAGGCCGGTGCCGAGCTCCGCGTCGTGGCGAGCGACCCCAGCGGTGTCACCGACGCCAGGCTGCTGATCAATGGCAAGGTCGCCGACGTCGGGAAGGTCGGCCTGGGCGGCGTCGCGCTGCGCTGGGACCCGGCGGGCCGCAACGGGCCGGCCACCATGACCGTCCGCGTCCACGACTCGCTGGGCAACGTCGCCACGACGACCCGGCGGGTGCTCGTCGACAACGGCGGGCCCGGCATCACCGTCACCCCCGGCACCCACGTACGCGGCGGCACCATCACCGCCGGGGTGACCGCGGTCCGCGACGCAAGTGGCCTGGCCGAACTGCGTGTCCAGATCGACAAGGGCCGCACCGCCACCGCCACCGCCGCACCGTGGAAGGTACGGCTGACCGAGAACTGGAGCAACGGGCGGCACACGATCACCTTCCGGGCGCGCGACAAGGCGGGCAACACGACGGTGTTGCAGCGTCCGCTGTACATCGACAACCAGAAGCCGACGGTCGGCATCAGGAGCGCGCCGAAGAACGACACCCTGCTTCGCCGGGCGGTGACCATCACCGCCACCGCCGCGGACAACCTCGGCGTCGACCGGGTGCAGTTGCTCGTCGACGGCAGGACGGTCGCCACCGACACGAGGGCCGGCTACAGCTTCACGCTGGACCCGCAGAGGTACGGCAGGAAGTTCACCGTGCAACTGCGGGCCTACGACCGCGCCGGGAACGTCGCGTACAGCGGCAAACGCACGTACCGGCGCTGACCGGGACACCCGCACGCTGAATTTGAGGGCCGGGCACGCATGTGCCGCATCGTCCGTCCGCACCAAGGTGGCCTGAGTTGAAGCCACAGGGAGGACGGGATGATGAGATTCAGGACCGCGGTGATCGCCGCGGGTATGGCGGGGGTGCTGCTGGGCGGCGCTCCCGCCGCCGCCCGGCCCGCGGACGGCGGATGGCAGGCGTTGATGGCCGTGCAGGAACGCCTGAACGCGGCCGGCACGGCGATCCTGGCCAGCGCCGAGCGGCTGCCCGACGGCGGCGGATACGCGGGCATCGTGGCGGCGCCGCACACCCGTACCCTCAAGGTCTTCTGGCACGGTGAGCCGCCGGCCGCGGTGGCCGCGGCGGTCGGCGCGGCCCGGCGCGGCGTGCCCGTGCAGGTGTTGCCGGCGGCCTACTCGCGGGCCGCGCTGCAGCGGGCGGTGCGGCGGCTGGTCGCGGATCCCGCGGTCACGGTGGCATCGCCCAACCCCGACGGCAGCGGCGTGACGGTCCGGGTCACCGGCACGGCGGCGTTGAGCGCGGCCGCCGCCGGCGTGCCGGTGACGGTCGAACACGGGCCCGCCCCGGTACTGACCGCGGGGAAGCAGGACGACGAGTCGCCGTACTACGGCGGTGCGCGGTGGCGGCGGGACGGGACCGGTGGGTGCAGCACCGGGTTCGCGGTGCGCCACGGCGGGGTGGGCAAGCTGCTCAGCGCCGGGCACTGCGCCGCGAACGGGCAGTCGGCCGAGGACGGCGGCGGTGACACCATGGGCCCGGTCGGCAACGACGTCAACGCCCGGGACACGCTGATGATCCGCGCGACGTCGGCGGGTCACATCTATGTCGGCGACTACGACAGCACGACGACGCGGGCGGTCGGCGGCTTCTCCGGCAGCTTCCCGGGCAACCTGGTGTGCCGGTCGTCGTCGTACTCCAACGAGACCTGCCGGATCCTGGTGACCCGGATCGACCAGACGTTGCACGCCGGCGGATACACGATCTTCCCGATCGTGGAGGCCGAGCAGTTGGAGCACGCCGCGGCCGCCGGAGCGGGCGACAGCGGCGGTTCCGTGTTCGCCTACCGCTCGACGGACGCGAAGGTCACCGCGTTCGGCACGGTGACCGGCGGCGACGTCGGCAACACCGCGGTGCCGTGCACGGGAATCACCGGAACCCGGGTCTGCGCCTGGCGGCTGTACTACGTCGACATCGCCAAGACGCTCACCCACTACGGCGCGACGCTGGTGACGGGATGAGGGCCGCGCTGATCTCGGCGGTCGCCCTGGTGATGCTGTTGCCGGCGGCGCCGGCGCGCGCCGCCGCCGCCGCGGACCTCTTCATCGACTACGGGAACGCGCCGTCGGTGCTCCGGTACCAGGGCGGGGACGGCCAGGCGAACAACGTGCAGCTGAGCCGGCGCGGTGACGAGCTGCTCGTTCAGGATGTCGTCCCGCTGGCCGTGGGCGCCGGCTGCCGGCGCGACGGGGCCGCCAACCGCGCGGTGTGCAACTGGGCCTTCACCGCCCACTTCGTCCTGGGCGACAACGACGACCGGTTCGACGCCCGCCCGGCGTCCGGCGCGCCGCCGCTCACGGTGGAGGGCGGCGACGGCGCCGACACGGTCTTCGGCGGCGACGGCCCGGACACCATCCACGGCAACCCGGGCGGAGACCAGCTGTACGGGATGGCGGGCAACGACACGCTGTTGTCCTGCAACCCGATCGGGCCGAACAACTGTCGCAGCGACCCGGACACCGACCGGCTGCTCGGCGGGTGGGGCAACGACACCGTCACAGCCTCTCGCGGCGACTGGGTGTGGGGCGACGACGGCGAGGACAACCTCACCGGCGCGAGCTTCATCGACGGCGGCCGGGGCCACGACCGGCTCGAGACCGGCTTCGGTGAGATGTTCGGCGGCGACGGGGATGACTACCTGGCCGCCTGGGGCGACTCAGGTGTACGCATCGAGGCGGGCGACGGTGGCGATCGGGTCGACGGCAGCGATGGTCCCGACGAGATCGTGGCAGGTCCGGGCGGGGGTCACATCTGGGCGAACGGCGGCGACGACACCGTCTGGGGCGGCCCCGGGCCGGACTGGATCTTCGGTATGGAGGGCAACGACCTGCTCATGGGCGGGGACGGCGACGACGAGGTGTCCGGGGGCCAGGGCTACAACGACCGGGTGTTCGGCGGTGCCGGCCGGGATCGCCTGTCCGGCCACCACACTGCCAACAGCTTCACCAGCGACCAGATCGATGGCGGTCCCGGGGTGGAGTACTACTGCATCAACGCCAACTTCGTCATCAATTGCGAGGATTCATGATCAGCATCGTGTTGTCCGCATTGCTCGCGGCGCCGGTACCGGTGCCGGCCGCGGTGCTGCCGTCCACCATCCACATCGAGGGCACCGACCTGGTCTTCCGGGCCGCCGACGGCGTCACCGACGACGTCGAGGTCAGCACCGTCGGTTCCCGGTGGTACATCACGGATCTTCACCCGATCCTGACCGGCCCCGGGTGCGAACCGGTCACCCCGGACGGCCTGAGGATCACCTGCGACCTGGCCCGGTTCAGCCGGTTCGTGGTCCGTCTCGGCGACGGTGACGACGAGTTCACCCCGGTCGACGACTTCGCCGGCAAACCCTATTTCGTGTACGCCGGTGCGGGCGACGACACCATCCGATTGGGCTTGGTCGGCAGCGAGGCCGAGGGGGAGGACGGCAACGACACGATCATCGGATCACCGGGCGCCGACTCGATCCGCGGCGGCGGCGGAGACGACTCCGTCCGCAGCCTGGGCGGCGGCGACAAGGTCGGTGGCGGCCCAGGCGCCAACTGGATCGACGCGGGCTCCGGCGACGACGACGTCTCCGGTGGCGACGGTGTCGACTTGATCGCCGCCGGCTTTGGCAACGACCGAGTGTGGCCCTTCGCTGGCAATGACATCGTCAGCGGCGGCGACGGCAACGACCGGATCGAAGTGTACCGATACGACGGGCTGCCGGGAGACGACTATCTCAGCGGCGACCTCGGCTCGGACAAGATCTTTGGCGGCCGTGGCAACGAACGCATCCTCGGCGGTCCGGGAATCGACGAGCTCCACGGCGGCCCCGGCGACGACAGCCTCGACGGCAACGAGGGCGCCGACAAGCTGTACGGCGAGGACGGCGAGGACTCCTGCTCCCGCGACGCCGCCGACACCGTCCGCGAAACGTGCGAGCTCGGATGAGCGCCGCGCGCACGATCACGGCCGTACTGCTCGTCGTCGCCGGCGCGACGCTCGTCGCCGCGCCGGCCCAGGCGGCCGCCGCGGCCGTCATCCGCAAGGAGAGCGCCGTGACGCTCGTCTACGAGGCGGCGCCCGGCCAGCAGAACCAGGTCACCACCCTGCGGCAGGGCGACGGCGGCAGCCAGCAGCTCATCACCGACGTGTACCCGATCATCATCGGCACCGACGTGCCGTGCCGCTACCCCGGAGCCGACCTCCTGACCGTCCTCTGTGACGTGGGCCGGGACGTCGGGGGAGTCCGGACGTTCCGGCTCGGCGACGGCGACGACAGCTACGCCGGCGTTCCCGCCACCGACTTCGCCTACGTGGTGCACGGCGGGCCGGGCAACGACTTCCTCGGCGAGGCGACGGAGCTGTACGGCGAGGACGGAAACGACACCCTGCACGGCATGGACGGCGACGACATCCTCGTCGGCGGCGAGGGCGCCGACCTCATGTACGGCGGCGCCGGAAAGGACATCGCCCGGTACCCCGTCGGCAGTACGCAGAGCGTCGTCGCGGACCTCGACGGCCAGCAGGGCGACGACGGGCGGCCCGGCGAGGGCGACACCCTCGCCGGCGACGTCGACGGCATCGAGAGCGGGGCCGGCGCCGACCGGCTGACCGGAAACGACGGCGACAACACCCTGATCGGCAACAACGGCGACGACATCATGCGAGGCCACGGCGGCCGGGACACCATCAGAGCCGGCGAGGGCGCCGACATCGCGTACGGCGGGCCGGGCAACGACGACATCTGGGGCAACGGCCTCAACGTCAACGACCGTGACCGCAACGTGCTGTACGGCGAGGACGGCGACGACGGCCTCAGCGGCACGGACGGCCCCGACTACCTCGACGGCGGCGCCGGCGCCGACCGCCTCGGCGGAGGCTTCGATCACGACGAGCTGCTCGCCGGCCCCGGCAACGACCTCGTGTTCGCGGGGCCCGGTGACGACGAGTTCTACGCCGGCGCCGGCAACGACATCTTCGACGGAGAGCACGGCGACGACACCGCCTACGGCGAGGACGGCGACGACAGGTTCAAGGGCGGACCGGGCTTCGACCGGCTGTGGGGCGACAACGGCGACGACGACCTGACCGGCGGCACGAGCAGCTCCGAAGGGGATCACCTCGACGGAGGCCCGCACGTCACCGGCGACCGCTGCCGCGTCGGCCTCAGGGTCAACTGCGAGCGCTGACCGGCTGGCCCGGAGCTCGCCGGCTTCAGCCGGCGAGCTCCCGCCGGGCGTACGCGATGAGGTGTGCCCGGTCCGGTTGGCCGGTGCGCTGCCGCAGGCTCCCGACGTGGCGCTCAACGGTGCGCGGCGACAGGAAGAGCCGTTGGGCGATCTCGATGTTGCCGAGCCGCTCGGCGACGAGTCGCAGCACGTCGTACTCGCGGACGGTGACCCCGATCCTCCGCAGCCGCGGCGGGACGGCGTCGTGGCCGGCCCGCCGCTGCCGTCCGGCGCCGGCCTCGCGCAGCAGGGCGCGGCAGGCGGCGCCGGCGCGGATCCGGCCGGAGCGGTGGAAGAACTCCTCGGCGTCGCGCAGCCAGGCCAGCGGGTCGCCCCAGCCCTCGGCGAGGGCCCGCGGCGCGGCGACCCTCGCGGCCAGGTGGTGGTTCAGGGCCGTGTGCGTACCGGCGGCGAACGCCGCGGCGACGGCCTCCGCGGCCTGGGCCGGCTGACCGTCCCGCCCGTGCAGGACCGCCCTGCTCCAGGCGAGAAGGCCCCGGTGGCTGGACATCTGGGCGAGGGGTGAGCCGATCAGCTCGTCGTATTCGGCCCACCCACCGAGGTCGCGGGCCACCCGCATGAACAGGTACGCGGAACGGTGACCGGTGCCGCGCAGGTGTCCGGCGGCGAGACCCGCCGCGTCCGCCTCGGCGAGCTCCTCCAGCACCTGCCCGGGCTCCTCCTCCAGCCAGGAGCAGATGGCCCGCAGGTGCCACCAGGTCTCGGCGCCGTGCGCGAACACCTCCGGCTGGGACAGCGAGGCCAGCAGGCCTTCCATGCCGGCCCGGTCGGGCCGGCAGGCGGCGATCGCGGCGGCCATCGCGAGGGCGACGCCCTGCAGTTCGGGCTGGCGCAGCCGCTCGCTCGCCTCGGTGGCCCGGGCGAGGCACCGCTGGGCCTCGTCGGCGTCGCCGCGGAGCAGGTGGGCCGTCGCCAGGTGGAAGTCGATCCACGCCACGGCGATGACCAGGCCCGCGTCCAGGGCGTCGGGCCGGATCGCCAGCAGAGGACCGATGTCGTTGCTGCGCTCGCGTTCGATCGTCGCGGCCTCGACCGCGGCCAGCAGCCGCCAGTACGGCAGGTCGTGCCGGCCGGCGAGGACGAGCAGGCGCTGGGCGTACCCGGCCGCGGCCGGCAGATCGGTGTTGCGGGCGCAGCGGACCAGCACCTGCAGGGCCTCGCAGGCCACCCGCGGCAGCGAGGTCCGCTCCGCGGCGTCGAGCGCGGCGGTCGCGTGCCGCCGCGCGGCCGGCAACCGGTCGGGCCGGGTCGAGCCGAAGCAGAGGAACGCCGCGACCGCGTCGAGCTGAGCGGTCAGCGCGACCCGCTCGCCCTGGTCCGGCTCGACCGCCGCCAGCCGCCGGGCGGCGGCCACGTCGGCGAGCCCTCGCTCCCAGTCGCCCTCGACGGCCGCCGCCCGCGCGCGGACCAGCCGGGCCGTCACCCGTCGCGCCGGCGCGGCGTCGAGTGTGGTCAGCAGCGCCTCGAGCCGGTCACCGAGGGCGTCCACCAGCACCACGTCGCCGGCCGCGACGAGCGCTCCGCACCTCGCCTCCAGCAGGTCGGCGATGAGCTCGGGCTTCCCGGTGCGCTCCGCGAGGGCCAGCCCCCGCTCCAGGTACGTCACCGCGGTGGCGACCGCGCCCCGGTCGACCGCCTGGCGGCCGATCCGGGCATAGCAGGCCGCCGCGCGCTCGGGGCGATCGGCGGCGGCCCACAGCTCCGCGGCCAGCCGCAGGTCGTGGCCGGCCGGGGGTTGCGGCCCGCCACCGGCCTCGACCGCGGCCGCCGCCGTCGCGCTCAGCCGGGCGCGGTCCGCGGGCAGCAGCGGCGCCACCATCGCGTCGGCCGTCAGGGCGTGCCGGAAGGCGTACCGGTCGGGGTCCTCGCCGGCGTCGGGACCGGTCAACCGCGCCGCGGTGGCCAGGCGCAGGCAGCGCAACGCCTCGGCCCGCGTGACGCCCGCGGTGACCGCGGCGGTCGACAACGAGAAGGCCCGGCCGAGCACCGCGGATGCCTGGAGGAACGACGTGACGCCCGGCCCGAGCCGGTCGGCCCGGTGCAGCACCGCGGTGGTGACCGGCGCCGGCACGCCCGACCGCGGATCACCGGTGGCGCGCCAGCGGTCTCCGTCCCGGAGCAGGCTGCCGTCCTCGACCATGGCCGCGATCAGTTCCTCGATGATGAACGGGATCCCCTCGGCATCCCGCGCCAGCAGCTCCGCGACCTCGGCGGGCACCTCCGCACCCACGCAGCGCCCGGCCAGCAGGGCGGTCTCCTGCCGGTCGAGCGGCGGCAACTCGACAACGGTGGCCGCCCGGCGGGTCGCCGCCGCCGTGACGGTCGCCAGGGCCGGACCGGGGTCGGGGCGCAGCATCCCGAGGACGAGGACGGGCTCACCGGCGGCGTTGTCGACGAGATAGTCGACGACGGCCAGGGTGTCCGCGTCCGCCTCGTGCAGGTCGTCGAGCAGGAGAAGGCATCCTTCCGACCGGCCGCACCTGCCCAGCAGCCGCAGCACCGCCTCGGCTCGCACCATCGGCGGGTCGGGCGGCGTGTCAGGTGCCGGCGCCGCGTCGCTGACGAGCCGCCACAACACCGGCCCGAACCCGCCGAGCGGGTCCAGGTCGGTGCCCGCGAGACGCGTCGCCGCCAGTACCGCCTCCGAGACGGCGCGCAGCGGCGCCGAGCCCGCCCGGCCGCGCACCACCCGCCCGCCTTCCCGGCCATGACCGGCGGCGGCCTCCGCGCCCAGGCGGCTCTTGCCGATTCCCGCCTCGCCCAGCAGGAAGACGGCGCCTCCGTGGCCCTCGCGGGCCCGTGCCGCCGCGGCGTCCAGGACGCCCAGCTCGGCGCGGCGGCCCACGAACACGGGCGATACGACGGACGTCCTCACCATTGTCTCCTCACGCGACCGGCACCGGCGGCTGGAGCGTAGCGGCGATGCCGAACATGAGGGCGATACGCGCATGCCCGGCGATGTCGTAAAGCCGATAATCACCCACGTCCATCCACCTCGTCCCGAGGGGCAGAAGATGAATCCCGCCCGCGCCATGGCCGCCGCGCTCGCCGTCGTGCTCACCGTGCCCGGCCCCGCGGCCCGGGCCGCGACCCCCGACATCGAGCAGGCCTACGCCGTACCGGGTCCCTGGGCCGTCGAGACGTACACCATCGACACCCGCTACGTGGTCACGCACCCGGCCGACCTGGGCGCGAATGGCTTCCGCCACCCGATCGTGACCTGGGGAAACGGTTCCGATGCCGGCCCCGAGCGGTACGCCGGCGTGCTGCGGCACCTGGCCTCCTGGGGTTTCGTCGTCATCGCCTCGACGAGTACGACGACCGGCTCGGGAACCGAGGTGCTGGCGGCCGCCGAACACCTCATCGCCGAGAACGCCGTTCCGGCCGGCCGCTTCACCGGCACGCTGGACACCACGCGGGTCGCGGCCGCCGGCCACTCGCAGGGCGCCGGCGGCGCCGCCCGGGCCACGCTCGCCTCGAACGGTCTCATCAGGACGGTCGTGGCGTTCAACCCGCCGGACCCGATCTGGATCCCGGACGCGGACGAGATCGACGTCTCCGAGGTCACCGTTCCGGTGCTGCTGCTCAGCGGCGTACGCGACACCCTGATCTCACCGCCTCGTACCCTGACCGGATATTACGATCGGATCCCCGGCCCCGCCGTCCGTGCGGCCCTGCGCGCCGCCGGGCACAACACGATCCAGGACGACGGCGGGGGATACCTCGGCTACCTGGCCGCCTGGCTGCGATACCAGCTCACCGACGACGGACGCGCCGCGGACGCGTTCCTCGGCGCACACCCGGAGCTGCTGGGCAACACCGCGTGGTCGAACCAGGCGGCGAAGCACCTGCGTTCGCCCCGACATCACCTGGCACCGGCCCGGCGTCGACACGCCGAGCACGGTGACGGCGACCCGCATACCCGGACGCTCACACTCAAACCATGACGGGGACCGACGGAGCACGACAGACACCCACGGCCCGCTCCGGCCCGGGCCCGGTCCGACGGTGGGCGCGCGGGAATCCGAGCGATGTGATCGATGTCTTCGTCTACGTCGTCGTCCTGAACCTCGCCATCGAGTACGTCCCGTCGGTGATCAGCGAGGGCTTCACCCTGTCGTTGCTCACCGCCGTCCTGCTCAAGGTCGCCCTGGAACTGGTCCTCGTCGTCAAGGGCAGAGCGGTGAACCGGTTGCGTAGCGCGACGACACCGAGCGGCAAGGTGGCCTCCGCCATCCTGCTCTGGCTGGTCGCCGCGGGGAGCAAGATCGTCGTTCTCGAGCTGGTGGATCTCGTCTTCGGGGACGCCGTGAGCCTCGGCGGTTTCGTATCGGTCACCCTGCTGGTCATCGCGCTGCTCGTCGCGCGGTCCGCGGTACGTCGCCTGCTGGAGACCGGTTCGGACGGCCTCTGAGCTCCGGCTCGGCCATCGACAACGCTAGGTATGATCTTGGGATGTCTGTGAACACCAGCGCCCGGCTACCGCACACGCCCGAGCTCGACAGTGACGGCATCTTCGCCGACGAGCCCCTGCGGGAGGCGCGGGAGCGGGTCCGGCGCGGCGACTGGCAGGCCGCCCGCAAGGTGATCGAGGACGCCGGGCAGGACTGGGAGCTGCGTGGCCTGCGGATCGGCTGGCTCGGTCTCGCGGCCTCCGAGGATGACGGCTGGGTCGACGCCTGGCTGCGGGCCGAGCCGTCGGACCCGACCGCGGTGCTGATCCAGGCCGGGACGCTGATCCGTCGGGCCATCCTGGCCCGGGGCATCGCGTCGACCGCGAAGACCACCGCGGAGCAGTTCCAGGGGTTCTACACGCACATGGAGGCGGCCGCTCCGGTCCTGCGCCGGGCGATGGAGCTGGCCGGGCCGCAGGACCCGATGCCGTGGGCCGACAAGCTGCGCACGATGTTCGCCGACCAGCAGGCCCGCGAGGGCTCGTTCGACGAGGTCTACGCCGAGGCGCGACGACGCGACCCGTTCAACTTCGAGGTACACCTGCTGGCGGTCCAGCTGCGCCTCGACAAGTGGTTCGGTTCGCACGAGCAGAGCTTCGCCGCGGCCCGCGAGATCGCCGACGCCGCCCCGGCGGGTTCCGGCGTGGTGCTGCTCCCGCTCTACGCCCACCTCGAGTACGCGAAGCGCGAGTACCACTGGGACGTAACCGGCGACGAGCCCAAGGCGGCGTGCGCGGCGTACCTTCGGCGACCCGAGGTCGAGGAGGAAGTGGACCGGGTCATCGCCAAGTGGCGTACCGATACGCCGGACTCAGCCCTCGTCCCGATCCTGCTGCAGTGGCTGGCCATCTACTACACCCTGGCCAGGCGGCGCGGGCAGGCGAAGGCCGTGTTCGACGAGATCGGGCCGCGGGTACGCCCGCGGCACGATTGGGCCTACTTCTGGGAGACCCCGGAGACCGGCTATCTGACGAGCTGGCGCTGGGCCAACGGGATCTGACCCGATCAGGACCGGTCAGGGAGATGAGGTTGCCGTCGCCCTCACCGACACCTCGTCGCCGCGCTCGGAGAGCGCCCCGCACGGCCGCCGCGGTGTACAGATCTTCTCGGCGCGGACCGGGGAACCCGTACGCACCGTGCCGGTCCGCGGCACCCCGACGGGGCCGGACTGCTGGTCGGCTGACGGCCGGCACGTGCTGGTGCGGTCCGACTCGTTCGAGCTCGGCCAGACCCGGATCGCGGAAGTGGCGACCGGCCGTATCGTCGCGACGGTGCCCACCGAGGCGGCATACCTGTCGGGCAACGACCGGGTGCTCGGCCTGGCCGGCGGGGCGGCGGTCCTCTACGACCTCGCCGGCCGGCCGGTCGAGCGCCGGCCGTTGCCCGGCAATCTCGACGTCCGAAGCCTGACGCTCGGCCGGTTGGCACCCACCGGCTGAGGACGGGCGGCGGGAGGTCGCCGTGTCGGATAGCGTCGGTCGCTCCGGGTCGACATGTCGACCATGCTCTATCGGGCGCGTCGGATGTGGGGTGGCGTGGTGACGGTTCTGCGGGTCCGCGGTGTAGCTCTTCCCGAAGGCGAGTCGGTGGATCTTTACGCCGACGGGGACCGGTGGACCACGGACCCCGTCGCCGGCGCCGAGCTGGTCGCCGAAGGCTGGCTGTTACCCGGACTGGTCGACGCGCATACCCACCCGGGAGCGGAGGAGCTTGGCCGGCCGCTCGATCCGGACGTCCTGCGCGAGGATCTCCGCGCGCACCTGGCATCCGGCGTGGCGCTCATCCGGGCGCCCGGCCTCGCGGGTGATCCGCCCGACTGGTTCGGTCTCGGGGACGACAGCCCGCGTGCCGTCCATGCCGGCCCGTGGATCGCTCAGCAGGGCCAGTTCTTCGAGGGCTGGGGCCGCCGCCCGGATCCGGCCGAGCTGCCCGCCGTCGCGGCCGAGCAGGCCGCTCGTACCGGGTGGGCGAAGGTCGTGGTCGACTGGCTGGTCGGCGACGATGTCATGCCGGTGGAGGTGCTGCGCGAGGCCGTCGCCCGGGTACACGCGGTGGGTGGGCGCCTCGCGGCGCACTCGCAGCACCCGGACGGTTGCCGGGTCGCGGTCGAGGCCGGCGTGGACTCGTTGGAGCACGGCATGTGCCTGGATCCCGGTTTGCTGCCCCGCATGGCCGAGCAGGGCACCGCCCTCACGCCGACGATTTCGGTGATCAAGGCCGGCCTGGCGCGGCTCTCGTCCGAGCCCGACAGTCCCACCAAGCGCTGGTACGCGGCCGGAGCGGGCGCGCACGACCGGTTGACCGCCGCCGCCGTCGAGGCCGGGGTCACCGTGCTGGCCGGTACGGACTCCCGCCCACACGGCCGCATCGCCGATGAGATCCGGGCTCTCGCCGGCGCTGGGGTGTCACCCCATCAGGCGATCGCCGCGGCGTCCTGGACCGCCAGGTCCTACCTCGGTCTGCCCGGCCTGGTCGAGGGTGCGCCGGCCGACGCCGTCGTGTTCGACGGCGATCCGCGGGCCGACCTCGGCCGGCTCGACAAGCCGCGCGCCGTCATCGTCCGCGGCCGGAGAGTGCTCGGCTCCCGCTACAGATCTTGAACGGTCAGGTTGTGTCGGGTGCGATGGTCAGGCCGGTGTGAGCGAGGAAGCCGTCGAGTAGGTCGGTGCGGTACTGGATGCTTTTGAGCCGGCTCTTGATGGTGGTTTGCAGCTGGTCGACGCCGCGGACGGCGAGGTTGCCGATGCTGCGTTTCAGGTGCGACCACACCGCTTCGACGGGGTTGAGGTCTGGGGCGTAGGCGGGTAGCCGGATGACGTGCAGCCAGTCCCGGGCGTCGATCATCTGCCGCATCGCGGCGCTGACGTGGGTGTTCAAGTTGTCCCA
>NZ_JBEZDY010000051.1:0-35593 GCF_040648555.1 Actinoplanes sp. NPDC049118
ATGGTCGGACTGTCCGCCGAACTCGACGACGCCATCGGCGACGCCGTCATCGGCCTGCGCGCTCACGGCTACTCCTGGGCCGAGATCGGCGACCGTCTCGGCATCTCCCGCCAGGCCGCCCAACAGCGCTGGGGCGGTGACCGGCGATGACCGACCTCGACGCCCTCACCGCCCGCACCGGCATACGGGCCGAGTTCTACGACCCGCTCGGGACCCGCTACGGCTTCCCGACCTTCCCCTACCACTACGCCCCCGACAACCTGGCCACCCGGCGCCAACTCCGCGCCGACGGACTCCGACCCGGCGGGCAACCCGTCGTCGCGCAAATGCTCTGGCGGCACCGCCAACAACGCCGCGTCGCCTACCTCTACCGCCGCGACCTCGCCGCACCCAAACGCACCGCCACCCCGGCACAACGCGCCCTGATCGCACGGATGCTGCTCGCCCGGCGGACCTGCCGCCACTGCGGCATCACCCGGCCCTACTACATCCCCCGCTCAGCCGGCGCATGCCTGATCTGCGAACCCGGAGGCGGCACCCGATGACCACACCAGTGCCCCACGACCAGGAAACCAACGCCGCCTGCCCCTGGTGCATCGACGGCTTCACCCCGATTGGCGTTCACCCCGACCTCGGACCGGTCTTCCGCATGTGCCCCACCGACGACTGGTGCGACGTCTGCGGCGACTACGGCCTGTTCCCGGCCGACTTCATGCCCCTCGACGAGCGCATCAACGCGCTCCTGCACAACGGCCTCGCCACCGTCTGGTGCCCGAACTGCCTCGGCATCACCAGCGTCATCCCGCTGACCAACAACGGAGGCATCCGATGACCGCCCCCAAATCCCGGACGGAGAAGGCCGAGGGCCTGGTCCTCGTCGCCATCCTCCTACTCGTCGCCGTCGCGGCCGGTGCCGCATCGTTCACCCACGTCCACGACTGGACGATGGACAACACCCCGGTCGGCACACCCGACTGGTTCGGCTGGGCCAACGCCGTCATCTCCGAACTCGTCCCCGTCGCCGCCCTGCTCACCATCCGGCGACGCCGCCGCACCAACGGCCCGATCGGCTACCCCCTCACGCTGCTCATCGCCGCCGCCGGGCTCTCCCTATCCGCGCAACTCGCGGTCGCCAAACCCGGCCCGTCCGGATGGCTGCTCTCCGCAGTGCCCGCACTGGCGTTCATGGCCCTGGTCAAACTCGTCCTGGCCCCCGCCCACACCCCGACGCCGCCCGCCGTCACCACAGACGAAACAGCCGCCGTCACCGAGGAAACGCCGGCTATCGCGGCACCGGTCGTTCTCGACACCGCACCCCGGCCGGAGCCTCCGGCTCACCTCATCTCGGTCGCCCGGTTCTCCGTCGTCCAGCACGAGCAGACCACCGGCCAGCCCATCACCGTCGACGAGCTCGCCGCCCGGATGAGCGTCACCCCGGCCATCGCCGGACAACTCCTCGCCACGGTCAAGCCCGGCCACCATGCCCAGATCAACGGCAACACACCTGTGCTCGGCGGCGCCCGATGACCTTCATCCGCGTCGACGTTCACCACCGCACCCACACCTGCCCCGCCGACCCGGAACCCCACCCCTACGACACCCATCGCCGCATCGTCGCCGTCGTCGACGGAGGCCCCTGCCGCAAGCCGGTGACCATCCGGTCCGGCGACACCATCGCGTGTGGCCGTCACGAACCCGTCGTACGGCAGTGCCCGGCCTGCCGGGTCACCGTCATCGAGCACTCGGTCACCGCGACCTTCACCGGCCACCACGGCCCGCAGCACCCAACCGCTGTCACGACCGGGGTTGCTGCCTGATGAGTTCGACGCTGGACCTCGCATCCCGGGAGCAGTCCGCCCGGGGTGCGGGATCGAACACCGAAACTATCGCCTCAGTACAGTTCCTGCTCGGCACCCACATGCCGAGTTGGCTCAGCCGCGACCACCTCGACGGCCCTCAATCGCATCCGGTACCCCTGTTCATTTCCGACCGGCGGCTACGCGGCTACCGCAGCCTGCCCCGCGCCGTCACATCATGGGCCCTGGACTCCGGCGGCTTTACAGAACTGTCCACGCACGGCAGCTGGGACCATGGCCCTACTCCAGCCCAGTACGTGGCCCGGATTCGCCGCTACCGCGACGAGATCGGCTCGCTGCTGTGGGCTGCCCCGCAGGACTGGATGTGTGAACGCCGGATCACCGCCAAGACCGGCCTGACCATCGCCGAGCACCACCGGCGCACGGTCGACAACCTGCTCCAGCTGCGCAGCCTTGCAGACGACCTCACCATCATCCCCGTCGTCCAGGGCGAGACACCCGGCGACTACCTGCGCTGCGCCGACCTCTACGCCCGAGCTGGTATCGACCTCACGAACGAGCCCCTCGTCGGAGTCGGTAGCGTCTGCCGCCGCCAGAACACCAGCGAAGCCGGCCACATCCTCACCGCCCTACACGGCCTTGGCATCACCCGCCTACACGGGTTCGGCTTCAAAATCCTTGGCCTGCGCCGCTACTCCCACCTGCTCAACTCTGCTGACTCGATGGCCTGGTCCATTGCCGCCCGTCGCGAGTCGGCGTTACCCGGCTGCACGGGTCACATCAATTGTGCCAACTGCCCTCGCTATGCCTACCGGTGGCGTCAACACGCCACCGCGTCCCGGCCGCACGACCGGCAGCCTGCCCTGTTCGACTGGCCCATTGGAGCGGCCAGATGACGACGTGGACGCAACCCGACCCGTCGTACACCGCCGCCGGGCAGGCTCTCGCCCGCGCTGCACGACCGGACTACTTCGTCTGGCTCGAACACGTCAAAGCCGCCGCCGGATGCACCCGCCCGATCCGGCTGTCCGGCCTCCTGTCCACGGTCGACGCCACGACCGGACGGCTCCTCAACGACCGACACACCGACGGCCTGCCCGACGCCGCCATCTTCAAGGCCTGCGGGAACCGCCGCGCCACCGTCTGCCCGTCCTGCGCGCAGACATACCAGCGCGACGCCTACCAGCTGCTGCGTGCCGGACTCGTCGGCGGCAAAGGCGTCCCCACCACCGTGGCGACGCACCCGGCCGTGTTCGTCACCCTCACCGCCCCCTCGTTCGGCACCGTGCACAACCGCATCGTCCGCAAGCACTCCTGCGCCGACCGGCGCCGCTGCGACTGCCGCGCTGAGCCCTGCCACCCCCGCCGCGACACCGGCACCTGCAGGCACGAACAGCCGGCGGCCTGCTGGGCCCGCCACGAAACCGGCGACCCGCTCCTCGGGCAACCGCTGTGCCTGGACTGCTATGACCACACCCACCAGGCAGTGTTCAACCTGTTCGCCCCCGAACTGTGGCACCGCACCAAACAGGCTGCCGAACGGTCCCTGAGGAAGCTGTGCCGCCGCCGGGGCATTCCTTTCCACCCCGCCATGTCCGCCACAGGGAAGGTCACCTACAAGGCCCCGGTCCGGCTCTCGCCCGGCAAGGTCGCCGAAATGCAACGCCGCGGTGCCGTGCACTTCCACGCCATCGCCCGTCTCGACGGCGTCAACCCCGACGACCCGGCCGACCTCATCACGCCACCAGCCAGGATCGGCATCGACGATCTCATCGTCGCCTTCGCCCAGGCCGCGACGGACATCGCCTTTACTTCCCCAGCCCACCCTGACCGGCGCGAAGGCTGGCACATCGGCTGGGGCGAGCAGGTCGACATCCGGCCCATCACCATGACCGGCAACGATGAGGTCACCGACGCCATGGTTGCCGGATACCTTGCCAAGTACGCCACCAAGAGCACCGAGGCCACCGGGCACACCTCCAGCCGCATCACCGCCGACACCGTCGACGACTTCGCCGACCCGGCCGGAGACCACATCGCCCGCCTCATCGACGCCTGTTGGCATCTGGGCCGCGCCACCCACATCCCGACTCCACTGACCGGCAGGCCCGTCCCCTACCCCGACCCCGGCGACCGGCTCACCCCCTTCGGCACGCCCTGGACGTGCCAGGACTGCGGCACCCGCACCCGCTACGCCGCCTGCCCGGTCTGCGTCGCGGAACGTCAAGCCAGCCTCGACACCAAACCGGCCAACACGAGCAAACCCCACCCGTACACACGGCTCCGCCGGTGGGCGCACATGCTCGGCTTCGGCGGCCACTTCCTCACCAAGGCGCGCCGCTATTCCACCACCTTCGGCGCACTACGCGCCGCGCGCATCGCGTACCGCCGCCACGAGCACAACGCGCCTACACACGCTTACCCCCAGGCGCCGACATCCGCCGAACACCTTGAGCCCGATACAACGCTGCTCATCGGCACCCTCACCTTCGCCGGAGTCGGCTGGCACACCCACGGCGACGCCCTGCTCGCCAACACCGCTGCCGCACTGGCCCGCGCCCGACAACAAGCCGGACACGAAGAAATCGCCCACGAACTCGGAAGCACCATCACCGGCACTCAGCCGGTCGCCGCATGACACAGATCGGAGAAAGGCATTTGACGGTGGACAACGACCTACTGACGGTGCGGGAAGTACTCGACATCCTGCACGACGTTTCGCGACGGACCTTCTATCGCTGGCGCGAGCTGGGAATCGCCCCGGCCTGCGTGCGACTGCCCAACGGCGAACTACGCGTCTACCGCCGTGACCTACAGGAATGGATTGACCGCCACCGAGAGGCGGCAGCATGAAGTCTCGCAACGTCCGGGTTCGGGCAATCCAGATCAACGCCCTCGCTGGACGGAAGAAGTCCTACACGGTGCGGTGGGTCGTCGAGGCTCTGCCCAAGTCACGTACGTTCTCGACCCGCGCCCTGGCAGACAACCATCGGTCGGATTTGATGCAGGCCATCAATCGGGGAGAAGCGTTCGACTCGGACTCCGGATTACCTGATTCACTCGTCCCTGCCCTGGACCGGGTCAGCTGGCTGTCTTTCGTCCGTCGCTACCTGGACATGAAGTGGCCCCATGCGGCAGCCACGTCCCGTGACAGCATGACCGAGGCGCTGGCCACCGTGACTCCGGTTCTTGTACGGGACATCGGTGGTCGGCCCGATCCTGCCCTGCTCCGGCGAGCGCTACGCCGGTACGAACTGCTCCCTCAGTCCCGACGGATGGAACGACCGGCCGAGATCGAGGCGGCTCTGCGTTGGTTAGAGAGGGCATCACTTCCGCTGTCCGAGTTAAGCGATCCGGCCGTTGTCAGGTCGGTGCTCGACTTCCTTACGACACAGTCAGATGGGCGAGCGGCTGCTGCCACTACCCAAAGACGCAAACGCGCGGTCTTCTACAATGTCCTGCAGTACGCCGTGGAGCTCGACCTGTTGGACTTCAACCCGGTGGACAAACTCCGTGTGCGATCGGTGCGCGAAAAGGTAACCACAGAAGTAGACCGCCGTGTGGTGATCAATCCGCGCCAGGCCGAAGAGCTGCTCATCGCCGTCACCTACGTCGGGACACGCGGCGAGCACGGCTGGCGGGGCGAGCGCCTGCGTGCGTTCTTCGCGTGTGTCTACTACGCCAGTCTTCGCCCGGGCGAGGCGCTGGATCTACGAGAAGCCAACTGCAAGCTTCCCGAGACGGGCTGGGGACTCATCACGATTGAACGTTCGCGGCCAGCCGCGGGCAAGCGGTACACCGACAGCGGTGACGTCCACGACGATCGAGGGCTTAAGCATCGTGGCCGGCACGATTCCCGCGACGTGCCGACCCCACCCGTACTAGTGCGCATTCTGAGGGAGCACCTCGACCGGTTCGGCGCCGATGAGCACGGCCGGCTGTTTCGCAGCCCGAGAGGCAATGTGGTGGGTAGCACAACCTATACACAGGTCTGGCGGGCTACGCGCGCTCTGGCCCTGCCCCCCGATCGGCTGTCCTCGCCCCTGGCGCGGCGCCCTTACGACTTGCGCCACGCTGGTGTGTCGCTATGGCTCAACGCCGGAGTCCCCGCGACCGATGTCGCAGAGCGCGCTGGCCACTCTGTCGATGTCTTGCTCAAGGTCTACGCCAAGTGCCTCGACGGGGACCAGGAGCGGATGAACGCCAAGATCGAGGCCGCGCTGGACGGGTGAACGCCTACCAAATGTGAGGGTCGCAGTCGGCGCACTGCGGCCCTGTTTTGCATTTGTTGACCTGCTGAATCACTGCCAAGATCCATTGCACGTACTCTGCACGACTGGCGACAAACGGCCGCTTCCGGTGGCATACGACTGCATAACACGAGTCCGACGGTTGACACCGACGCCTCGCTGTTGGTGCAGGTCAGAAGGTGTTTTGCCTAGCGACCGAGGCATTGTCTGTTTCGTTGAGAAACGCTCTGGGCGGTTTAGGAAACCGATGCTCTATCCCCTGAGCTACGAGGGCGCGAGTGCTCAGCTTACCTGCCAGCGGATACCAACGCGTACCAGGGCGCACCAACCACTGCCAACGCGTCTGACCTGCCGTTGCTCCGGCCCATGGAGCAAATATGGAGCACACCGATCCCGCGACGATCGGCCTGGTACCAACCCGTGCTAGGTAGTACCAACGGCTGCCAACCGGTGCCAACGTCTCACCGAGCAACTACCGAGCATTCGTGAGCGGGCGATGGCTGGGCCAACTGGGGCCTCGTCGTTGCTGGAATCTGATCCCGGCCAGGGCAGGGCCGGTGCGGGCATCTGTCGAAGGTGAAGCCTGACTTTGCCTCAACTCGATGACGTCACAGACAACAGGATCAAGCTGGTCGCCGGATCTCGACGCCATGACCGCCGAACGCCGCCGCCCACTCAATGACCGATACCTCACCTGGATCCCGGTCCGCGTCACGGGCCATCCAGGACGAAGCGGAAGCGGCAATTATGTCGTCAACCAAATCGAGGTCAACACCGCTCGCCGTGCGACCAACGCGATCCTGCGCTGTACCGAAGTTCGAGCTGGGGATTAAAAGTCTGCAGTATTCAAATAGGATCACCTCGATATGAGAAATGGACGCTATTTACGTGCCGTCCGACCCCGCTCGGCTACATAGCTCTCCGTCCAGCACGTCGATTACAGCCTTGATGTCGTTTGGATGCGCCGAAATCCGGCCTCGTCCGAGTGCGTCCGTCCCGGTACGGAACATCCGAGCGACCATGGAGCGACCAGGCGACCCAGCCAAGACGAGGCACGCCACGTCGACTCTGAACAGGTTCCGACGGCCGCACGCTCTACGACCTCTCCTGGCAGGAGCTCCGCATCAGGTCGGTCACGTGCTCGGCACGTGACCGTAGTCGCTCGCCACGTTCACTCCTGCTTCAGGATTACCGAATGAGTGTTCCAGTCTGGACGTAGCTGGGCGTTCTCCGCCGCATCAAACGAATTTCTTCTCAGCCGGCACGATAGGCGGGAAATATCTGTCAAGCAATCGGAGGCTGTAATGAGTTGCAACGAGCCGGATAACGTATTTCGTCGGTGAGGTCGCAAGGACCCAGCGACCGCCCGGCGTCTGGACGGACGATGTCCGCGGCTTGCGGATCCAGTACAGCAGCTGGTACCTCAGTTCCCGATAAGCAGGAACCGCGGACGCGCCGTCGACGGGGTGGTCTCGGCACCGCTCGGCAAGCGCAGATCGCCTACGCTCAGACGCAGGCCTCAGCTATCACAGGCAGGAGCCCAGGGCGATTGCGTAGTCTGAAGGCAGGCGTCTGATCTGGGGATTCGCGGGATGAATGGCCTCTGTGGAGGCGAAGGCGGCGAGTGAGAACACATCGGTGATCATGAAGTTTCTAGGCTGCACAACCCCGAGGACCTCACCCGCCGATGGCATCATCTCTCATCACCGCACTAACCTCGCGCCTTCAGTATGGGTGGTCAGCGACAGGGACGGGGAACGCGAAAGTGCCACTCCCCGATCGCGACGATGTCTTCGGTCAGCTCATGACCTCGCCGACCGTACGGACTTCCATGCCCCGGGCCTTGATTGCCCGCATGATCTTCTTGAAGTCGTCCCGATGGCACTCGGAGCTGTCCGCCGGTGTCGTCGTGACGACCCGGTGGAAACAGAGGATGAGCCAGCCGCCAGCGTATTGGGCGCGGTCGAGCAGGCCACCCCGGCCGATCAGAGTGTCCGGGTTCGACATCCCCTTCTGCGTGGAGCTGATGCCGGTAAGGGAGCGCAGCCGCATCGGCATCGGCGGCGGGGTGCACTCCCGGTTGTCCTCGGCGAGGATCGACCGGCCGGTGGAGAAGTAACGCTGCACGATCGCCTCGATGCTGTGGCCGTCGGTCGTCTGCCCGAACTGGCCGCCGGGATAGGCGAACGAGTCGCTGTGGAAGTTGTTCTCCCTCATCCAGCCGCGCAGCGCGCCGGCGTCCTTGTCGACCACCTCAGCCCTCACCCCGCTGTAGCGGGCGGCATGCACGGCGCCTTGATAGGAGTGCCCGGCCACCTCCCACCCGGACAGGTTCTGCGCCGCCCGCAGCTGGTCCGTCGTGAACTTGCCGCCCGTGTTGATCTGGTCGGCGATCGTGTACGTGGTCCCGCGAAAGTCGTATTTGTCCATCAGCGGACGGCCGTTGGTGAAAACGTCCTGCCACGAGTCGTCAAAGGTGATCGAGACCAGCCCGTTGGAATAGGTGGAGTTGACGTCCGGAACTATCTCGACCGCCTGGAGCCAGACGGTGCATGGGCCCGCGCCGGCGTCGATCACCGAGAACCGCATGTCGGTGAAACCGGCCCGGACGGAGGGCACACGGGCCGCGTTAATCTTGTACGCCCCGCTGGAGCCGTTGAGGTCACCCCACTGCAGAGTGACCGCCACCCACTCGCCAGACTGCACCCAGTTCTGCTTGTTCGAGTGCGTGTGCACCCGCCACCGGAAGGCGTTGGCCAGGCCGGACGTGCCGACGTAGAAGTTGATCCAGCGCAGCTTGTTCACGTCGGACACCTTGAAGATCAGACGGATGGCCTTACCCTTCAGGTTCACCGCTGGGCCGCCCAGCCGCTCCACGCTGGCCTGGTCGGCATCGGTCCCGTCGTCGCCGGCCCTGCCGGCGGTGGTCAGCGAAACGGACTGCTTGCCGCGTACGAACCCGGTGGTGTCGTCGAGGATGACCTTCCCGACGTTGCCGCCGGTGGCGGTCCAGTCATGGCCCTTCTGGAAGTTCTGCGACCAGGACGCCGGAGTCAATGCCGCAACGGCGGAGGGAGCGCCGAGCAGCATGGGGCGGGCCGATCCGCTGTTGAAGATCCTGGTACCGGCGGCCAGCATGGTCGCACCGGTCCCGGCCGCCACCACACCAGCTCCGACCGCACTCGCCTTGAGTAGGGATCGCCGCGGCGGTCGGTGGGACTTGGGCCGTAATGGATCACTCATGGCCGCCACATTAGCCTCCCTCTTTCGTGCGTCCAGCAGACCTGGAGGTGGACTGATGTAGTCGATCTTGGGTTGTAAGCTCGTCGTCGCTTGCCGGTGTGAGTCCGGTCCGGGTAGCTGCCAGGAGGCCCGGTAGCAGGCTGGCGGCCTGGTCTGGAAACGGGTCGGGTCGAAGCCAGCGTCGAAAGCCCTGATGGGGAGCGACTGAGCGCCGCCGCCATGCGAACGTGGCCTGAGCGTCACAGCTACCTCCACCGCCGTCGATCGACTGGCTGTACAAGCCGCATGGACGGGTGCATCACCGCGGTATAGGAACGGCGCATGGCCGGTCGAGATATTGACTTCTGGTATCACCAGGTTCGGGCCGAGTGGGGCGACGCGCGGGACGAGGTTCGACATTCTCAACAGGTACAAGCCCGACCGGCTGCGAGCATTTCTGCATCCGAGGAACAGGCCCTCATCGGCACGCTGATGCACTGCACTGCACCGCAGTCTTCTCGTGGGGAGTTGTGGTGGATCAGCTGGCACTCGGGGACACCCCGGGACCAGCTGCCGCACTCGAGTGCGGCCAGGATCAGGTCGGTGCCGCGGCGGTCGAAGGCTTCCAGCCCATGATCCGACGAACATGTCCCGAACGGCGACAGGCCAGAACACGCCTTCACCCACCGGATCTGGGTGGCGTCGGCGGTTCACAGGCGGTTCGGGCCGGCAGCGGTGAACGGCCGGTTGACCAGGTCCGGCGCCGGCATGTGCCCCCGAGGTCTCCCAGATCTAGTGGAAGTTCGAGATCAGGCCGAGATCGACCATGTCCCGGTCGCACGGCAGTTCGGCCTGCTTAACCCGCTGATAGAAGGTCGACTCGCCGATGCCCCGGACCTCGTAGCAGGAGCGCGACCGCGAAGCGGCCGCAGTGTCAGCACGTGCCCGCAGGTCGTCGGGGTACCTCTTCGGTGCCGCCCTGGAGCTTCCTCCCCATGACCATCAGGCCATGGGGAGGAAGCCGTCAACAACGCCTGTCCACAAACCGGCCGCATTGATCCCAAGGCCACGAGACACGGGGCCGTTCAGGCGGGGTCGGGGAGATAGAGCGCCAGCTTTTTCTTGATCAGGGCGTTGAAGGCGTAGCCCCAGATGCGGGTGCCGCGGAAGGTGTGGGACTTGCCGGCGGCGAGGTCGACGACGGCGGGCTGAGCCAGGACCGCAAAACCGCCAAGGTTGAGCTGGTGGGGACGCTGAGTGATCGCCACGGCACCCTGATCGGCGCTTTCCGCCACCATCACCGGCAGCACGACCACGCCAGACTGGAAACCGCGCCATTGCCCCTTGCGCTCGACGGCCAGGTTGACGGCCTCGGCGGCGAACTCACTCATGGCGGCCTCGTCGATAGCGCCGGCCTTCGCCGCGACCAGGAAGATGTGACCCCGCACGAGGGCCCGCATCTGGGACTTGTACCCGACCAAGCCGAGCTTCTCGTGGGTCACCGCGCAGCCGTCGGCGTTGAGCCGCTCCTCCACGCCCTTCAGGTACCTGTCCGCGTCGATCATTACCGGCCTCTCACAATTTTTCGCTGCCACCAATCAATGAAACCTACAAACCGGGATGCCCCGCCCACCGCCGCCAGCAGGCAAGTGAATGCCCACAACAGGAGGCCGATGAACAGGAACCATCCGAGGTAATACAACACTCCGGCATAGATCTGCCCCCCGGCGCTGGCTTCCTTGCCCAGATTGCAGTGGGCCTCCGGCGGATCGAAGCAGGCCTCGTGCAGCTCGACAGTCTTGTCGACGTCGGCCTTCGTGAGAATCGACCGATCGACCTCGGCCTGTCCGCCCTCCGGCAGCCGAACCCGGCAAACCCACCAGAAGCCGAGCCGCCGGTCATGCAGCGGCCCGACGCGCTCGCAGCTCTCGACCCGCACGTGGACCGCGCGTTCGTCCGGGCCCTGCGCCCCGACGGAACCCGTGCCCGGATAGAACGCGACCAACGTGTTGACCGCGATCGTCGAGAGGTAGGCCGCGGCAAGCAGGACGACGAGTCGGAACAGCTTCACGAGCCGGTATCCGACCGGCCCGTGCCGCCGCCACGCCGACTCCTCCCGGAGCCTGATCTTCCGGGTGTAGGCGGCTTCGGTGGGTCGATCTATCAGGAGAACGCTCCTCCCAGGAATCCGCCGAGAACCTGAACCGGCGTGTTGATCGGATGATACGAAGGTCCTTCTGCCATGAGTTCCTGGAGATCGCTGTTGGTCGTCGGCGCCAACCCGCCGGCGACCGCACCGAGAGCACCGTCGACGGACAGCCCGCCCTTGACCATCAGGCGCGCCGTGTCGGCGGCAATCTTAATGTGACCCAGCGCGCCGCCGCCCGCGCGGCTCACGTCGAGTCCCCAGGTCGAGGCCGTCGCGCGAGCGAACGAGCTGGCGTTCGCCTTGGCGGAACCTCCGATCGCCATGCTCGCCTGCTGCGGGAGCACTTCCCGCACGGCGCCGAGGGCCTGTTTCGGCAGCGAGGTCACCGCCGCCTTCGCCCCGCTTAGGCCGCCCTTTATCAGCCCGCCGCCCGCCGCACCGAATATGCCGCCCGCCGCGCCCAGTCCGGCGCCGATTGCCGTCTCCTTGATCAGGTTGCCGGCCCCGCACTTGCTCTTGTCACCGCCGTAGCACTCGAGGCCGGCAGTCACCAGCCCGGTGACCGCACCGCCCAGCGCACCGCAGAGGACCGCTCCGCCACCGCCGGTAAGCACCGTGCAGCCCAGCCCGACGACCACGCCGGCGACCACGCCCACCACATCGGCATGCTTCGCCATGAAGTCCATGGTCGCCGCGCCGGCGTTCTTCACCTTCCGGCCCTGACGGCACCAGAAGCTGGCCTGGCACTCCTTCGCCTTGCGCGCGCGCTGCTGCGCGGCCCGCTGCTGCGCGGCCTGCTCCGCCTCCCGCTCCACGGTCTTCTGACGCTTGATCTCGCCAACGTACTGGTCACTGAGCTTCATGGCTTTGTCCATGCTTGCCTTGGTGACGCCGTCGCGCGCGGTGGTCGTGCCGTCGTAGTAGCAGCCGCCACCGCCGCCGGGGCACGGGTCCTCGCCGGTGGGGTCGGCGTGGCTGACCGGACTGTTGTAGGCGTAGGAATACGCGTTCCACTGTTGCGGATCGCCCAGGTCCATCACCGGGTCGACGGAGATGAACCGGCCGAGCATCGTGTCGTACCGGCGGGCGCCGATGTTGACCAGGCCACTCGGGTCGTTGTCGCCGCCTACGAAGCCCTTGCCGTTGACCCAGTCCGGGTTGGTGCCGCGCGTCGCCCCGTAGGGGGTCTGCCGCCGGATGGTCACCGCCTGCGTACCGGCGTTGACGGCGATCTGCTGTGTGCCCTGGTGGTCGGCGAACAGCCAGGTCAGGTCGGTGATCGCCGAGGATGCTTTGCGGGAACCGCAGATCGTGCCCGCGAACGTGTAATAGCGGGTGCCGATCGTGGAACCGCCCTGTTTGCGGATTTCCTGGCCCGGCAGGTAGAGCGTGGTGCCGGTCGAGTCACGCCGGATGAGCCGGCCGCCTTCGGCGTCGTAGACATTGCTCTCGACCGCGCTTCCCCCGGCCGTGACCGTGGCGAGCTCACCTTCGGAGTCCCACCCAAGGGTCTGGCTGTTCGCGTTGGTGTCGCAGTCGTTGCCGGTGCTGCCAGCGACCGGCCGACAGATCATGTTGCCGCTGTCGTCGTACCTGTACTCGGTGGTGGTGGCCGCCTTGCCCGGCAGGGTGGTGGTCATTCCGGTGACCGCGTGCGGCCGGACTATGTCCTTCCCGCCCTTCGGCACCGTGTATTCCCGCAGGGTGGCTCCGGCCGTCACGTGGCTGGTCTCGGTCAGCCGCGAGCCGGTGGAGTCAAACGTCCAGTCCTGCCAATACTGCGCCGGGCCAGCCAAGTCGGCGACGGCGGGACCTGTCTTGCAGTCGATCGTCGTCTTCGGCGTCCAGGCGCTAGTCAGACGCCCGAGCGGGTCGGTACGGAAGCACTGCTTCTCAGCCTCGCCTACCTCGGGCTTGTCCTCGATCGAGGAGATGTTGCCGACCTCGTCGTATGAGTAGTTGCGGTCGGAGATCGTGCCGGCCACGGTCTCCCGCTTGACCGTGGTGCGGGAGATCCGTCGGGTGCCCTCGTCGCGATAGACGAAGTCCTGGACCCACTTGCCGTCCGGCATCTTGTAAGTCGAGCCGGACCGCTCGCCGTACGCGGTGTAGGACGCCGTAGCCATCGTGCCGACCGATCCGGTCAGGCTGGTGTCGAGGCGGGCCGGGAGGCCGGTTGCGCTGTCGTAGTCGGTGGTCAATTCCTCGGTGACGAGGCCGCCAGCCGCCGGATACGACATCGAGGTCTGCGCCCCGGTCACATCGGAGTACTTGTACGCATAGATGTATGTGCCGTCGAGGCCGGTCTCGGTCCCGGGGATCACATGGTTGACGCCGGTCGGCTGGTAGCGGGCGTTGAAGCCGCGCACCTGCCATTTGTACGCGTTGGCCGACCCGGCCGGTTCGTACCGGACAGCCTGGGTGAGCTGCCCGTTGAAGCCGGTCTGGCCTCCATAGAGGCTGTCGTACTTCCACTCGGTGCGCAGCGGCCCGGTCGCCGAGTCGTCGCGGACCTGCTTCTTACGACCGATCTTGTCGTATGTGTAGAACAGCTTCTCGCCACGGGCGTCGGTCGTGCTCTCCAGTTCGTCGTAGTCGTTATAGGCGGTCAGGGTGCTGCCTTTATCCGGGTCGGTGCTGCGGACAAGCCGCCCCTTAGCGTCGTAGGCGCTGCTCCACTCATTTCCGGCCTGGTCGACGACCTCGACCTGCTGGTCCTTGCGGTTGAAGAAGTACTTAGTCTCGACATACGCCCCGTTGACGCCGGACGCTGTGGTGTGCTGCCGCAGCGCCACGACTTGGTCGTCGATGTCGGTCACCGTGGTGGTGGGTGTGCCACCCACCGGCGGGGTCACCCTGGTGAGGTCGCCCTCGTACGCGGTGACGGTGCGTCGCTGCTCCACGACGTTACTGACCCCGTCGCCACTCAGGAAGATCGCGTTGGTGACGCGGCCCGCCCGGTCGTAGAGATTCTTATCGACCGACGGCACCGACCACTCCGGCTCCGACCAGAGGGTGCCAGACGCCGCGCCCGGTTCGGTGTGTGCGCCGTAGGAGGTGGCTGCCCGGCCGAACTCGTCGTAGATGGTGTCGGTGACCACTCGGTCGCCACCGCCGCCCAGCGAATACGACTGGGTCTGCCGCGGCCGCAGCAGGGCGTCCATGATCTCGTACTGCGTCATGTAATTGCCGTCGGCGTTCAGCGTCTGCGACTTGATGTACGGGTACGCATTCCGGTCCGGCGCGAACTTGTACTCATACTGCGCGTTCGGCTTGTCGGGATTGGCCGCCCGGGTCCATCCCAGCTGCCACACCCGCGACACCCGGCCTAGCGGGTCGTAGTCCACGTCCGCGTTGAGCCGGCTGTTCTCGTCGTACTGCTTGGTGGCCGAACCCCAGTACGGGTTGGACTGTATGCTCGTCGTCCAGCCTAGGGCATTCTTTGTGCTGACCTTGGTGATGGGCCCGCCCACCGCCGGGGTGTAGGTCGTCTCGGTAAGGTTGCCCTTTATATCCGTCGTCGTCCTGGCGCGGCCGGCACTGTCGTACGTGGACTCTGATGCCTTCTGCCACACCGTGCCGGTCTCCGCCATCCAGTCCTTGAGCTGCTCAGTCTTGGTGACCGAGCCGTACGTCGGTGGCGTGGTGAGGCTGGTGGCCCCGTCGTAGTAGCTGCGTGCGTCGGAAATGACGTAGTTGACGTCCGACGGCGCGGTTCCGCAGGGGAGCGCCGTGGTGAGGGTACGGCTGACCGTCTGCGTCAGATTCTTGCCGATGTTGCGGTTATACGTGTACGAGACGCACTTCTCGTCGCCTGTCCTGGCGATGTCACCGTCGTTCTGCGACCAGTTCACCGTTCCGTACGTCTGGTCGAGACTCTTGCGACCGCTGGATGTACGCCAGCCCCGGCTGCCGTCCACGCCCAGCGCATCCGACGAATAGGTGACCGCCGTGTTGACGTAGCGGGCCTCGACCGTGTCGCCGTTCTTCGTACGGCTGGACGTCGGGTTGGAGCGCCACGGCACATTCACCGTCTTTGACACCGGCTTCGTGTCGACACCGTTGAAGACGATCTGCTCGCGAATCTGCCCGGCGAACTGGTCCTCGTCATAGACGGTCTCTGAACCGACTGAGGCGGGGGCTGGAACTGTGCGGGTGCCGCCGGACGGCGCAGCCCGGTCCCCGTGCATGCCGCGTAGGAACTTCGTGACAGTCAACGTACGAGTGTTGACCTCATCGCCGACCTGGGTGCGGACCTCGGAGTAGCCACGCCACTGGCCCCAGGTCTTGCGGTCGGGCTTGGCGAGACCGTCGTCGTCCGCATAGTGCCAGGCTGGATCGCCTTCATACTGGTAGCGGGTGTGCTTGGTCGGGGCCGGGTGCCCAGTCGGCACCTGCAGGTCGTCCTCCGCGACGTGCGTGACAACGTACTTGTGCCACCACTGCTCGACCAGCTTCTCCCCGGTGGGGTCGTTCGGGTCAGTCACCAGCACCGGATAGCAGCGTCGCGTGTTGGACTGCGGCTCCAGCGTCTTCACGATGCCTGCCGTGCATTCGGGCTCCGAGTAGTCCACCTTGATGCGGGCGCCGGTCTCGGTGACGATGCTGGATATCCGCAGCCAGTTGTCGGCCGAACCGTTCTCGGTCAGCACGCGGTTGGCCATCGATACCGCCTCGAAGGTGACCGGCGGCAGGCTGGTCTCACCACCGACCAGGCCGGCGTGGTCGATCCGTTCAAGCCAGAGGCCGGTATGTGTGGAGTCGGCGGTCGCCGAGAACGTGTGGTTCAGCACCCACCTGTCCACGTCCTGCCAACGGGCCGGCGAGACGCTGGTGTCCCACACCTTTGTGGTTATCGACTTAAGCCGCTTGGCGGTCCAGAAGGTCGGCGAGTACTTACCCGAACAGGACGTCGCACTCTCCTTGCACTCCTGATCCCAGGGCGTGTCCTTCCAGTTGGCGGTCTTCGGCGCCGACTCGCTGCCGCAGTCGGAGAAGCACCGCATGTCGGGCTCAAAGACCACCTGGGCGTACGGATTGACGTTACGTTCGGTGACGCCGTGCGCGGCCTGGGTGCGATCGTAGGTCCCGTAGTCGATCCGGGTCAGGTACCCGGCACGGTCATAGGTGACGTCGGAGGAGTCGGTCGCGTTCTGCGCGTACTTGTTGGTCTCCTTGCCGTACCAGAACGACATGGTGTTACCGCGCACATCGACGACGTAGTCCAGGTTCCAGCGCCAGGCCTGCTTGCAGTCCGATGACGTAAACGCGGTCGCGTGACAGGGCTCGCCAGAGTGGTTGCCAAACACCGGAACGGTCAGCGTCGAGTTGGTGGCCGACGTCTCGCCGGGCAGGTCGTTGAGACCGAAGAAGTACTGCGTGCCGTCGGTGGTGGTGACCTTCCAATGCTCCCCTACGTCGCCGTACGCCGCGTCACCGGCATCGCCATTTGAGGCGCCGGTCAGCTTCTCGATTTTTGAGCCGTCCTCGGCTCGGTTGTGCCAGCCCTTGCCGGTCTGGAAGATCAACTCGCCGCCGCGGCCGTTGAGGCTCATCGTCGCGTTCTCCGACCGCCAGCACTGGTCGCCGCTCGACTTAGTGCTGTTCGCACCGTTCTTCGAGTCCTCGGCACACGGCACGTAGCGGCGCTCGATGTACCCGGGCGAGTACTCGAAGCCCTCACCGATCCAGGACGGCTGGTTGTTGGTCACCTCGGACCGGCCGTCCACCGCCGACGAGGAGTAGGACAGCGACAGTTGGGGCGCCGGGCCGGTGGCCGGTGGGACGCGCACCGGGTAGGACCAGGAGAAGTCGCCCGAGTTGCCGCCTGCCGACCAGGTCGAGGACGCGGCCAGGCCGGTGGCGCCGAAGTCACCATCCGAACCGGACGCCGCCGCGGCCAGTGCCACGAAGGACCGGGCGGCGGACACCGCCGCCGGGGCGGTGCTGTCCGCGTCGACGCTCACCGTCGCCGAGGCGAGCCCGGCAGACTCGTCCAGAGTCGTCGATAGCGGCACCGATCGGCAGGCCGACGCCTCCGGCGTGGTCAGCGCGCACTGCGGCACTCGCCACAGCTTCAGACGTGAGGCCCAGTCGGCGCCGTATGCCTTCTTGAATCCGCTGTAGTCAACCGAAAGCCTCGCGATGCCGGCGGTCGCACCGCCCGGTGCACTCACCCGCATCATCAGGCCGTCCCGCCATGTGGCCGGAACGGCTTTGCGGTCTACCACCTGCACGTCGACTTTGGACAGCCGGGCACCCGCGGCACCCGGCGCATCACCCACAAATACCGGGAGATCGCCGGCCTTGACCCGGCGGGTGGCCGCCGCTGATCGGGCGGCGACCGCGGCGGAAAGGTCGACGTGCGCGGTAGCCGCCTTCGGCCACACCGGAGGTGCAACCGGCGTGTCCCGAACCTTCCTCTGCGTCCAGGCACGGCTACCGGAGACCGGTCCGCCGTCGCGGTCCAGCTTCTCCGCCTGTGGCTTACCCGGCTTCGACTTCTCCGCCGCCGAGGCCGCCGGCGCCGGCGCGGTCGCGACCAGTGACAAGACCACGGCGGTGGCCAGCGATCCGGAGAACCACCTGCGCAAACGCCTACGTCGCGCACCAGCCGACCGTACGAACATTCCCTGTCCCCCTTGAGTCGACATGTCCGTCATCGCCGCCACACGACCTGGCCAGCCGCATCGAGAAGTGCCAGATCGCCGTCGTCGTACAGGACCAGCCGATCGGCGGTCGTGTCGTACGTTCCGGTCGACCACAACATGGTCTTGGCACTGCTGTAGAGCACGAGGTTGCCGTCACCCTGCATGATCAGCGAGGCGCCGGGATTTGCGGTGGTGTTGGTGGACCAGATCGCGGTGTCGTTCTCGTAGAGCACGAGATTGCCGTCCTCCTGCATCCACAGCTGGTAGGTGCCGCTGTTGGACCGAAGCGCCTCGCGCTCGTGCAGCGTCTGGTCCACCGCGAGCACGTTTGCGCCGGAGAGGTCGGCCGCCTGCGCGTCGAACCTCGCGGAAGTCACGGCGTCATTCATCGCGCCCTGGTACACCGCGACGTCGTCGATGCCGCCGTTCCACTGATCCACTAGCGCGTCGTGATATTGGGTGCGCCCCACGAGAAGCGACCCGGTCGAGTTGAACGGGGTGAACCCCAAGGGCTCCCAGCCCGCGAGCGTCCCATTGACGTAGATCCGGATCTGCTTACGGCCCGCGTCATAGACGCCGACCAGATTGGTCCACGACCCTGGCTCGGCAACCGAGCTGGACTGGACGCCGTGGAAGGTAGTGGAGGCGGCATCCTGCGCGGCGACCACGAACTCCCACTTGCCGGTGTCCGCGTCGTACTTCAGGCAGAACGAGCTCTCGTGTGCACCACGCTGCGCGACGACGGCGCGATTGCCTCCCTCGTCGTCGCCGAGCATCGCCCAAGCCGACACCGTGAACGACTGGTCGGTGCGTAGCACCGTTTTGTCCTGCCACTGCGTGAACTCGTTGCCGTCATTGTCGGGCGGGATGGTCCCGGTCTTCACGGCGCTGCGGCCGTATTCGTCGGTGGTCTCAGCGGAGGTGCCGTCGTCTGCCGGGAAGTACCGGTCGTCGAGCCACATGCCCTGGTTGCTGGCAGAGCGACCAGCCGCGATGTCGGACCCCCGGCTCAGCGCCAGCCACCGGCCCCACGCCGTGGTCGTATCCGGCGCCTCGCAGGTGTCCCGCAGGTCGTTGACGAAGCAGGGATACGCCGCCTCGAAGTTCCACCCGCCGACCTGGGCCGGAGTGAGGATCCCCGGCTCGTCGAATCCGCCGGACGTGGGGTCGGAAGCCAACTGGCCGGTGAAGTCCAGCGCCACGAGCACCCGGTCGAAGACCTGGATATCCGCGATCGATCCGTTCCAGAAGTTGCCGCCCGCGCCGGAGCCGAATCCGCGGCCCACCGCGAACTTGCCCGTCGCCGGCCACGGCGTAGCCGTGCGGTCAACCTGGGCTACCAGCACCCCGTCGACGTAGAGGCGGAGCTTCTTCTCGGCCGCGTCGAAGGTCCCAGCCACGTGCGTCCACCGACCCACGTTCGCCGCGGTGATGGCGGTCGGCGACATGGCGGCGACGGTGGTGCCCGACTGCGCGCTGTTGTCCTTCATCAGGAACGACCAGTACGGGACCAGTGGGCTGCCGCTACGACGGACTCCGATCTCGAATCCGGCCGCGTCGGGGCCTTCCTGCGTGGCGAACTTCATGTCGGTGCCCGGCAGGGCTTCGAGCCGGACCCAACCGGCGACGCTGAACGAGCCGGTCGTGTTCACCAGCGCAGACGTGGTGGTAGCGGCGGATGAGGTGCCGTTGAAGGTGGCGGTCTTGCCCTCCTTCATGCGTAGGTCACTGGTCCAGCTCACGTTGGCTGAGGTCAGCGGGGAGTCGACCGGCGCCGGCATCCGGTCGGCCAGCGCGGTCGGCTCGGTCACGCCCGGGTAGGTCTCCAGGCCCCACCTGGCGACCGCCGTGGACGGCCGGCCGACGACGCCGACCTCCACCGAACCGTTGCCCTCGTTCAGGGTGGAGTCGATGGCCTTGACCAGCAACACACTGGTGCCGAAGCGCGGCGCGGTGACGTCCACCTCGGCGTACTTCGGGTTGGTGCCCGACGCCGTGACCGGTTTGGTCGCGGCGTCCCAGCCGTATTGGAACTTTGTCACATCCGGCGAGGTCGACTGGATCCGGATGCGTCCCTTCTGGCCCGCTCCGGCCGGCAGTGTCACCACCGACGCGGTCACCGTCGGCACGGTCGTGTCCACCTTGAACTGACACCACGCGGACCAAGGGCTGACCTGAAAGTAGGGTGTTTTGTCGGTCGCCTTGGCACGGAAGGCGTACGTCTTGTTCTTGACCGCGGTGACCGTAGCGCTGGTGGCCCGGGCACCTGGGGTGACCGATGTCTTGTTCGGCGGCGCGGTCTTGCGGGTCGGCGAGGTGTCGGTCACCGAGCCCATTCCCGCGGCCGGTACCTCGATCCACTCGAACGCTGCGGTCAATGAATCGGATTTGTCGGCGTCCGGAAATACCGCGGAGAACGTCGGGGTCAGCGTGCCGATGGTCACCGCACCGGAGGTACAGCCCACGGTAGCCACCTGCGGGTACGTCGGCGCGGTCGGCCGGGTGTCGTAGTCGATGAAGAGCCTGGCGTCGTTGGGGTGGAACTTCTTCCACCGGTTCTGGGTCGACTCACCGGTGCCGTCATCGGCTCGGGCCGTGAAGCCGAAGGCGAGCGCTGTCCAGCTGCCGGTTGCCCCGTCCTGCGCGAATTTGGTGACCGCTGCACCGGAGAAGTTCATCTTCATGTCGCCCTGGAATGAGTCACAACCGCCTGCCTGGTTGGCATGGCCGGAGGCGGTGTCCAGGAACCGGTTCAGCTTCATGACCGACCAACTGGCCTTCATTGTGGCGTTAATCGCCGAGGTCCCGTACATCGAGGTGACCGTGCTGTCGCAGGACCAGGAGTGGTCCAGGTTCATCTCGACCCGCGCCGACTCGATGTGCTTGCCCTTGAGTGCCACCCCGTTAGCGGTGGTCGGGAACTGGAAGAACGACCTGTAGAGGGCGCCGGTGTCGGGGTTCTTGCCGACCCGGGCGGAGGAGTAGTCGGTGTTCGACGAACCGTTGTCAGTCGCGTACGCCCACTTGGCCTTGTAGACCGACCACGCCGGGTCGACGTAGAGCGGGAAAGCCGCGTCCTTGAGTAGTTTGGCGTCGGGACGCAACACGAGGTCATGGCCGGAGAGGTTGACCGACACCGGCGCCAGTCGGGCCGCGTCACCGGCGCCCTCGTGCGTCGACCTCGGCTGCATCCGCGTTGTGCCCCGTGCCAGCGGGGACTGAACCGCGGGCGCAGGGCGCGAATCCCACATCAGTGCCGGCTCGGTCGAGGCGAGGACGGATCCGGCGCCGAAGGCGCGCAGCATTCCGCCGCCCGACCTGACTTGGGCGTCGCCGCCCAACCTGAACCGGATCTCCCTCACGGCGGACTGGGTCGCGGCGGCCGCCGTTTTGATTACGAGGGTGTGGGTGAACCCGGTCTCCGTCGCCCGAACCACCAGGTCCACATCGGAAAGAACGTTCGCATAGGTGGCCGAAGAATCCGAGACTGTCGGCGCGGGCAGCTTGCCCGGCCACGACATCGTCATGGTCCGCCCGGCGCGAGTGAGCGTGGCCAGAGGCCCGGTGCCGTCGGCCGAGAAGGCGACGTCTGCGACCGACACCGCGGGGCGCAGCCGGCCGTCGCTGTCGGGCTTGAGGGACAGGTCGACGTCGGCCCATCCGGAACCGCGCCGGGCCCGTTCGGGGACGACCGACGACTCGAACGTCAGGCGTCCATCCGGTTGCGCGATGACCTGAGAAAACTCGGTTCGGGAGGCGTCAACCGCGACTGGCTTGCCGCATCCCGCCGCCAACTGGATGGCGGCCGTCTCGGTACCGGCGAGTTCATCGCACGCCGCGGCTGCGGCCTGTGCGGTGTGCGGCGCTATCACATAGCCAACGACCAAGCCTGCCGCAAAACATGCAGGCAGAAACCTCCGCCACATAACGCCCCCCGGATCGATGTGTGTTGGCAGCGCCGGGAACACTAGGGCATCGATCATGGAGCGCGCCATGCCGTGATAACAATCGAAATCGATCATCACGGACACGCAGTTGATCACGTAACAGTGATGTGCATCACTTGAGGGACACCCGTGCGGGATGGACACCAGCCACCAACCGCAGGGACCGTCCGATGTGGTGTTTCGGCGGATCCTCGCCGTCGACACCCGCCGCAGCGGTCGGACGGCACCCGACTTGATTGCGGCCTGCGCGGTATGACCCACTGCCGGGCCGGTCCGCAATCTTCGTACCGGCGACGGGTTTGCCCTGGCGACGAGGGTGGCTCGACGAGCAGGGAAGGGCCGGCTTGGCCCAGCGCATCGACTTCGAGGACCTGGCACAGCCGACCGAAATGTCCCCGGAGAAGCTGTCGAAGCGCCGCACCGGACGAGGACAGACGAGGAGAGGTCCCCGGGCCGACCGATTCGCCGAACAGCTCACCTGCTCCACGACGTCGCACTGGGGGAAGTGCTGCGACAACGGCTCTATCAGCTACCGGGGCGGATGCTGCCGCGAAGCCGATACGGCGGCCCAATTACCCACAATCCGCACATAACACGATCCAGCGGCGCGGCTCGCCGCCGTCGCCGCGACCGGCGTCAAGACCGTGAGCGTCGAGTCGGCCGACGAGAGTTTCGTGCCGACCTGAATCAAGGGAGAAAAGGTGATCTAACGGGGCGCTCTAGACGCCGACGCGAGCCATCAAGATGTGATTGCCAAATGATCGACCGTCCATTGTGGTCCCCGCTTCAGTTTCGTAGATCATGTACAGTTCGCGCGCGTTCAATGTCGATCTTCGGGGAATCGCGTGCTGGGCAAATACCTATCAAAACGGCAAAGGCGACTGGCTGGCACACTCGCCGGAGTCACCGCACTACTCGGCGCAACCCTGGTCACCATCCAGGCCAGCGGCGGGGTTCTGGACACCTCCGGCTGCTCCCGTGGCCGGGTTCTCAACGTCGTCGCGCACCAGGACGACGACCTGCTCTTCATGAACCCGGAAGTCCAGCGCGACATCGATGCCTACCGGTGCACCCTGACGGTCTTCATGACGGCCGGCGACGCCGGTGCGGGTTCGGCCTACTGGCAGGAGCGGGAGAACGGACCCCGGGCCGCGTACGCGCTGATGGCCGACGCCGAGAACGAGTGGGCCTCGAAGACGGTCACTTTCGGTGCCTACGCCGTTCGGTATGAGAGCCTGGCCGGCCGCCCGGATGTGGCGCTCGCGTTCGTTCGCTCGCCGGACGGTGGTGGCGGCGGGTTCCCGGCCAACAACGGCGAGAGCCTGATGGAGCTGTACCAGGGTGCGCTCCCGAAGATCTCGTCGGTGGACGGGGTCAACACGTACACCAAGGCCGGGCTGACCGAGATGCTGCTCGGCGTCATGAACACGTTCCAGCCGGACACCATCCACACGCTGGACTACTCCGACAAGAACATCGGCGCGGACCACAGCGACCACCGGGCCGCCGCGTACCTCACCTTCGACGCGCACCGGAAGTATCTGACGCCGCACAGCATCGGCGCCTTCATGGCGTACGGCGTGGACAGCCTGCCGACCAACGTCTTCTACGCCGTCGACGACCGCAAGATGGACGTCTTCATGGCGTACGCGGTGCACGACTCGAAGGTGTGCCAGACCACCGGGGCGTGCCGCAACGGGGCGTACGACATCCGTTCGTTCCGGCAGTACCGCAACGCCGGCGAGCAGGGCGGCGGCCGGAACGTGATGCCGCTCGCGGCCCTCTCGGCCTCCTCGGGCACCAACGTCGCCAAGGCCGTCGACGGCCTGACCAGCGGCGACCCGGTCGCGACGGGGAACGAGTGGACCACCGCCGGCGGGAAGGCCGGTAGCTGGATCTACGGCCGGTTCGCCAATGTGCAGACCATCGACAAGGTGGTCCTCTACGACCGCCCGAACGCCGGCGACCAGGTCACCAGCGGCAAGCTGACGTTCAGCGACGGCAGCTCCGTCAACGTGGGCGCGCTGCCGAACACCGGCGAGGGCAAGGTCGTCAGCTTTCCCCCGCGTACGGTGTGGAGCCTGAAGTTCACGGTCGCCGGGGTGTCAGCGACGACGAAGAACATCGGCCTCGCCGAGATGCAGACGTACGCGACCTCGGTCGCGCCGCAGGCCACGGTGAGCGCCTCGTCGCAGAACGCGACGGCCAGCCAGCAGGCGGCCAAGGCCGTGGACGGCTACACGGCCGGCGCCGGCTTCCCCACCAACCGCGAGTGGGCGACCGCCGGCGGTAGGGCCGGGAGCTGGCTCAAGCTCAAGTGGCTCAAGCCGCAGAGCGTCGGCAAGGTGGTTCTCTACGACCGGTCGAACGGCAGCGACCAGGTCACCGGGGGCAAGCTGACGTTCAGCGACGGCAGCTCGGTTGTTGTGCCGTCCCTGCCCAACTACGGCACGCCGCTCACCGTGACCTTCACGAAGCGCACCGTCACCGAGATGACCTTCACGGCGACCAAGGTCAGCGCCACCACCCGCAACGTCGGGCTCGCCGAGATCCAGGTCGAGGCGGCCCGATGACCGTCTACCGGTCCGCCGCGCGGACCGCACGGCGGCGGGACAGCCGGCGGCTGAAGATCAGTCTGCTCGGGGTGGTGGCCGTGGTGGCGGCCGGCATCACCGTTCCGGCGTTCGCGGACACCGACCCGGACGTCCGGCTGATCGTCGGCCTCGAGGCGGCCGGGCGGCAGGACACGGCCGAGGAACTCGCCGACAAGGGCTACCGGCTGAAGACCAAGGGCCGGCTCGACCGGCTCGGTGCCCGCACCCTCCTCGTTTCGGAGGATGACGCGGCGAAGGTCGCGGCACGGCTGCGTGACCAGGACGGCGTCGCGTTCGTACAGCTGGACCGCAAGGTCTCGGCCCTTGCCGAGCCGGGCACCGAGGCCGGCGAGGCGCCGGGCACGGAGGCCGGCGAGGCGCCGAGCCTGGAGGAGTCCGAGCCGGCCGGGCCGAGTCCGGCGACTCCGGGCACGCCGTCGCCCTCGGAGGTCTCCAGCCCGGCGGTCGAGCCCACGATCGGCGAGGATCCGAACAATCCGGTCGGTCACCCCACCGAGTCTTCGACCGCGCCGGAGCCCGAGCCGACGGAATCGCACCTGGTGACCGCCGCCTGGGACGCGCTGGCACAGCTCGGAGTGCCGGATGCGCTCAGGTCCGGCACCGGTTGGAGCAGCCAGACCGTCGCGGTCGTGGACACCGGTGTCACGCCGGTCGGCGACCTGGCCGGTGCGGTCCTGCCGGGCGTGAACGTGGTGGAGAACGCGCCGAACCCGGCGGACGCGGGCGACGACAGCACGGACGGCCACGGGACGGCCGTCGCGTCGCTGGTCAAGGCGGCCTGCCCGACCTGCAAGATCCTGCCGGTCAAGGCGCTCGACAAGCGGGGCACGGCGTTCGAGAGCGAGGTGGCCCAGGGCATCACGTACGCCGCCGACCAGGGCGCCCGCATCATCAACCTGTCGTTCGGCGCCCCGGTCCAGCCGGGCACCCCGGACGCCGGGGAACTGCTGCAGAGCGCCGTCGACTACGCCCGCGGCAAGGGCGCCGTCGTCCTGGCCAGCGCCGGCAACGACGCGTACGGCAGCGTGAAGTACTACCCGGCCGCGAACGCCGGCGTCCTGGCCGTGTCCGGCACCAACTCGTCCGGCGGGCGGTACCTGAAGTCCGACGACCCGGACGGCGTCGCCGGCGCCAACTTCGGGGCGACCTGGGTGGATTTGGCCGCGCCGTACTGCGCCGCCGCGCTCACCACAGTCGGCTTCAGGCGGCAGGTCTGCGGGTCTTCCTTCTCGACGGCGCTGGTCTCGGGCGTGGCCGGGCTGGTGAAGTCGCGTACCGCCGCGGCCAACCAGTGGAGCATCGAGAACGCCCTGACCAGCAGCGCCACCGCTCCGGCCGCCACGGACAAGTGGCTGGCGTACGGCGAGGTTCGCGCCGACCGGGCGGTGCTCAAGGTCGATGCCACCCCGCCGGTGGTCGGCGCCACCACGCCGAGCTACATGCAGCGCTTCCGCGGCACGGTGACGGTGACGGCAAGCAACATCACCGACGCGGGCGGCGACTATCCGGGCGGTTCCGGCGCGATCCGGGCCGGGCTCTACGCCGACGGCAAGTACGTGGCCAGCGACTACAGCGCGCCGTTCTCGATCAACTACAACAGCGGCACCCTGAACCGCACGGTGAAGCTGCAGTGGAAGGTCATCGACCGGGCCGGCAACACGGGCATCCTGAACCGCAACGTGGTCGCCGACAACCTCGCGCCGACGCTGACCTGGGCCTCGGGACCGAAGAACAACGCCAAGGTGAAGGGCACGGTCACCGTCACGGCGAAGGCCTCGGACGCCGCCGGCGTCTCCCGGGTCGAGCTGTGGATCAACGGCAAGCTGGCGCAGTGGGACTGGACCTCGGGGTACTCCTTCAAGGTCAACACCGCGGCGTACGGCAAGACCATCAAGGTCCAGCTGCGCGCCAACGACAAGGTCGGCAACGTCCGCTACCTGAGCACCTACACCTGGAAGCGCTGACGCCCCGGGGGTATTGTCCACCGCGATGAGCAGCGAATACGTCCTCTTCCCCGGCCGCCATCACCTGCTGACCCGGTTCCAGGCCGAGCACCTCGGCCGGCTCTGCGGCGGCGGGGAAGGGACCGTGGTCTGGGCGGTCACCTCGGCCAACCACGAGAACACCAAGCGCAACCCCGTCCCGTATCACCGGCGGGAGGCGGCGATCGAGCGGTTCAGCGTGCAGACCGGGCTGCGCTCGGTCGTCGTGCCGGTCTTCGACACCGCGCCGACCGACCGGTTCGCCGAGGTCACGCTGAAGAACATCGCGGTGGCGACCGGGCTCGGCCTGCATCCGGGCAACACCGTGGTGGCCTGTTCCACGCCGGCGGTGGCGGCCCTGTATGAGCGGCTCGGGTTCGGGATCGACCTCGTGGAGGCCGGCCAGGACCCGGCGCCGGAACGGCCCTGGGACGTGCTGCTGCGGCTGGCCGCGGGCGACCCGGCCTGGCGTGACCTGGCCCATCCGGCCACCGTCGACGTCTACGAGCGGTACCGCCTGGTGGAGACGGTGCGTTCGGTGGTCAACGACCCGGTGGTCGGCGACGAGGGCGGGCTCACCCCGACCCGCGATTACCGCACGTACGCGGAGGCGTTCGCGGACAGCGCTCAGCGCAAGTGGAGGCTCGTGCACGAGCACGTCCGGCCGGGCCGGATCGTCGACATCGGCTGCGGCGCGGGCGCGGTGCTGGAGATGGCCGACCGGGATCCGGCGCTGCGCGAGAGCGACCTGATCGGCGTCGAGGTGGCCCGGCATCTCTACGAGGAGTGCGTGCACAAGAAGGCGCAGGGCGTGTTCGCCAACGCCAACGTGTACTTCTACCGCCGCAACGTCCTCGGCGGCGCGGTCTTCCCCGACCGGTCGATCGACACGACGCTGACCTTCGCGCTCACCCACGAGATCTGGTCCTACGGCGAGCAGGCCGCCTCGATGCGGCGGTTCGTGCAGGCCATCTACGACCAGACGGCACCCGGCGGCATCTGGATCAACAGCGACGTCTGCGGCCCGGACAACCGCGACCGCCGGGTCCGGCTCCGGCTGCGCACGGACGACGGGGACAACCCTCCGGGCGTACGGGAGGATCTTGCGGGGTTGGCTCCGAAGGAGGTCGCCGACCACGTCGGCGCCCTGTCGAGCAGGGCCCGGTTCGATCAGTTCGCGGTCGACTACCGGTTCCCGTTCGAATACCAGGCGGAGGGCGACACGATCACGCTGAGCCTCGCCGACGCGATGGACTACCTGACGCGCAAGGACTACACCGACAACTGGCTGTCGGAGACGCGCGAGCAGTTCTGCGGTCTCGAGTTCGCCGACTGGAAGCAGTTACTGACCGACGTGGGCTTCGAGATCGACCCGGCCAGTCACACCACCCGCAACGACTGGATCGTCGAGAACCGGATCGCCCCGGTCGCGAGCCTCACCGGCATGGACGGCACCCCGATCGACTGGCCGGTCACGCACGTCTTCTTCGTCGCCCGGCGACCCCTCAACACCTGAGCGACCACGCCGTTGCGCCGCCGGCCGCGTAACGGCCGCCGGTGGGCAGGCGGCCGCGTGGTGACGGCGGGCGATCCGGTTGCGGTTGAGGACGCCGGGACGCGTACGGGAGAAAACGGCGACCTGATCTCGTAGCCCGGCCGTGCGTCGCGGGCCGATAATGGCGGGATGCCCGTCGTTGAAGCGACAATCGTCGTTCCCGTGCCGCCGGATGTCGCCTTCGCCGTGTCGCAGACCACCGCGCCGGTGCGGTACCGGTGGGACCCGTTCGTGCGGGAGCAGCACTTCGTCGACGGCGCCACCCGGCCGGGCAAGGGCGTGCGGACCTTCACCAGGTCGCGGCACGGCATCGCGATGATCAGCGAGTACGTGTCGTTCCATCCGCCGACCAACGTCGGCATGAAGATGGTGCGCGGGCCGTGGTTCTTCGAGATGTTCGGCGGCGGCTGGCGCTTCGCGCCCGCGCCGGACCGGCCTGGACACACCGTCGCCACCTGGCGGTACAACTTCCGGTGCCGGCCCGCCGCACTGCGGCCGGTCGCCGAGCGGATCGGCGGGTGGCTGCTCGGCCGTGACATCCGCCGGCGGATCGCCGGGTACGCCCGGGGCTGCGAGGACCCGGTCGTGCTCGCCGCGGCCCGCCAGGCCCTCGAAGACCGGGCCGTGTAACGCGCGACCCGCGCCGATGCCCGGCCTCCCGGTTCCGCGGATGAGGGTGGGGCGGGCGGACCGTGCGAGAATTCGGTCATGGGAAATCAGCGCGCTGCCGGCGACATCGATGCGCGGGTGTCCCTCGCACAGGACCACACGACCGCGCCCGCGGCGCTCTACGAGCTGGCTTCCGATCCGTCGGTCCGGGTCCGTGCGGCGGTCGCCGCCCGTCCGGATGCCCCGGCCGAGGCGCTGCGACCCCTCGCCCGTGACCGTGACCGCACGGTCCGGGAGGCGGTCGCGAGGAATCCCGCCACCTCGCAGGGGAACCTGCTGCGCCTGGTCGGCGACGCGGACCGGTGGGTGCGCTGGGCGGTCGCGGCCAACCCGGCGTGCGACGCCCGCGTACGCCAGGTGATGGTGAAGGCGCAGGACAAGGAGTTGCGCGGGCTCCTCGCCGAGATGCGGGCGCTCGAGCCCGACCTGGCGGCGATCCTCGTCGACGACGCCTCCCCCGAGGTCCGGGAGCGGCTCGCCAGCCACACCCACGACCCGGACGTCATCTCGGCCCTGCTGCGGGATCGCACCGTTCGGGTGCGCAAGGGCGTCGCCGTCAACGAGCGGACCACCGCCGAGCAGCGGCACGCTCTGGCCCGGGACTCCTCGCCCGACGTCCGCGCCGCGCTGGTGCGGGCGGTGGAACTGGACGAGGCGGACCTGCGGGTCATGCTGGACGACCGGTCGGTGGAGGTACGGCGCTCGATGGCCACGTCCGCCGTCACCCCGGAGCAGATCCGGCGGGCGTTGGAGAACGACGCCGATGAGACGGTGGCGGAGGACGCCCGCCGTTACCGCGGGTCGCGGGCCGCCGGTGAGCCGGCGACGGCTCCGCGCGCCGGGCACCGCCGGGCGATCGGTAAGCGTTTCCCGGGCAGGACCGCCGGATAGCTGCCGGGTTCGGTCCGGCTCCAGCCGCAAATCGAACGCCAACGCGCCGCAGATCGAATATCAGGCTGCCGCAGATCGAAACCGGATAACCCGCGGATCGAAACCGACCCGGTTATCATGGTGTGTGCCTGCGCCTCACCTGATCCCACGCCGCGCCGCGGCGCAGGTCGACGCCGCGCTGGCCGACACCCGCGTCGTGCTGATCAGCGGGGCGCGCCAGGCCGGTAAGAGCACCCTCGTCCGGGTCGTCGCCGGCGACAGGCTCGCCGAGCGCCGCGATCTCGACCGGGCGCAGGACAGAGCCGCGGCGATCGCCGACCCGATCGGCTTCGTCGACTCCGCGGAGCTGCTGGCGATCGACGAGATTCAGCGCGCCCCGGAGCTGCTCCTGGCCATCAAGGCCGCCGTCGACGAGGACCCGCGGCCGGGCCGGTTTCTGCTCACCGGTTCGTCGCGGCTGTTCGGCATGGTCGCCGCGCCCGACGCGCTCCCGGGCAGGATGGAGACCGTCGAACTCTGGCCGTTCTCCCAGGGCGAACTGGACGGCGAGCCGGACGGCTTCATCGACGCCGTCTTCGCGCTCGGCACCGAGCTGCGGCACGAGTCGGCCGTGACCCGCGCCGACTACGCCGCCCGGATCGTGCGCGGCGGCCTTCCGGAGGCGGCGTCCCGCGACGACGTCCGGCGCCGCCGGCGGTTCCTCGACACGTACGTGCAGGCGCTCATCGACCGCGACGTCCGGCAGCTGTCCGACATCCAGCACAAGGGCGAGCTCCGCAAGCTGGTACGCCTGCTCGCCGCCAGGTCCGCGACCATCATCGCCGCCAACTCGCTGGAAACCGCGCTGGGACTGAGCCGGCCGACGATCGCGCGCTACCTACAGGCCCTGGAGGAGATCTTCCTCGTCAAACGGATACCGGGATGGTCGCGCAATCTCGGCACCCGGGCCACGGCCGCCCCGAAGCTCGTCTTCGTCGACTCTGGCATCGCCGCCAACGAGATCGCCGTCGACGGCCGGGCGCTGCTTCGCCCCGGCGCGCCGTTCGGGCCGCTGCTCGAGTCGTTCGTCCTGTCCGAGCTGTCCCGGCAGCTCACCTGGTCCGAGCAGCAGGCCGAGCTCTCCCACTACCGGGACCACAGCAAGTTCGAGGTCGACGCGGTGCTGGAGAACAGGTCCGGCCACGTCGTCGGCATCGAGGTCAAGGCGGCCTCGACGGTCGGGCCCGACGACTTCCGCGGGCTACGCCGGCTCGCCGACCGGCTCGGCGACGACTTCATCGCCGGCGTCGTCCTCTACACCGGCTCCTCCACGCTGCCGTTCGGCGACAGGCTGCGCGCCATGCCGGTCAGCGCCCTTTGGCAGGCTCACGCAGGCTCGGAGCCGGCGGCCAGTACCGGACCGTAGGCGGCCACCGCGTTGGCGCGCACCCCGTCCAGCACGTTGATCAGTTGCACGACGTCGGCGTCCGGGAAGATGTCGCCGGGCCCGCCCGCCGCCACCGAGGTGAACGGCGGCTCGTAGAGGTCCGCCGCGTCGACGATGCCCCGCTTGACGATCACGTCGGTCAGCAGGTTGAGGAAGTGCAGCTGACTCGCGGTGTGGTCGCCGCCGGCCTGGAAGGCGTCGAGCGCCGCGCCGGCGGCCTCGCGGTCCAGGCCGGTCAGCGAGCGGAGGAACAGGCCGAGGCCCTGGTGCTCGGCGGCGGCCGCGGCGATGTCCTTCTCGGTGCCGAACCCGGAGGCGACGAACACCTCTTCGAGGGTACGCAGGTCGAGCGCGGTGATCTGCTTGTTGCGGCGCAGCTTCTGCACCGCGAGGTTGTTCTCGTGGCTGCGCAGGTAGATGCGGACCTTGGCCTGGAACCGGCTCTGGTCGGTGCCCACGACGCTGCCCGGCAGGTCGACCTCGCCGAGCTCACCGAGCTGATCCTCGAAGTCGGTGTAGACCACGGCCCGCCGGTTCTTCTCGATCAGCCGCACCAGCCCGCGGACCCTGCGCCGCATCGTCTCCAGCATGGGCAGGGTCACGTCGGCCCACCAGCGTTCCCCGGCCAGTTCGTCGAGGAGCCGCTGCTGTGCGGCGACGGCCGGGATGGTGGTCTGGTCGAGCAGCGCGCCGGCGATCTCCCGCGCCTGGTCGCGCAGCGCGTCGAACCCCGGCTCGGCGCCGACCACGGCCAGCTGCAGCCGCAGCACCAACAGGTCGAACCGCTTGGCCTCCTCGCCGTCGTCGTCCTCACCCCGAAATCCCGACGGCAGCGCCGCGAGGTGCTCCACCACCTCCCGATGCCGCTCCGGTGTCACCCGGTCCCAGTGGGAGAGGTCGCCGTAGTACTCGACATGCCTGCGGTGCGGGCGGACGAGAACGTTCTCCGGATCCATGCCACGCACCTGGACGTTGAGCCGGCCGGCGACGAGCCAGCGAACGTCCAGATCCGAGCCCGGAGTGTCGGGCTGCGCCCCGGGTGGCTGCCCGATGTCCTCGAGGATGTCGTCGAGCGCGAGGACCAGGTCGGCGCGCCGGCTGAACAGCCGCTGGGTCAGCGACGGCGCGACCCTCCCCTCGGCGGGCGCCACGCCGGCCTTGAAGAACTCGACGTTCTGGCACAGGTCGAAGACGAGGAAGCCCTGCTTGTCGCGGGCCGGGCCGAACAGATCCGGGCGGAGCCGGGTGCCGCGGCCGATCATCTGCCAGAACTTGGTCTTGGAGCGGACCAGCTTGAAGAAGACCAGGTTGACGACCTCCGGTACGTCGATGCCGGTGTCGAGCATGTCGACCGAGATCGCGATGTGCGGGGCCTTGTCGGGCAGCGAGAAGTCGTCGATCAGGCTCTGCGCGCAGCTTCCCGTCCGCCCGGTAGAGCCAGGTGAGCGCGAGCTCGAGGCACCGCCGGGCGTAGAAGCAGGATGCACGCGGATCGGCGCCGGCGATGTGTTCGGCGCGGGAGGCCTCGTCGAACAGGTCCGGCCACTCCGCCTCGAGAAACCCGAAATTGCCCACCCGCTCCCCTCTCTAGAGCTCGCCCCGGAACGCGCGGTCCCGTAGCGCCGACATGAGCGACTCCAGCGCGGCCAGGTGCTTCCTGCGCGCCTGCTCCATGCTCCGCAGTTGCCGCACCTTCCCGGCGAATTCGCAGATCGATGCGCGGGGCGGTTGCGGAACCTCGAGTGAGCGCAGAACGGCGAGGTTGATGTTCTTCTGCGCCGATTCGGGGGCCAGTCGTTCCAGGTGCTGCTGCATGAAGGAGAGCCAGGCTCGCACGTACTCGACCGTCTGCGGATCGGAACTGAAACCCACGACGCTGTCCGGGAAGCAGGCGTCGAACTGGAGGATCCCGGCCTTGGCGATGTTCGCGGCGATCGTGATGCACAGGGTTCCCGCCGGCCACAGCCGGCTCTGTGCCAGCCCCAGCTCCGAGTACGTCGCGGAGTACTCCTCGATGTAGCCGCCGGACCTGGCGACGTCTCCGGTCTGCACCAGGGCGTAGGCGCCGCCCAGCAGCGCCGGGTCGTTACGCGGACGGTGCTTCGACATGCCCCGGTCAAGGGTGCCCAGCGTTGCCAGCGGCGCCGTCGGCCACCGTCCCGGTGCGGCCAGGGGATCGCCGAACATCTCCAGGAAGATGGACCTGTACAGCTCCCCGATCGGGGCGAGCGAGGCCCGGCGCTTGGCGCGCAGTGCGTCCGCGCGGTCCAGGATGTCGGCGATCCGCCGCTGCTCGGCCAGCGACGGCAGCGGGACGTCCAGGTCGGCGAGGAACGCCTCGGGCACCCGCCGCTGGCCGCCGCTTCCGGTCATCCGCCGTTCGCCCTTCACCCGTACGGCCGGACGGCGCAGGAAGGCCAGCAGGTAGCGGTCGTGTACGTGGGCGCGATCGGGTCGGACCACGTGGAACTCGGTTGATCCGGCGCCGTGCGGGTGGGCGAGCCCGGCCTGGGCGATCTTCCCGTTCTCGAAGCACGGCGTGATCTTCGCTACCAGCAGGTCGCGGTCCGCGAACTGGGTGTATCCCTTGGCCGTATCGGCATAGCGGCGTTCCACGCCGGTGGTGGTCGTGCCGGCGTCGGCATCCACATCGGACATCGCGACGAAGGAGACCGGGGTCTCCGGGCCAGGCCGTTCCGCGGTCCGCGGGTTGAGTTCCGCGATCTCGCTCAGCTTCCGGACCGGTGTGCTCATTTCAGCATGCTCTTCAGCTCGGAGAGGCCCTGCTGGATCTCGTGCTCCAGCCGTTCCAGGTCCTCCAGGATCTCCGACGGCGGGCGGTGCTCGAGCTCCTCGTGCACGACCTCCTTGTAGCGGTTCAGGCTCAGGTCGTACCCCTGCTCGGCGATCTCCTCGCGTGAGACGCAGAAGCTCTGCTCGGTGCGCGGCCGATCCCGTTCGCCGCCGTTGCGGCGTGCCCATCGCGCCAGCACGTCCGGCAGGTTGTTCTTCGCGTGCTCGCCCTCCGCCAACGGCTCCGCCGGCGCCGCGCCGAGTCTCGCCGGGTCCACCAGGGCGGTGCGCTTGTCGTCGAGGCTGTAGCCGTCGGCGGTCACCTCGTAGAACCAGACCTGGTCGGTGCCGCCGCTGTCCGTACGGGTGAAGAACAGGATGGCGGTGGAGACCCCCGCGTACGGGCGGAAGACGCCGCTGGGGAGCTTCACCACCGCGTCGAGCCTGTGGTCGTCGACAAGCATGCGCCGCAGGTCCTTGTGCGCCTTCGTCGAGCCGAAGAGCACGCCGTCGGGGACGATCACCGCGGCTCGCCCGCCGGGCCTGAGCAACCGCAGGAAGAGCACCAGGAAGAGCAGTTCGGTCTTCCTGGTCTTGACGACGCGCTGCAGGTCCTTCGCGGTGGTCTCGTAGTCGAGACTGCCGGCGAAGGGCGGGTTGGCCAGGATCATCGTGTATCTGCCGGCGTCGCCCGCGGCGCTCTCGGCGAGGGAGTCGCGGTAGCGGATGTCCGGCTGTTCCACCTCGTGCAGCAGCATGTTCATGCTGGCGATGCGGAGCATGGTGCGGTCGAAGTCGAACCCGTGGAACATGCTGTTGTTGAAGTGCCGTCGCTGCGCGGCGTCCAGCAACGCGTCCCGGTGGGTGCCGCTGACGTACTCGGCGCTCGCGACCAGGAACCCGGCCGTGCCGCACGCCGGGTCGCAGATCTCGTCGCCCGGGCCCGGCGCCATCATCTCCACGATCAGCTGGATGATGTGCCGCGGCGTGCGGAACTGCCCGTTCTGCCCGGCCGTGGCGATCTTGCCGAGCATGTATTCGTACAGGTCGCCCTTGGTGTCGCGCTCGGCGAGCGGCAGCTCGCCGATCATGTCGACGACCTTGGCGAGCAGGCCGGCGGTCGGGATCGTGAACCGGGCGTCGCGCATGTGGTTCGCGTAGGTCGAGTCGTCGCCGCCGAGCTCCCGCAGCCACGGGAAGACCTCTCCCTGGACGATCGTCAGCATCTCGTCCGGAGAGCCCAGGTTGGTGAACCGGGTCCACCGGAGGTGGTTCGTCCCGGCCGGGTAGATCGGGTCCTTGATCGGCTGCCCGGTGTGGGTGGCGATGCCCTCCTTGCGCCGCTGGAGGTCGTCGAGCCGCTTAATGAACATCAAGTAGGTGATCTGCTCGATCACTTCCAGCGGGTTCGAGATGCCGCCCGACCAGAAGGCGTCCCAGACCCGGTCAATCTTGTTCTTAAGCTCGCCGGTAATCACCGGCGGAGCGTACCCACCCCGCCCCGATCTTCCCGCCGGACGTCAGCCCCCGGTGGGCGGGGCAGGATTGTCGTCCTCTTGATTACCGCTGGACTCTGCGTTGAGGTCCGCCACCGACAGTTACAACATGACCACCGAGCCGCTGACCT
>NZ_JBEZDY010000052.1:0-25880 GCF_040648555.1 Actinoplanes sp. NPDC049118
TTCCAATGGACCAACGAGGACCAGAACCTCGTCTCCGACTACATCACCAACCAGGGCATGACCGCCGAAGCAGCCGGCGAGAAGTGGGCCAAGGAACACGAGGCCACCTGGAAGCCGTGGATTCCCTCGGCCGCCTGACAGACCAGTCGTAGATCATCGCGCGGCGCCCGGCGGCGCCGCGCGATGGTCGGCGTCCACTTCACACGCTCCTGACCGGCCACCGGTCTCGGACCCGCGCCGGAATCGAAATCTGATCGAAATCTTCCGGCGGCAGCATGATCCCTCTGATCGATGATCGAATGAACCGCTCCCAGCTAAACGACAAACCCGACAGTTCACTCGCAACGTGAGTCGGACTGAGTAGTTTTCGCTTTCGTTAGTGGTACATCGTGGACTACCGGTCGGCTCATCGATATGGTCCGGAAGCCACGGCAAGGCCCAGCCGCCCCCAAGGCCCAAGGAGAGTTTGCGTGTCCGCAGGGAGTTGTCCGGCCGCAGGCCCGATCACGATCGGCGTCCGGCCCGGACCCGGCGCCACCGCCGCCGCACCACTCCAGCGGCGGTAGACCGATGAGAATCCCCCGTCCCCGCACCGCCGGCCACGACATGGGCGACGCGCCCGCCGCCGGCGCCTTCCCGGCCGTGCTCACGGCCGGTTCCGGCGGCACGATCCGCCGGCGCGTCGTTCGAACCCTCACGCTACCCGTCGCCGCCGTTCTCATCCTGCTCGGCGTCATCACCGTCATCGAGGTCGACAACTACCGCACGGCGGCCGCCTCGGCCCGCGCCGTCACCCTCGTGCTCGCCGTGCAGGACCTGGTGCAGGAGCTGCAGACCGAGCGTGGTCTCACGGCCGGCCTGCTCGGCGGCAACGTCGGCTTCAAGGCCGAGCTCGCCCCAGCCCGCCAGCGCGTCGACGACCAGCGCCGCAAGGTCGAGGACCTGATCGCCTCCGGCGGCGTCGCGCAGGATCGCGTGGCCACCGCCGTACGGCAGCTCGACGGCCTGGCCGGCGTCCGGGCCGGCACCGACGCGGGCGCCGCCGACCGCGCGCCGACCTTCACCTTCTACACCGGCCGCATCGCCGAACTGAGCAACGTCGACTACGGCCTCGACAGCTCCGCCGACCCGGCGCTGCGCCGCGGCGTCTCGGCCCTGGAGGCGCTCGGCGACGCCAAGGAGAGCACCGCGCAGAAGCGCGCGTTCCTCAACGGCGTCTTCTCCGCCAGCGGCTTCAACCGCGGCGAGTTCCTCCAGTTCGTCACCATGCGCTCGGCCGAGGACGCGGCGCTTGCCACGTTCGCCCGCTACGCCACCGACACCCAGCTCAAGGCCCGCGACTACGTCTTCAACACCGGCGCCGCCCAGACCGCCGCCTACTTCGAGCAGGTCGCGCTGAACGCCGGCGACGGGCGCAACCTCCAGGTCAACCCGCAGTCCTGGTGGTCATCGCAGACCACCGTCCTCGACGACATGCGGCAGCTTCAGCAACACGTCGGCTCGGTCATCCAGGCCCGCGCCGCCACCCTGCAGGACCAGGCCAGCACCCGGATGGGCCTCCTGATCGGCGCCGTGATCCTCTGCTTCGCCGGCTCGGTCTACCTGGCCACCGTGGCGTCCCGCTCGATCGCCAGGCCGCTGGCCACCCTCGCCGACGAGGCCAACCGGCTCGCCGGTGAGCAGCTGCCCGAGGCGGTACGCAGGGCCACCTCCGGCGACGACGACGCGCCGCCGCTGACCGTCCGGATCCCGGCCGGCGCCAGCGACGAGGTCCGCCTCGTCGCCGACGCCCTCGACCGGGTGCAGGCCACCGCCTACTCCCTCGCCACCGAGCAGGCGATGCTGCGGCGCAGCACCACCGAGTCGCTGGCCAACCTGGGCCGCCGCAACCAGAACCTGCTGCGCCGCCAGCTCGGCTTCATCACCAGCCTCGAACGCGAGGAGTCGGACCCCACGGGGCTGGCGAACCTGTTCGAGCTCGACCACCTCGCCACCCGCATGCGCCGGAACGCGGAGAGCCTGCTGGTGCTGGTCGGCGCGGCCAGCCCGCGGCAGTGGTCGGAGCCGCTGCCGATCGCCGACGTCATCCGCGCCGCCGTCTCCGAGGTCGAGGAGTACCGGCGCGTCCAGCTGCGCCGGGTCGACGACACCCTGGTCGCCGGCGCGGTCGTCAGCGGCGTCGCGCACATGCTCGCCGAGCTCGTGGAGAACGGCCTGGCCTTCTCCCCGCCGGACGCCGACGTCGAGATCCAGGGACGCCGCATCGGCGACAACTACCTGATCGCCATCACCGACCAGGGCATCGGCATGAGCCGCGCCGACCTCGAACTGGCCAACCAGCGCCTGCGCGGCGAGGGCGACTTCATCACCGCGCCGACCCGCTTCCTCGGCCACTACGTGGTCGGCCGGCTCGCCACCGACATGGGCATCGACGTGCAGCTCGCCCCGTCGCCGGTGACCGGCGTGACGGCACGCATCGTGCTGCCGCCGTCGATGCTCGCCAACCCGCAGTCGGTGTCCGCGCCGCAGCGCCCGGCACCGCCGGCGCCCGAACCGGTGCACAGCATGGAGCGCCCGCGCGCCCTCGAGTCATCCGACCCGGCGATCACGCAGGTGCTGACCATGCCGCCCGCCGACCCGCCGCCGGCCACCGACAGCCGCATCCGGCCGACGACCATCGAATACGTCACCGCCGCCGGCAGCCCCGCCGTGCGGACGCAGCCGGCCGACCCGACCGGCAACTCCTCTACCGCCCGGTACGAGGCGGCGATGGCCTCGTCGACCTTCGGCATGGACATGGACATGTACTCCTTCGGACCGCCCACCGACGACGCCGACCGCACCCCCAACGGCCTGCGCAAACGCAACCCCGGTACGCGCAAGGCCGCGACGCCGGGCGCGGCGGCCACCGCGGGCGGCGGTGCGGCACCCACCCGCACCGCCGAGCGCCCGGCGCCGGTCGGCGACTCCCCCGAGGAGGTGCGCGCCCGGCTGACCGCGTTCCGCAGCGGCGTGCAGCGCGGCAGCACCGAACCCGCCGATCGACCGTGACCGCCCCCACCCCCGCCCCGAGGTCGAAAGAAGTCTCATGAGCGTTGACACGTCTGCCGACCGGCACCAGTTCAACTGGCTGCTGGGCAACTTCGTCCACCAGACCGACGGGGTCCGCGACGCGGTCGCGGTGTCCTCCGACGGCCTACTCATCGCCAGTTCGGACGGGCTGAGCCGGGCCGAGGCCGACCACCTGGCGGCGATCGTCTCCAGCCTGGCCAGCGTCGCGCGCAGTGCGTCGCGGCGCTACGACTTCGACGGCCTGAAGCTCATCATGATCGAGATGCGGCGCGGCTTCCTGCTGGTCTCGGTCATCGCGGGCGGCAGCTGCCTGGGCGTCGTCGCGGGCGGCGACAGCGATGTCGGCCTGGTCGGATACGAGATCTCCCTACTGGCCGACCGGTTCGGCGCCCTGCTCACCCCGGCGCTGATATCCGAGTCCCGGCAGTACCTACCGCGATGAGCCACCGGGGGGAGTGGGGCCCGGAACCCCACATGAGCCCGTACACCGGTTCGATGCCGCCCGCCTGGACGCCGCCGGCGCCCGGACCGCGCGCGCCGGAACCCGAGGACGAGCTCGTGGTGCGCCCGTTCATGCTCACCGGCGGGCGGACCCGCCCGCTGCACGACGGGCTGCGCATCGAGACGCTGCTGCACGCCTCCCCCGCGGCGCTGTCGGCTCCCCTGCGCTTCGAGTCACGCCGGATCGTCGAGCTCTGCCAGGCGCCGATGTCGATCGCGGACCTGGCCGTCGCACTGGGCGTTCCGCTCGGCGTGATCCGGGTGATCGTCGCCGACCTGGTGACCGACGGCTACGTGCGGATCGAGGAGCAGCTCGGTGAACTTCCCATCGCATTGATCGAAAGGATCAGGGATCGTGTACGGGCGCTCTAGTGAACCGGTATCGGCGCCCCTGCCGCCGGTGGCGGTCAAGATCGTCATCAGTGGCGGCTTCGGCGTGGGCAAGACGACCTTCGTCGGCGCGATCTCCGAGATCGAGCCGCTGGTGACCGAGGCCGAGATGACCGAGCGGTCGATCGGCATCGACGACACCTCCGCGGTGGCGTCCAAGACCACCACCACCGTCGCGCTCGACTTCGGCCGCATCACCCTCGACGACGCGCTCCTGCTGTACCTGTTCGGCACCCCCGGCCAGGACCGCTTCGCCTTCCTCTGGGACGACCTGGTCGACGGCGCGCTCGGCGCCATCGTGCTGCTCGACACCCGCCGCATCGAGGACTGCTTCGCCGCGATCGACTACTTCGAGGAACACGAGATCCCGTTCCTCATCGGGGTCAACACCTTCGACCGGTCCCAGCGCTTCGACCTCGAGGAGGTCCGCGACGCGCTCGGCATCGGCCCGGACGTGCCGGTCCTGGAGTGCGACGCGCGGCACCGCGGGTCGGTCAAGGAGATCCTGGTCGCCCTGACCGAGGAGGTACTCGCCAAGCGGCTGAGCCGCGAGCGGCCGGTGGCGACGTGGTGAACGAATCAACTAGGGAACGGACGTCGATGTTCACACGTACGCGCCGGCTGGCGGCCCTGCTGAGCGTGGTGGCCCTGGCCGCCTGCGGTGACTCCGCGACCGCGATCACCGCCCCGCCCGGCGTGGAGCGCACGCCCTGCGGCACCGTCTCGATCGCCGTCAACCCCTGGGTGGGCTACGCGGCAAACGTCGCGGTGGTCAGCTACCTGCTCAAGCAGGAACTGGGCTGCAAGGTGGTGGAGACGGACCTCACCGAGGACGAGTCGTGGGAGGGCCTGGCCAGCGGCGAGGTCGACGTCATCCTGGAGAACTGGGGCCACGACGACCTGAAGAAGACCTACATCGACGACAAGAAGGTCGCGGTCGAACAGGGCCTGACCGGCAACAAGGGCGTCATCGGCTGGTACGTGCCACCGTGGATGGCCGAGCAGTACCCGAACATCACGAAGTGGAAGAACCTCAACGACTACGCCGACCTGTTCGTGACGGAGAAGTCCGAGGGCAAGGGCCAGCTGCTCGGCGGCGACCCGTCGTTCGTGACCAACGACGCCTCCCTGATCAAGAACCTGAAGCTCAACTACAGCGTGGTCTACGCGGGCAGCGAGGACGCGCTGATCGCGGAGTTCAAGAAGGCCGAAGCCGGTAAGAAGCCGTTGATCGGCTACTTCTACACGCCGCAGTGGCTGCTGTCGGAGATCAAGCTGGTGCACATCCCGCTGCCGCTGTACAAGCCGGGCTGCGACTCCGACCCGGAGACGGTGGCCTGCGACTACCAGCCGTACGACCTCGACAAGATCGCGAGGAAGGCCTTCGTCGACTCCGGCAGCCCGGCCGCCGATCTGATCAAGAACTTCCGCTGGACCAACGACGACCAGAACGCGGTCGCCCGCGACATCACCGTGAAGAAGCTGTCCCGCGACGCCGCCGCGAAGCGCTGGCTGGACTCGCACCGCACGACCTGGCAGCAGTGGATTCCCCGCTGATCACGCCCGGCGCCTGAACGCGGCCTGACCCCGGCACCCACCGGCGGTCAGGCCGTAGGCGACGGGGCCTGCGCTGCGTCGCCGGCCCGCAGCCGGCCCGAAAGCAGCGCCGGCAGCAGCGTGTCCCGGAGGCCGGCGAGCATGCGGGACTCCGCGAGCGCGGCGTCGGCCCGCTCCTCCACCGCGGACAACCGCGCGGCCAGCGCGTCGATGCCGCCGCCCGGAATCCGCACCACGACCGAGGCCAGCTTCGCCCTGCTCAGCTCGGTCTGCCCCGTCGAGCCCTCGCCGAGCGACGCGATCCGCTCCTGGGCGGCCAGGACGGCGAATGCTCCCACGATCGCGGGAATCCCCGCGCCGATCCGCACGATGGTGACGTGGGAGTCGACGGTCGCCGCGTCGTCGTGCGACCAGATTCCCACCCGGCCGAGCGTGCCGACGCCGGTCGAGTTGACGAGGACATCGTCGCGGCGCAGGATCCGGTCCTCGCGGACCCTGCCCGCCTCGGTTCGGCGGGCGGGATCCCGGCTGACCCGGCCGCCGCGGACGCAGCGCTGGTTCACGGCGAGCATGCCGGAGGAGTCCGGCGTGTACCGGGGGGTCTGGCCCCGGCTCAGGAAGCCGGCGATGTCGCCGATCGTCCGCTCCTCACCGGACTCGCGCGCCGCCGCGGCGAACACCGCGGCGTTCAGCCGCCGCGAGGTGTCCGCGATCCGCGCGCCGACCGCGATCCTGTCGTCGAGCGCCCCGAGCACGCCGGCCACCGCCTCCTGCGTGGCGCGCGGCGGCAGGACGACCGGGACCTCGCCCAGGATCCTGGAGTTGAGGTTCAGCATGGTGGCGCCGACCGCGTGCCGCACGATCCACCGCCGGACCTCGGGGTGGCCGAGGTAGTAGGACAGGTAGCCGGAGTGCACCGCGTCTCCCGGGCGGATCCGCAGGCATCCGGTGCCGCAGAGCCAGCCGGCCTGCTCGGCGCCGATCAGTGCGCGGCGTTCGATGTCGCCGCGCCTCGAGTACACGATGTCGCCCTCGGCGAGCAGGTAGCGGGACAGCCTCCGCGCGTCCGCCGGGGCTATCCGGGCGATGCCGTCCGTGTCGATCACGTTGTCGCCGATGTTCTGCGGCATGACGCTGGGTATGCCGTTTTCGACGTAGTCGCGGGCGTGCAGCTGGCTGCCGAAGGGGCCGGTCTGTATGTCGCCGCCGCCGGCCGCGCACAGCTCGCCCAGGGTGGAGCGCGACCAGGATCCGGGTGCGGCCACCGTCACGAGACGCCCCGGAGCTTCTCGCGGATGACGGCCTCGAGGCGGGCCGACTCCTCGAACTGTGCGTACAGCTCCTTGGTCAGGCGTTCGATGCGGTCGGCGAGCGGTTCGGCGTCCGGGTCCTCCCCGGCGTCGGCGGCGCCGACGTACCGGCCGGGTGCGAGCACGTGGTCGTGTGCGGCGATCTCGTCCAGCCGCGCGGAGTGGCAGAAGCCGGGCACGTCCACGTAAGTCCGGCCGCGGGTCGTGGCCGACCTGGAGCCGCGCCAGGCGTGGTAGGTGTCCGCGATCCTCGCGATGTCCGCGTCGGTGAGGACCCGTTCGGTGCGGTCCACCATGGTGCCCAGCCCCCGGGCGTCGATGAAGAGCGTCTCGCCGCGCCGGTCGGACAGGGCCTCGCTCCCCTGCGGCGACTTGTCCCGGGTCAGAAACCACAGGCAGGCCGGGATCGCGGTGGTGCGGAACAGGTTCGGCGGCAGCGCCACCATGCACGCCACCAGGTCCGCCTCGACCAGCGCCCGGCGGATCTCGCCCTCGCCGGACTGCTGCGACGACGTCGAGCCGTTCGACAGCACCACGCCGGCGCTGCCGCGATCGTCCAGGTGGAAGACGATGTGCTGCAGCCAGGCGAAGTTGGCGTTGCCCCGCGGGGGCACCCCGTACCGCCAGCGCGGGTCGTCCTCCCGGCGCGCCCAGTCGGACATGTTGAACGGCGGGTTGGCCATGATGTGGTCGGCGCGCAGGTCCGGCTGCCGGTCGTCGGCGAAGGTGTCGGCCCAGCGGTCGCCGATCCCCGACGGGTCCATGCCGTGGATGGCGAGGCTCATCTTCGCCAGCCGCCAGGTGCGCTCGTTGGCCTCCTGGCCGAAGATGGCGATGTCGCCGTCGCGGCCGCGTCCGGCGTGCGCGGCCACGAACCTGCCGGCCTGCACGAACATGCCGCCCGAACCGCAGCACGGGTCGTACACCCGGCCGTGGTACGGCTCCAGCACCTCGACCAGCAGTTTCACGACGCCGGCCGGGGTGTAGAACTCGCCGGCCCGCTTGCCCTCGGCGCGGGCGAACCGCTCGAGGAAGTACTCGTAGACCTCGCCGAGGACGTCCCGCGCCGGCCGGTCGCCGTGACCGGTGAACCGGGCGTCGCTGATCAGGCCGACGAGTTCCCCGAGCCGCCTGGAGTCGACGTCGCCCCGATCGAAGATCGTGGGCAGGACGCCCTCGAGCGGGCCGTTCTCCCGCATGATGGCCGTCATGGCGTTGTCGAGCAGCGCACCGACGCCCTCCGTGGCGCCGGCCGCGTTCTCGGCCAGGTGGTCCCAGCGGGCGGTCACCGGCACCCAGAAGACGCCGGCGCCGGTGTACTCGCCGCGGTCGTCCAGGAGCGCGGCCCGCCGGCTCTCCGGCACGCCGGACAGGCCCGCGGCGACCTGCCCGCGGCGCTCGGCGAACGCGTCCGACACGTACTTGAGGAAGACCAGGCCGAGGACGAACTCCTTGTACTGCGCGGCGTCCACCGAGCCGCGCAGCTTGTCGGCGGTTCTCCAGAGGATGTCCTGGATCTGCCGGGTGCTGGAGATGCCGGACGGTTCACCCCGCGGGGTGGCGCGTTTGCGTGGAGGCAATGGTGAATCCCGTTCTCTCTCGGTGCCGACCTGCGCCCCGACCGGAGACACCACTCTAGGGTCGGCGTCCGCATCAATACGACGCGGCGGGCTCCGGTACCCCGATCAGTCGCAGGGCGGCCGGCCGCACCCGGACGGTGACCGGGCCGCGGCCGAGCGGCTCGCCGTCGGCGTACACGGGCAGCGGCCGGTCCGCCGCGATGGTGATCTGCCGGACGCGCCGGGTCGCGATGCCCGGCAGGCCGAGGTGTGCGCCGCGGCGCAGCGCGGCGAGCACCGGCACCAGCTTGCGGCGCGACAGCGCGCCGACGGTGACCAGGTCGAGCTGGCCGTCGTCGAGGAGCGCGTCCGGCGCGACCCGCAGGCCGCCGCCGTACCAGGGTGCGTTGGCGACGACGACGGTGTGCCCGGACAGCCGCACGGTCTCGCCGTCGACGGTGAGCGTGTAGCCGACCGGGCGCCAGGTGACCGTCACGGCGAGCGCGGCGAGCTGGTAGGCGAACGGCCGGCGGGGCAGCCGGCGGCGGTTCGCGAAGTCGTTGGCGGCGGCGTCGATGCCGGCGTAGACGCTGCCGACGACGACCCGGCCGTCGGCCTCGGCCACGTCGACGGCGCGGCTGGGCAGCGTACGCAGCGCGGCGGCGGCCGCCGCCGGGTCGTCGGGCAACGGGACGGCACGGGCCAGGTCGTTGCCGCGCCCGGCCGGGATGACCGCCAGCTCGGCGTCCGTGCCGGCCAGGCCGGCGGCGACCGCGCCGGCGAGCCCGTCGCCGCCGGCGGCGAGTACGGCGTGGCCCCGGGCGGCAGCCTCGGCGGCCAGCTCGGTGGCGTGCCCGAGGCCGCGGCTGTACGTGACCGTCACCGCGGCGCCGCCCTCGCGCAGCGCCCGGGCCAGGCGGGTGATCCGGCCGGCGGCGGCACCCGCACCGGCCGCCGGGTTCACCACCGCGGTGAAGACTTCGCGGCTCACGGCAGCAGGATTCCCGGGTTGAGGATTCCGTGCGGGTCGAGCGAGTCCTTGACGCCGCGCAGGGCGGCGGCGCCGACCGGGCCGATCTCGCGCGCGTACCAGGGCCGGTGGTCGCGGCCCACGCCGTGATGGTGGGTGATGGTCGCCCCGGTGGCGGCGATGGCGTCGCTCGCCGCGACCTTCGCCGAGCGCCACTGCGCGACCGGGTCCTGCGCCTGCGCGGCCACCACGGTGAAGTAGAGCGACGCGCCGGTCTCGTAGACGTGCGAGATGTGGCAGAGCACGATCGGCGGGGTGCCCGCGGCGGCGAGCGTCTCGACGAGCGCGTCGCGCACGGCGGCGTACGTCTCGGGCAGCCGGTCCCAGAACGTCGCCGTCTCCAGCGTCTCGGCGAGGGCGCCGGCGTCGAGCAGCGCGTCGCGCAGGTACGGCGCCCGGAACCGACCGGCGCGCCACTGCTCGCCGGGCGCCTCGCCGAGCGACGTGCCGCCGAGCTCGGCCAGCCGCCGCGACGCTCCGTCGGCGCGGGCGGCCACGTCGGCCTCGGTGCCCTCGAATCCGACCACGGCCAGGCAACCACCGTCGGCGGCCTGGCCGGAGGTGGCCGCGTTCATCGCGGTCTCGGTCTCGTCGGAGAGCCGCAGCACGGTCGGCAGCGGGCCGTCCTGTGCGAGCGAGCGCAGCGCGCGGGCGCCGTCGGCGAAGGACGGGAACGTCCATCCGGCGTACCGCTGCGCGGCCGGGGCCGGGCGCACCCGCAGCGTCAGCTCGGTGACGACCCCGAACACACCCTCGGAGCCGAGCAGCAGTTGCCGCAGGTCGGGGCCGGCCGCGGACTCCGGCGCGCGCCCGACGTCGAGCGTGCCGATCGGGGTGGCCGCGCGCAGCCCGACGACCATCCGGTCGAATCGGCCGTAGCCGGCGGAGGCCTGGCCGCTGGAGCGGGTGGCGGCGAAGCCGCCGAGGCTGGCGTACTCGAAGGACTGCGGGAAGTGGCCGAGCGTGAGACCCTCGGCGGCCAGCAGCCGCTCGGCGTGCGGGGCGCGCACCCCCGCCTCGAACGTCGCGGTGCGCGACACCGGGTCGAGCCGCAACAACCGGCCGAGGCCGGCGAGGTCGAGGGCGAGCACGCCGGCGTAGCCCTCGCGGTCAGCGGCGAGGCCGCCCACCACGGACGTGCCGCCGCCGAACGGAACGACGGCCACGCGGTGCCGCGCGCAGACCGCGAGCAGCGCCGCGACCTCGTCGTGGCCGCCGGGCCGGGCCACCGCGTCCGGTGCGCCGGGCGCGTCGCCGGCGCGCAGCCGCAGCAGGTCCTCGGTGGACTTGCCGGCGGCGTGGGCCAGCCGGGCGGCGTCGTCGGTGTCCACCCGCGCGCACGCGGCGCGCAGGTCGTCGAGCACGGGGGCGTCGAGGGTGGCGCAGGGCAGCACCGCGGCGTGCGCGGCGGGGCGGGGCGCGTCGACGCCCAGCGCGGTGCCGAGCAGTGAGGTGACGCCGGACGGCAGGGTCACGGCGTCGGCGGGGTCGCCCCATCGGGCCACGTAGCGCAGGTCATTCATGGGTTACACTGTGACACATGACGTCTAGTCGTAACACCCCTGAGCGGCGTACGACCGAAGATGCGCTGCTCGACGCCGCCCGCGACTGCGTACTCGCCGTCGGGCTGCGGCGCACCACGCTCACCGACGTGGCCCGCCGCGCCGGCGTCTCCCGCATGACGATGTACCGCCGCTGGCCCGACATGGCGTCGCTGGTCGGCGACCTGATGACCCGCGAGTGGACCGAGCTCGCGGAGCGCGCACAGGCCGGGGCGGACGGCGAGCACGCCCGGCACCGGCTCGTCGACGGCCTGGCCACCGGCGCCCGGCAACTGCGCGGGCACCCCGTGTTCCGCCGCATCGTCGAGCTGGACCCGGAGGTGCTGCTGCCGTACCTGGTGGACCGGCGCGGAACCAGCCAGGACCGGATGCTCGCCGGGCTGATGCAGAGCATCGCCGAGGGCCACGCCGACGGCTCGGTGCGCACCGCCCCGGCCGAGCTGCTCGGCCGCGCCGTGCTGCTCGCCCTACACGGCTTCGTCATCTCGGCCGCCACGATGACCGACGGGATCACCGAGGCCGACCTCGACGGCGAGCTGCGGCTGCTCCTCGACCGGTACCTCGCGCCGTGACCGGCACCGGCACCGCCCTCACCGCCGCACGCCGCCGCCGGGAACTGGCCGAGCTGGCCGCCGGCGCCCGCGTCGACGTGCTCGTCGTCGGGCTCGGCGTCACCGGGGCCGGAGTCGCCCTCGACGCCGCGTCCCGCGGGCTCACCGTCGCCGCCGTCGACGCGCACGACCTCGCGTTCGGCACCTCCCGATGGAGCTCCAAGCTGGTGCACGGCGGCCTGCGCTACCTGGCCGGCGGGCACGTCGGCCTGGCGTACGAGAGCGCGGTGGAGCGCGACATCCTGCTGCGCCGGGTCGCACCGCACCTGGTCAACCCGCTACCGTCGGTCCTGCCGCTCACCCCGCTGATCTCCGGCGGACGGGCCGCGCTGACCCGCGCCGGCTTCGCGGCCGGCGACGCGCTGCGCGCCGCCGCCGGCACGCCCGCCCGCCGGCTGCCGCGCTCGCGCCGGATCGCCCCGGCCGAGGTGCACCGGCTGGTCCCCGCGGTACGCCGCGACGGGCTGCGCGGCGGCCTGATCGGCTGGGACGGCCAGCTGATCGACGACGCGCGGCTCGTGGTGGCACTGGCCCGCACCGCCGCGGGCCACGGCGCCCGCATCCTCACCCGGTGCCGCGTCACCGAACTGCACGGCGGTGGGGCCACCGTGACCGACACCCTCACCGGCGAGGAGCACCGGCTCAACGCCCGGGCCGTCGTCAACGCGACCGGCGTGTGGGCGGAGCAGCTGGATCCCGCCGTGCGGCTGCGCCCGTCCCGCGGCACCCACCTCGTCCTGCGCCCGGGCGCCCTCGGCACGCAGATCGCCGGGCTCACCATTCCCGTGCCCGACGAGACCAACCGGTTCGTGTTCGCGCTGCCCCAGCAGGACGGCCGGATCTACCTCGGGCTGACCGACGAACCCGTCGACGGGCCGGTGCCCGACGTCCCCGAGCCCAGCCCGGCCGAGCGCGGCTTCCTGCTCGACGTGCTCGCCACCGCCGTGTACCCGGCGCCGTCCGAGGCGGACGTGATCGGCGCGTTCGCCGGGCTGCGCCCGCTGCTGGCCGGCGCCGCCGACAGCACCGCAGACCTCTCCCGCCGGCACGCCGTGCACACCTCGCCCGGCGGGGTCACCACGATCGTCGGCGGAAAGCTGACCACGTACCGGCGGATGGCCCGCGACGCCCTGGACGCGGCGCTTACCGCCCGAGGGCTCCCGATGGGGCGCTGCCGCACGGCCCGGCTGCCGCTGGTCGGCGCAGCGCCGCCGGAGCGGCTGGCCCGGATCTCGGCGCCGCCACGGCTGGTCGCCCGCTACGGCACCGAGGCGGCGGCCGTCGCGGCCCTGGCCGCCGACGACCCGTCGCTGGCCGAGCCCGTCGCCGCCGGAGTCGCCGTGACCGGCGCGGAGCTGCTGTGGAGCCTGCGGGAGGAGGGTGCGCTCGACGAGGACGACCTGCTCGACCGGCGCACCCGGATCGGGCTGGCGCCGGCCGACCGGGAGCGGGCGCTGCCGGCCGCCCGGGCCGCCGTCGCCCGGGCGGCGGCCACCGCCGGGCAGTGACGGCCGGTCACCGCCCGGGTCGCCGCCTGCGGCCCGGCGGCTCGCCGGTGCCGTCGTTGTGGATGTGCGCCGTGGTGTGGTCGCCGACCGCCAGGTGACCGACGTTCTCGATCTTCCCGATCCGGATTCGGCTCCCGCCGGCGCCGTCACCGCTGTCCGCGGCACCCGCACCCGGCGCCGCGGGCGGGCCGGGCCCGCGCCTGCGCGCGGCGACGACCGCGGTACCGCCGAGGGTGGCCAGCGCCAGCAGGAAACTGCCGACGCTGGCGTACTGGTCGGCCTCGCCGAGCGAACGGCGCGTCGCGAAGAAGACGCCGGCGGCGACGAACGCCAGGGCGAACCCGGCGGCGGTCGCCCAGAACCTCACCGGGACCACCGGTCCGGACCGTCGGCGTCGGCGGCCGGCGGCTCCGGCGGCCGGCTCGCCCGGTGCCGCTCCACGCCGCGGCGGATGTCGTGGTCGGACCGGAACGCGGCGGTCTGCAGGTCGAGTTCGGTGTGCAGCCGGTTGCCGACACCGATCATGACGCTGGTGGCGCGGTCGACCGTCACCAGCCCGAACAGCCCGAGCACGGTGGCACGCTGCTCCGGCAGCCCGTCGGCGTAGCCGAGCACGTTCTCGTCCGCGGCGTTGTCCGCGGCGCCGACCAGGTCGCCGAGGAACCCGGCCATGGCGCCGGGATCGTCGCGCGCGCCGGCGGAGAGGTCGACGTAGCGGCGCGCCAGCTCCTCGCTGTCGGCGAGCAGCGCGCCCGCCGGCACGACCGTCCGCTCCACCACGTACCGGGAGTCGAGCCGGGTCAGGGCGTCGTCACCGAGCTGGACCGTCGCCGCCCGGTGTATGGACGGCACGCAGTCCGCGCGGATCCGCCGGGACATCCTCGTCGGGCCTGTCTCCGCCGGGCGTTCCACCAGGTCGTCCAGCGCCGCGCGCAGGTCACGCACGACGCGGGCGTTGTCCCGGCCGGGTTCGGCCCGGGCGACGATGTCCCTGACCCGGGCGGACCTGAGCGCGTCGTCCTGCGCCACCACCGCCTGCCGCACGTGTACGTGATCGACCTGCGTGAGCTCGCAGTTGTCGCCGACCACCACCGACGTCGAGTCCCGGGCGTGCACGGTGTGCGGCGGGAACAGCAGGCCGAGCCCGCGGCTGCGGATCCGGCCGTGCGCGTGGGTGGCGGCCTGCAGGACGCCGACGCCGTGGTACTCCGGCCGGACCTGGGTGGGCCGCGAGGTCCCGGGCCAGGCGATCGGGTAGGTCCGCCGTGGCCGGGTCTCCCCCTTCATGCCCGCGCTGCCCCACACCTCCGGCGCAAGCACGCGATCCAGGAGGAAGATCCGCGGGTCCTCGGCCGCGGGCACTCCCGGCCGCGGCGCGGCCAGGTCCAGCAGGGTGGGCTTCCGCGCGCGCGGGGCGGCCGGTCCCGGCTGCCGGCGATCCGCGGTGCGGGACAGCAGGAACCGGGCGAGGCCGCTCGCCGGACCGGCCTCGGGCGCGGCCGCGGTGTCCTCCCGCTGCGCCTCCGCCTCCGGCACGGTCTCGGGCCGAGATCGCTGAACAGAGTATTCGTACACCGGAACCCCCGGAGTCCACATGCTCCCGTCCAGGCTGACAGATCGGCGATGCGGCAGACAGGCTACGGGCGTGTCACATGCGCGTCAGCCGGGCGGCGCCTGCGAAGTCAATCCGCCGGACCGGACAACCGCGCCGTCGTCCACGCCCGTCTGAGGGTTGATGACCCAACCGGCCGCGACCGCCCGGGTCTTCGGCATCCGCAACGGCTGGGCGACCGGGTTGGCCACCAACGGCGTCGGCGGCAAGGGTGAGGATCCCAGGAAGGCGAAGGCCCGCGGCCTGGCGGGCGCCCGGGTCGCGGCGGTCCGGTGGAACGTGCGCACCGGCGAGGTGCGCGTCTTCGCCGAGCTGACGACGGCGGCCGGCGCGGTGAACGCGCAGGGCTGGCAGGTCGGCGTGGACAGGCAGGGGCGTGCGGTGCTCGTCGCCGGCAGGACGGTGGTGCTGCCGGATCTGGCCGGCCACGAGCCGGGCGGGCTGGCCAACAGCGCGAGCACGTTGAGCGACGACGGACGCACCGTCGGCGGACAGTCGGACGACGCGACCGGCACGATCCAGGCGGTCGTGTGGCGCTGCCGGTGACGGAAGCCGGCGGAGAGGGCCGACCCGCCCGGGTCCGGCCCTCTCACCCACGCGGTGCGCTCCGGCGTTCCAGGTCCGCGAGGGTGGCCGCGGCCCGGCCCAGGTCGTGGTGGGGAAAGACCGGGATTCCGTGGCGGTGCAAGGCCTCGGCGACGACGCCACGCCCGGCGACGGTGACGCCCGCGAAGGTTCCGTCGTGGACGTAGGTGCTGCCGCAGGTGGGGCTGCCGTCGACCAGGACGGCGATTCCGACGCCCGCCTGCATCGCCCGGTCCACCGCGCGCTGCGCCGCCGCCTGGAACAGTTCCGTCACGTCGCGGCCCGGCAACTCGTGCACCCGGGCCCGGCCATCGAGCACGTCGGCCGCGCTGCCACCGACGATCTCGGCCGGCGGGCGCGGCACCGGGAACCCCACGGCCAGTTCCGGGCACAGCGCCACGAGGCGCCCCTCGGCGGCCCACTGCCGCCAGATCGGGGAGCTGGCCTGCACGCCGGTCCCGTTGAACCGGATCGGCACGCCGCCGAGGCAGCCGCTCACCAGCACCTTCAACATGGCAGATCCGCGACGACCGCCTCGCCCGGTGCATCACCGGCCTGCGCGAGGACCGTGCCGCCCACGGCGGGCTGAGCGACCGCGCCACGCATGGAACCCCTCCCCAGGCCGCAGGATGCGGATTTTAGCCGGGTTCGGTACGCAGGTCAGGGGCCGTCCACGGGGTGACCTGCCGTTGCCGAGGTGGGCAGCGTGTGTACGTGCGCGCCCGCGGCCGCTGCCGAGTCGGCAAGGGTGCCCCGGGCGGCGCGGTGCCGGCCCATTACCACCGCCATCACGACGCCGGCGAGGCTGAACGCCGCCATGGTCCAGGACGCCGCCGCCAGGCCGGCCGACAGGGCGTCGGCGCCCGACTCCCCCTCGGCGGTACGGTTCGCGATCACGGTGCCGTAGATCGTCGCGGCGAGCGCCGTCGCCACGGCCGCGCCGACGTAGCGGGCCATGTTGGAGACGCCGGACGCCGCGCCGACCTGGGCCGACGAGACCGACGCCGTGGCCGCCGACGAGGCCGGGCCGTTGGAGAGTCCCATGCCGAGGGCTATGGCGACGAGCGGCAGGACGAACGCCGCGTATTTCCAGGAGGCCTCGACCAGGCCGATCGCGGCGAACCCGCCGGCGGTGATCGCGAAGCCCGCGGCGACCACCTGGCGGCCGCCGAACCGCGCCGCGAGGCGCGGCACGAAGGCCGCGACCGCGACCAGGCCGGCGGTGGCCGGCAGGGTGGCCAGGCCCGCCTGCAGCGGGCTGAAGCCGAGCGTCTGCGGGTCCTGGAAGTAGAGGCTGACCAGATACATCAACCCGTTGATGGTGCCGGCGCCGATGAGGATGGCGATGGTGGAGACGACCAGTATCCGGTTGCGCAACAGCGCCAGATCGAGCATGGGTACGGCGACGCGGCGCTCCACGGCCACGAAGGCGAATCCGGCGGCGACGGCCAGCGCCAGGCTGCCGAGGGTGGCGGCGGACGCCCATCCCCAGTCGCCGCCCTTGCTCAGCGCGAGCACGAAGGGCATGAGGGTGAGCGCGACAAGCAGGCTCCCGGCGACGTCGATCGAGCGGGACCGGGTGGGGTCGCGTGACTCGGCCACGGTGGCGGCCGTCAGCACCATGCACACCGCGGCGACGCCGGCGTCCACCCAGAACAGCGCCTGCCAGCCGGTCAGCTCGACGAGTACGCCGCCGAGCAGCGGCCCGGCGGCGGCGCCGACCGCCGCCGCCGCACCCCAGTAGGAGACCGCCCGCAGCTGCTCGGCGCCGCGGGTGGCCACCGACAGCAGGCTGAGTCCGCAGGCCAGGATCGTCGCGCCGGCGGCGCCCTGTATGGCGCGTCCCGCGATGACCATGCCGCCCGAGTCGGAGAGCGCGATCAGCACGCAGGACGCGATGAAGAGCACCAGGCCGAGCTGGAAGATGCGCCTTCGCCCGAACACGTCGCCCAGCGAGCCGGAGGTCACGATGGTCGCGGCCCCCACCAGCGAATAGCCGGTCACCGCCCACTGCAGGGTCGTCACCGACGTGCCGGTGTCGGCGCTGATCGCCGGGAGCAGGATGCTGACCGCGGACGTGTTCGCGTTGACCACCAGAGTGGACAGACAGGCGGCGATCAGCACGCCCCGCACTCCCCGGGCGGTGTCGGTGTCGCTCATCCCGCTCCTCCCAGGCGCTGAAGGAGCAGGGCCTGCGCGACGACCATGCTCTCGATCTCGCGGGGGTCGACGCTCTCGTCGGAGGAGTGGATGCGCGCGGCGGCGACGTCCTCGGGACCCCAGAGCACGAACTCCGCGCCGGGGGCCATCGTGCCGAGGTGGGTCACCAGGCCGCCGATGTCGTCGGCCGCGCCCCGGCCGTAGATCCGGCCGTCGTCCTTGCGGGTCGCCGTCCAGGGGTCGCTCGTCCAGCCCTGCTCCGGGGGCGCGGGCTGCACGTCGTAGTGTGCGTAGAGCACCACGACCGGCGAGCCTTCGGGCCCGGGGACCTCGCCGTAGATGGGCGGGTAGCCGGTCAGCACCTCCATCAGCCGCGCGTCGGTGAACCCGGCCGCCCGGAACATCCGCAGGGTCTCCTCGGCCATCCGTTCCACGGGCTCGGGCGGGTAGCCGGGGAAGGCAACCGACGGGATCGCCACCAGCTTCTCCAGGTCCTCGATCAGGCCCGGCATCAGGGCGGCGGTCCGGGCCGCGATCTCATCTGCCTGCATCGCTGCGCTCCGCTCCGGTCCGGTTGCGCCCCATGACGCGGAGCGGCCGGGGGGAGCCGTGGCCGTGCCGCGATTCGTCAGACACCACCCATCGTGTGGCGGGATACGCACAGCCACCTCATCCGCATCGGATGACCTTGCGCGACATAGACGCGCGGTATGTCAACGCGTGTGCTGCTGCTTGCGCCGTCGGAGCTCCTCCGCGCTGGGGTGGAACCCGGGCAGGTCGCCCGCGGAGGTCTCGGCCGCCGCCGTGTCCTGCGCCTCCTCGGCGATCTCCTCGGTGCCCTCCTCGCCGACCACGTGGCGGTAGGCGATGCCGGCGACGGCCCCGCCGACGATCGGCGCCAGCCAGAACAGCCACAGCTGGGCGAGCGCCCAGCCGCCGACGAACAGCGCCGGGCCGGTCGAGCGGGCCGGGTTCACCGAGGTGTTGGTGACCGGGATGATGACCAGGTGGATGAGGGTCAGGCACAGGCCGATCGCGAGCGGGCCCATGCCCTTGGGCGCCCGCCTGTCGGTCGAGCCGAGGATGACCATCAGGAACGCCGCCGTCATCACCAGCTCGGCGACGGCCGCGGAGGCCAGGCCGTACCCGCCCGGCGAGTGCTCGCCGTACCCGTTGGCGGCGAATCCGCTGGCCGAGACGCTGAAGCCGGCCTGGCCGGACGCGATGACCCACAGCACGCCGGACGCGGCGATCGCCGCCGCCACCTGGGTGATGATGTATGGCACCACGTCGCGGCCGGGTGTCCGCCGGCCGAGCCACAGTCCGATGGTGACCGCCGGGTTGAAGTGCCCGCCGGAGATGTGCCCGAACGCGTACGCCATGGTCAGCACGGTGAGGCCGAAGGCCAGCGCGACGCCGAGCATCCCGATGCCGCCGCCCGAGACCGTCGCGGCCAGCACCGCGCTGCCGCACCCGCCCAGCACCAACCAGAAGGTGCCGATGAACTCGGCACCCAGGCGCCTGGAAAGAGTCATGAGAAGCTCCCAAGGATCAACCGACGGGTGCGACGGACGTACCGCGCGGGCCCGGACGCGCGGCTGCGGTGCGCCTCGCTCCGCCGTGGCGTCGGGGTCGGCTACAGGCCAAGATTAATGCGGGCGGGCCTGCGGCGAGGCGAGTTGCCCGATCCCGGACGTCAGCCCGCGGTGGCCTGCCGGTCGGACCATGACTGCACGCCCGCGAGGTTGACCGCGCCGCCGTCGAGGACGGCCCGGTGCGCGGCGCGGGCCAGCCGCTGTCCCCACTGCGAACGCGGGCCGGCGTAGTCCGCCGCCGGGCCGGCGGGCGGGCAGAGCACGGCGACCGCGTCGGTCGCCGTGCCGGTGGCGGCCAGACCCAGCTCACGGATCGCCTGCGTCTTGGCCTCGGTGATGGTGGCGACCGCGTTCACCAGGGCACCGTCGCTCAGCCGCCGCGGCACCCAGGCCACGATGTTGACCGTGCCGGCGTGCGGCGCGGCCAGGCCGGCGTCGGCCGCGGCCTGGATCGGCGCACCGAGGCCGACCGTGGCCCAGAGCCGCACCCCGCCGTCGTCGGTGGCCACCACGTCGGCGACGTCGACGCCGGTGAGCAGCCCGACGCCGGGCCCGGACAGCCCGAGCCCGACGGCGATCTCGCGCAGGTGCGCGGCCGGGTCGCCCCGGTCGTACGACATCGGCACGCTCGCGTTGACCAGCCACCCGCACGGCCCGATCCCGCCGCCGAGCACCGCCGACGAGATCGCGAACACCGGCTCGGGCAGGCGCCAGATCAGCAGTGGAATGTCGTGGCCGCTCTCGGCGCGGTGGGTCAGAATCGGTTCGGCGATCACTTCCCGACCCTAACGGCCGTAGTCTCGAAATCGCGGAGGTCGAAGATGGCTGGACCCACGACCAGGCTCAGGCGGCTGTCCACCGGCCTGGCCGCGACGTGCGGCGTCGCGGTTCTCGCCGGCACCGGCCCGGCCGTCGCCGCCGGCGCGCCGGCCGCCTGGACCGGCACCTGGAGCACGGCGGTGACCGGGGCGGCCACCCCGCCGGTGCCGGCGACGGTGTTCGAGGACCAGACGCTGCGCCAGATCGTCCACATCAGCGTCGGTGGGCGTTCGCTGCGGGTCCGGCTGTCCAACGAGTACGGCACCGAGCCGCTGGCGATCGGCGAGGTGCGCATCGCCCGGCGTGCCACCGGGGCGGAGATCGTCGCCGGGACGGACCGCGGTCTCACCTTCGGCGGGCGATCCTCGTTCTCCGTCCCGCCCGGCGCGCCCGCGCTCAGCGATCCGGTGGCGCTGACCGCGCCCGCCGGGTCCGACCTGGCGGTGAGCATCCACCTGCCGCGGCGCACGCCCGCCGCGACCGTGCACAGCTCCGCCTTCCAGACCAACTACATCGCCCCGGGCAACGTGACCCGCTCCCCCACGCTGCCCGGCGCCACGACCTCGACGTCCTGGCACTTCCTGTCCGGCGTCAGCGTCGCCGCCGCGCCGCGGGCCGCCTCCGTCGTGGCGTTCGGCGACTCCATCACCGACGGCGCGACCACCACCCTCGACGCCGACCGGCGGTGGCCGGACCTGCTTGCCGAACGGTTGCGGGACCGGGCCGCGCCGCGGGACCTCGGCGTGCTCAACAAGGGCATCGGCGGCAACCGCCTGCTGCACGACGGCAACACGGTGGCCGACGGCCCGTTCGCCGGGATCGGGCCGACCCTCGGCGACAGCGCGCTCGACCGCTTCGATCGCGACGTGCTGGCCCAGCCCGGCGCGCGCTACGTGATCGTGCTGCTCGGCATCAACGACATCGGACTCCCCACGTCGATCGCCCCGCCCTCGGAGGCGGTGACCGTCGACGAGATGATCTTCGGATACCGGCAGCTGATCGCCCGCGCGCACGAGCGCGGCCTGCGGATCTTCGGCGCCACCCTGACGCCGTTCGAGGACACCGCCATCCCCGGCTACTACAGCGAGGCCAACGAGGCCAAGCGGATCGCGGCCAACCGGTGGATCCGCACGAGCGGCGAGTACGACGGCATCATCGACTTCGACCGGGCGGTGCGGGATCCGGCACGGCCGGGGCGCCTGCTCGCGCGGTACGACAGCGGCGACCATCTGCACCCCAACGACGCGGGCATGCGGGCGATGGCCGACGCGATCCCGCTGCGGCTGTTCGACGGCGCGGTCACCGGCGATCCGGCCGTCGCCGCGGGCGCCGGCCGCTGATCGGAGGTCCGGCCGGCCTGCCCTACTCGGTGGGTGCGCACGTCCGGTCCGGTCCGCCGCCGTTCACGCCACGGGAGGCCGAGGTGCTCGAGCTGCTGCGCCAGGGGCTGACCTACCACGAGATGGCGAGCCGGCTCGGTCTGTCCACGAAGACCGTCGAGAAGCACGTCGGCGCGATCATGCGCAAGACCGGAGCCTCCAACCCCACGGCCGCGGGTGGTCACCGCCCTGGGCAACGACTGGCTCGGCGGCTGACGCACGGCGCCGGATGGGGCTTCTCCCCCATACCGCCGACCGCCCGCACGGGTCTTGACTGGCAGCGACCGGCGACGGGAGGCATCGTGCGCACGAACTCGATGTGGCGGAGAACCTGCGGCAGACCACCGAGGTGGACGAAGCGTCACTAGACACGCGACCAAGATGAGATATGTCACACCAAATCGGGAGCGAAACCTTGTTAGGTTCTACGCGCAGATGACCTTGACCTAATCGGTTGAGAAAATAGGGACCGACTCGGGGGAAGAGGTTCGCATGTCAGAAAACACTCGAAGGGTCTCGTTCGGGGCCGGGCTCGGCATCGCCGCGACGCTGCTGTCAGTTGCCGTCGTGCACCGCCGCCCTGGCTGCCAGTGACCACTCGGTCATCCAGAGCAACGAAGGTGCTTGGCGCAATACTCCCCGATTAGCCCGCTCGACGGGAACCGGAACGGGCCACGCCTTCCTTCTCGGGGGCAAGTTCGCTATCAGTTTTTGCACGACAAAATCGCGGGGATGAACACCGGCGAGAGGGCAGACCCATCTGTGTCCCCTCTCTGCACCCCCTTATCGCAAGGTAGATAGTCATGCGTTACCCGGGGTTATCAATAGTCATAGCGTTGCTGGCATGCGGACTGGCAAGCTGCAGTGCTGCCAAAGAACCACCGAGCGGCCAAGCAGCTGCGGACAAGCAGCAGAACTTCCGCATCGACGATCGCGATACCAAAAAGGGCGAAGAACTACAGGCGAAGCTGATGGCCGATCGTTCGGTGAGCCGCAGCGATTATGAACAAGCGGTGAAAGCGGTCGGCGAATGCTTTTCGCGATACAATCTGACGTTTTCTAACGAGGGCTGGGATCCCGTCGCAAACCGGACGATAGATTTCACCTTCGGTAATGAGAAACTGTCGGACGATGAGGTCCTGGGCTACGGGGACGGCTGCCAGAGGGCCTACCTGGAAAAGATCCAGGAAGCCTTCGTGACGTCATCCAAGCCAGTCATGAATCCCGCAGTACTCAAAGAGTCACAGGCTTGCTTGAAGCAGCATGGGATTCAACCAACGATGACCGAGACGAACGTGCACGATCTGCTTGCCAGCGGGGGAAAGCCGGCGTTCAAGACTGTCGTCAAATGCATCCAAGAGTCCGCACATAAAATCTATCCCTCGCGTTCAATCCACGTCAGTGGATGAGGGATGGCTAGTTTTCACATGAAGGGATTTTCGTCAATGACCAGTAAGAGGACAAGGCCGCGGTTAGCACGGACTCTGGTGTTGAGCGCTGCGATCGTTGCAGGTGCGATGGTATTCCCCTCCTCCGCTCAAGCTGCGGGCGCGTTTATCGACCGCTACAACGGTGATGGCCTTTGCAGGTGGCATGCGAGTGTCTGGGTCGGGGAGGCCGAGACCGAGGAAGTCAGCGGCACCTGCGCGGGCCACAGTTGGGTCCGGGTCAAGGTTAACAATTCTTGGCGCTCGTGGGAGCACTCAGACGGGTGGGAGAAGGCCTACCCGCCCGCCGGAAAGCTGATTCAGCAGAGTCAGCACAAGACCCAGAGCGACGAAACTCCTAAGACGCTCACTCCCTAGAGCCTTTAGTCCGAGAAGCAAAAAAGGAAGTAAGAAGACAGGTAGGGCCGGAACGCATAGGCCCTACCTGTCTTCTTCATCCACCGCAGGGGGACCCACCGCACGCTCCAGCTCGCCGGAAGGTCAGGGCTTCGGCCGGGCCGGCCCTACCGGGCCGGCCGCCATCGAGGAGCGTCGCTGGACTCCCGGGGCGTCACGACGTATGGTCCAGGGCAGCATGGGAGCGCTCCCAATACGCCGCTCCCCCGGAACCGATCGGCAGGAGGATCCGATGCGCCGGGCCGTGCGGGCATTGGTCATCGGCGGTGTGCTGCTCCCGGCGGCCGCCTGCGGCGCCGCGACGCCGGGCGTCCCTCGCACGCCGCTCCCCGCGAGCGCGGCGGCACAGCCCGCCGACGGCTCGCTCCGGTCCTCCTGCGAGGCCCTCGGCCAGGTGTACGGCCGCAACCTCGCCCCGTTCGCCGAGGCACTCTCCGACCTGGTCGCCGCACGGCAGGGTGCCGGCGACGACAAGGAGCCGCAGCGGCAGGTGCGGCGGTCGCTGACCGCGTTCGCGGGCGCCATCCGCGCGGCCACGCGCGACAGCACCGACCCGCAGCTGCGGGCCGACGGCGAGCGGACCGCCGAAGGGATACAGGCCAAGGCCGACGACACCGGGTTCATCCGTGCGGTGAAGACCGACCAGGACGTGGACACGGTGCTCGGCCCCACCCTGAAGCAGTGGCTCTCCCCGGTCGCACAGCACTGCTCCTGACCCGGGTACGTCCGGGCAAGCGCGTGGCGCGCATCGTAGAAGATCGCTACGATTCCCCGCCGCCACGTCTGGAGGAGTATCCGTGTTCGCTGGGTTGGACGACATCGACTGGGCCTCGATGCGGCACGCGTACGGGACGGCGGGCGAGGTGCCGCGCCTGATCCGGGGCCTGGTGTCGCGGGACGGCAGCCGGCGCGCCTGGGCCGGCGAGGCCTACAACATGGCGGTACACCACCAGGGCGACATCTACGAGTGCACCACGAAGACGGTGCCCTTCCTGATCGAGGCCGCCGGCACCCCGGGCCTGAAGGGCCGTCCCCGGGCGCTGCGGCTGCTCGCAAGCATCGGGGAGTCGGCGGGCGACGGCCGGCGGGGCGAGTGGCCCGAACGCGCGCACCGGGCGGTGCAGGTCGCGTACCCGTTGTACGAGCGGCTGGCCCTCGCCGACCCGAGGCCGAAGGTCCGGCGGGCGGCCGTCGCGGCCATGCTGGCTTGTCCCGACCACGCGAAGCGCACCGCGACCGTGCTGATGGGCCGGGTCGCGGCCGAGCCCAGCGCGGCGGTGCAGGTGGAGATCGTCGAGGCCGTCGGCACGCTGGACGCCCCAGGCGCCGGGGACTGGTTCGCCGGACTCGCGCGCGACCACCCGCACCCCCGGGTCCGGCTGGCCGCCCTGACCGAGTGGCTGCGCTGCACCGACGAGGGCGCGGAGGGCGCGGACGACCCGGTACCGATGCTGCTCGATCTGCTGCACGCCGGCGGCGGCGACCTGCGGTCGATCGGGTCCGCGCTGGGCGACCGGGTGCCGACCCGGGTGCGGCTGCTGGCCCGGGCCGTCCGCGGCGCGTCGGCGGACTGGCTGAACAACGCCCGCTGGGCGACCGGCGGCATGTCCAAGAGCTGGCGCGGCGACTACACCGAGCTGGTGTGCGCCTTCGCCGAGCACCTCGATAGCGCCGACCGGGAGCGGCGGCGCATCGCGATCTACACCCTCACCGAGCTGGGCCCGCTGGCCGCGCCGGCCGCGGACGCGATGCTGGCACAGGTCGAGCGGGCGCTCGCCGCCGGCGAGCCCGCGTACGACTCGGGGCAGGGCGGGTTCTGGCTGTCCGAGGGGGCCACGTATGCGCTGGTGAACGCGCTCGCGGCGGCCGGTGACCCCCGGATCCTGCCGGCCGTCGGGCAGGTGCTGGCGGGCGACCGGCTGCCGCGGTACCCGGCGAGCCTGGTCCGGCGGCTCGGGCCCGAGGCCGAGCCGATGGTGATCGACGCGGCCCGGCGTTGTCTCGCCGCCGGCGACACCGAGCGGTTCCGCGCCCTCGCCTACGGCCGGCCGGCGCTGGCGCCCGAGTCCCTGCCGATCCTGCTCACGGCGCTGGACTCGGCCAAGCCGAAGATCAGCGACGTCTGGGCGGTCGCCGCGCTGGGACCGGCCGCCGCGGACGCCGAACCCCGCCTGCGGGGCCTGCTGGACGCCGAGGACTCGTCGCTCGCCCGTTGGGCGGCGGACGCCCTGCATGCGATCGGCGTCGACTTCGGCGAGCTGCTGCCGGCGTACCGGCGCCTGATGGCGGATCCCTGGGATCGGCAGCGCATCGTCTCCTCGCTGGCCGACGTCGGTCCGGCCGCCGCGCCCCTCGCCGACCTCGTACGCGAGGCGATGGCCGTGCCCGGGGACGGCCACCGGGCGGCGGTGGCGCTGTGGCGGATCACCGGCGACGCCGACGCCGCCCTGCCCGCGATGCTCGACGGCTGGCGGCACGCGCGGTACGCGCACACCGGGCTCGCCGAGTGCTTCGCGGAGCTGGGCCCCCGTGCGGCGGCGGCCGAGCCGCTGCTGCGCGCCGAGCTGGCCGATCCGCGGCGGGCCACGCACGACGGGGCCAGCAGTGCGATCGAGGACGATGAGGAGTTCCTGGCGAGCGTCCGGAACGCCATCACGGCCGTATCGTCCGCCTAAGTCCGGTTCCAGGTGGGGGCGGGGCAGGATTGTCGTCCTCTTGATTACCGCTGGACTCTGCGTTGAGGTCCGCCACCGACAGTTACAACATGACCACCGAGCCGCTGACCT
>NZ_JBEZDY010000053.1:0-20576 GCF_040648555.1 Actinoplanes sp. NPDC049118
CTTGAACGCCTTCTCTATCACCTTCGGCGACCGGTTCCCGGCCGCCGAAACCTACTAACCGAAGACGCCGGAAACACCGTTAGCGAGACAGTCCCGCTGTCCCACACCGGGCGGCAACTGCCCGTCGTCGAGGACCCGCGATAGGCCTTTGCTTGAACCGGCCCCTCAACTGCAGGGCTAACCGCAGACAACCGGAGACAACTCGTCATAGAGCCGGGGCTACCTGATGCTGAAGTGGCGTCGTACGAGGCGGCGATGCTCCTCTTTCCATCGAGGTAATGGGTCCAGCGGCGGATATCGACGGGCGGCTGCGGGGTGAGGTTGTGCTTGATCTCCAGAAGGTCTGCCGTGGCTTGGCCCCTGCCTGGTTCGACTACCTGCGGGACTGGGACCGCACGCTGCGGGGCGGGAACTACCCGGAGACGACCCGCTACAACTACCTGCTGGCGGCCGCGCAACTGAACCGGTACCTGCTGGATCATGCTGGCCAGCTTGATGCCGGGTCGGCGTCGGAGGATCCGGTTGAGGTGGAGCGGGGGCACGTTGAGGAGTTCCAGGCGTGGATGGTGCGGACCCGGTCGGCGTCGACGGCGTTGAACAAGCACAAGAGCCTGCAGCAGTTCTTCAAGTGGCTGGTCGAAGAGGAAGACCTGGAGCGTTCGCCGCTGGATCGAGTGCGGCAGCCGAAGACCGAGCAGCGGCTCATCCCCATCCTCGGCGATGACGACACCGCGAAGATCTTGGCGACGTGCAAGGGCAAGGACTTTCTGTCGCTGCGCGACGAGGCGATCATCCGAGTCTTCTACAACACCGGCGCCCGCCTGTCGGAGGTCGCCGGCCTGGAACTCGAAGATGCGGACCTCAACAACGACTCGCTGCTGTTCCACGGCAAGGGCATGAAGGACCGCCGGGTCCGCTTCGGTCCGCGGACCGGCCGTGCGCTGAGTAAGTACCTGCGGTTACGAGCCCGCAGGCGGGCGGCGGGTTCGCCGGCGTTGTGGCTGCCTGAGAAGGGCGAGACGCCGTTGGCCTCGAACGGCGTCAAGATCATGTTGCGGCGCCGGGGTGAGGCCGCCGGCGTGGCGAACGTGCATGCGCACCGGTGGCGGCACAACTTCGCGCACGAGTGGAAGCTGGCCGGCGGCGACACAGGCGACTTGATGATGGTGCTCGGCTGGGCGTCGGACGACATGCCCCGCCGCTACGGGGCGAGCGCGGCGGCGGAGCGGGCGCAGCAGGTGCATGCGCGGCTGCGTATCGGTGAACGAGTCTGAGCGGCAGGAGGTGACCGGGATGGCGCTGACCCCGCGGCAACGGACGCGCAGGGCGCGGATCGCGGCGCACGCGTCGTGGGCGAACACCGCGGATCGGCAAGGACGGACCGCATCAGCGACGGCTTCGTTCCTGGCACGCTTCGAGAAGCAAGTGGACCCGCTGGGCGTCCTGGAGCCCGAGGTCCGGGCGAAGATGGCAGAGCATGCGCGACGGGCCTACATGCTGCAACTCGCGGAACGATCGGCGGAGGCGCGTCGGACAGCGAGAGCTGGTGAGGTGGAAGCCCGATCTCCTCGACGAGATGCGGAGGTGAGTCATGGAACGTCAGCGGGCTTTAGCGCTGACTGAGGGCGTGCTGGAGCGTCTTGTCGAGGGCCGGGGGAGCGGCCATTGCGGCTGGTCCGTGAGGTGTACGTCTTTGGGTCGTTCGCGAGGGGAGCGCCGCAGCCAGGTGACGTCGACCTGAATGTGGAGTTCGACCGCGATGACCGATGGAGCTCCGAGTTCGTCGAGGCGTTGAGCAACGGCTATGACCCCCGCCGTGTCTTCCGGCAGGCGCTTGTTGGCCGCAAACGGGGCGTGAGCTTCATGTTCGAGGGAGCCGGCAGCCTCACCTCGACCTGACGTTGCTGTGGCGCCGCGGGGACAGTTTGGAGACGGCGTTGACGCGCCTGCATGCCATCAAGGAAGATCCCACGGCCGGCAGGGCTGAACGCCATGCGATGTTGCCCCAGTTCGAAGGAATGGAGCGCTGGCTACGTCTGGCCGATCGAGAGTACTTCGCCGAGGCGATCGACAAAAGGCGCTCTCGCTGTGGAGCGACTCTGCCTCGAGGTCGTTGACGACGTCGATCATCCTCTGGCCCGGCAGCACCTGGAAGGCCGGTAGAGCCCGAACAGTCCGCTCCATCGAGCGGGAGGAGCCGTTTTCGCGTACCTGATCGGTCGCGGGATCGACCCCGCACAGGTGCATCTGCACGGCCGCGACGTTCGTGATCGGGAGACGCCCTACTTCGCGGGTTTCGAGTGCCGGCATCTGCGGGCGCTGCCGCGATGCTTGATCGAGTTCGGTGGTCGGGAATGGATCGAGGTCGTCCATCCCGTGAGGCGCGGTGACCTGCTGGCGCTAAGGGTTGTACCGGCTTCGCTCGCAAGCCCCGGGTCGCGTTGGACATGCTGCAACGGGCCCTCGACGCGCAGGTGCCGTTCATGTGGTTCACCGCTGACGAGGCGTTCGGGCAGGTCAAATATATTCGGGTCTGGCTCGAGGAACGCGACGTGTTCCATGTGGTCGCGACCCGCTGCAACGACGACGTGTCCGCCCGCGGCATCGGCTACGGCCGGGTCAACGCCATCATCGATACGCTACCGGCACGGGCGTGGAAGCGGATGTCGTGTGGCGACGGCGCCCGCGGACCCCGCGTCTATGGCTGGGTACGAGTTCCGCTCCGTCCGTACTGGGCCCCCGGACGTGGGCACTGGCTCCTCGCGCGGCGCAGTATCCGCGACCCGACCGAGATCGCCTACTACGTTTGTTACGCACCGCGCCGCAGCACTCTGGCCACCCTGATCTGGGTCGCCGGCCGGCGCTGGCCGGTCGAGCAATGCTTCAAGCAAGCCAAGCAAGAGACCGGCCTGGACCACTCCCAAGTCCGCACCTGGCGAGGCTGGTACGCCCACATCACCCTGTCGATGCTCGCCCTGGCCTGGCTGGCCGCCGTCCGCGCCGGCGAACACCAAAAAGGGGTACCGGCCTCGACCCCGATCAGCTCATCGCGATCAGCGTGCCCGAAGCCCGCCGACTGATCGCCGCCCTGCTCAACGGGCATCACCCGGACAACGAGCACATCATCGGCTGGTCACGCTTCCGACGCCATCGGCAATGGCAAGCCCAGCAAAGCCACTGGCAAAGAAGATCAACCCAAATGCCGTCGCAGTACTATACAGGAGAAGTCGTTGCTATGCAACAAACGCGGAGTTCTTCTGGAACCCAGTGGGGCGGCGTACCCACCACCGATATAGCCGAGGATCGGTTTCTCAGCCGCGTCTCGAGGTCTGCAGGATAGTCGGCGCACGAGTTTGATCTTCGGAATAGATCAGAGATCACCATGCATCTTGCATCGTGAATTGGCCGGCTCTTATTTTCTCGTGTGACGTCGACGCCTCCAGAAATGCATCGCGTGATTTCTCGACGAGGCTCCCGGCAACCTGCCAGTATCACAATTCACCACCTTTCCGGAGGCTCAAGTGAGCACTGTCTATAAAACGTCTACCGACGAGTTGCACGCCTGGATCCGCGCCGAGGTAGAACTCGCCGGCCGTCCAGCAGAGGGCAGCTCGGGCGCGGCGGTCCGGCGGGTGCAGGAGTGGCTGAACCTGCACGACCGCGGCGTCGTCGTGGACGGTGACTTCGGCACGGCCACCAAGCAGGCGGTCCAAGACTTCCAGGAGGCCAGAAGCCTGCCCGAGACCGGCGCGGTCGACCCCGAGACGTGGAAAGACCTAGTCCGGCCGATGACCGAGGTGCTGGTCAAGCGGCTGGATAGCAGTTACCCCGACTTCGCCCTGGCGATCATCGAGTATGCCAAAGCGCACCTGGCGAGCCACCCGCGAGAGGTCGGTGACCGCAACCGCGGCCCGTGGGTGCGGCTCTACATGCGCGGTAACCAGGGCAACGATTGGGCTTGGTGCGCCGGCTTCGTGACCTTCCTGATGACCCAGGCGGCGGACTCGATGGAAGTACCTCCGCCAATCGAGGGATCGTGCCGCTGCGACGACCTCGCCAAGCAGGCCATTGACGCGGGCTTGTTCGTCGAAGAGGAAGATGCCGACTGGGAGCGGCTGCACAAGGGCAACGTATTCCTAATCCAGCGCGCCCCGGGCGACTGGAACCACACCGGCGTCGTCCTGCGAGCCGGTCCGACGGCGTTCACCACTGTCGAAGGCAACACCAACGACACAGGCGGCCACGAGGGATACGAGGTCTGCAGACGGACCCGAAGCTACACCAGCACCGACTTCATCAAAATGTGCAAGGAGCAGCACATACCGACGGAACATGGTGGTGACAACTGATGACGCCGCCATCAAGACTGGCCATTCTCATCCTGCGTAGCGGGCCGCTTCGACGTGGCGCAGGACGAGGGTGGTGTGGACCGCGCGTCGCCGTGGTGTTCACTGAGTTCGCTACCGCGAATTGAAGACCGGCCGGTACTACTCGCTCGAACACGCCCGGTGGACGGCTGAGAACGCTGAACCGGGTAGGGACGGGCGAAGGCTGTAAGGCCTTCTGGGCGATGCCGCTTCCTCGCTTCGAGGTGTCGTCGCCACGCCGGCTTCTGACGATCGCATCATCTCCAGCCGCCAGCGTCCCTCCCGGCTACCGCAGGTCACACCAGCACATCGACACTGCGGCAACTCCCCGTATCTCAGCTCGGTCCCGCCGCCGGCTCTCCCCATAAGGGTCGAGGTCGGGAACGTCGGGGTCGAACGGGCGACCGCGTGCGATGGCCACGAGTTCGCCTTGACGGCCGGACACCGTGGCCATTCGGCTAAGGAGGCGATGGCATCACTACGGCAGGCCGCCCTGAGTCCGGCAATGGTCATTACCCGCACAGTGGAAATTGCACTCAACCAGGTGGTTGAACGTCTCCTGGGCCTTTGATGCGGGTACCTCAAAGGTGTCGTAACCACCTTCACGGTCAACATTCCCGTGCCTACAGTTGGGGGGGTTTGGCACGGGGCAGGTCGGACAGTAGCGAAGCCCGTTGTGCCTTCTGTTCAGCTCAAACCATCGATGTATACCTATACCCTGCACCGGGTTGTCCGACGGAGTACCTTTGGCGTTCCACCAGATGAAGCCTTGAAACTTCCATCCGGTTTCGGCCTCATTCCAGGTGGACACCTCGTCGTAGACCTCGTGCAACCATCTGGCGCGCATGGCGCCGTCATGGTCGGCAGGAATTCCGATGTAGCCAAGCTCAGGGAAACAACGGATACGGTTGTCGGGGCCTGCATGGGGATCGGAAGACTCGTACTTGTAGTTTTTGAACTCCCTTAGGAAATCCGCGGTAGGCGTCAGGTTGGTCACCACTCTCGGTGGGTTATCTGTTTCGCTCTTGCCGTACATGTCCACACCAAAGAAATCGCCGATACCCGGATCGTAGTGGCCGTACAGGGGGCAAGGGGTGTCTTCGGTATCCTCGGGGTGGCGGTCGCGGTATTCCTCTGTCCAATATCGAGTGAGGACTGGACCGACCTTGATCTTGTCACGGTACACGTCAGACGATTTCCGCAAGTTCTCAACATGGGTGATGGCCATGGTGATCGCACGCTTATAGGCCTCCGTACCGTACAGTCCATCCGGTTGGGGCTTGCAGTCCCGCCGCTCTGTTTCCGGCGGCTGATCTGGTTGCGGTGGTTTTTTGAAGTCCCTCTCTGGTTCGTGGTGCTCTGTGTACCAGACCTCGTCGAAACCCCTGCCTTTGTCATCCTTAAGATTGGCAAGTTGTTCAAGGACGTCCATGACCTTAGCGAAACCGCCTTCGTCGTCCGTTTCGCCTGCCTCGTTCTTGTAAAGACAACACACTTTAGACGACACGAAGATGATCTTCATTTCGACGTCGAGGGCATACTGGTACCTTGCATCCATTATGCGGTTGCCATCAGAGTCGAGCCCGTAAACTCCCGGCGGGATGCCGTTTCCTTGAGGAAATACGCGCATCCACATATTGTGCGTCAGCCTTCTCTTCCAGTACACAAAATCGTCGCCCTGTACCATGGTCGCACCGATATGCATGGCGGCCCTTATCCCCCGAGATCGGATCACGGGTGGTCCTAGTAGGTTCCTGTCATCCGGTGATGAATGCCAATCATTCGACACCAGCATGATAGAGATGTCAGCTATCCACTCTAATACGGCACCACGGGTAGCACTTCAGAATCGCCGCCACAGCGCCTCACCCTTGATGGGCGAGGGGTATGCGTCTGTACTGATGCATTTCATATCTGTGCTGATGCAACCCCGCTCGATGCAGGCCATTGTCGCCGCGGGCTAAGGGCAGGGTCGGGTCGGGGCAGGTGGCGACCGATCATTCGCCTGGGCACGCACGGCGTGGGGCTGCGGCGCTGTTCCGCGTATGCCATGCGAAAACAGCCTGCAGGATTTGGGGTGTATCATGCGCGGCTGGGTCGGGTCGGAACTATCGAAGGCGACGATTCGGGCGGCCCAGTCACCCCGTGACGGCGCGTACCCGCCGGTGGGCTCTCGGTCTGCCAGTCTGCCCCTACTGCGGTCACTGCACGCAACTCGCCGGCGTGCACCGGGCCACGGCTGGCGCCGGTGTCGAGAGTTGGGAGTGACCCGTCGCCGTCGCCGGCGTTTAGGTGGGCCGCCGAGCGACGTACGCGTGTTGAACCGTTCGACGCGGCACGCCGTTTTCGCCGTTGCTGGTGGGGACGATTCGGGCGGCGCGGGCGGGATCCACGTCCCCGACGTCGCCGCGGCTACCCACTCCGCCAACTGCCGTTGCAGTACTAGGCCGACCGGTTAGCGGCGGTCCGGGTCGGGCAGCCCGCGCCCACCGATGACCGGCCGGTGCCTGTGCCGGTGACGTCGATGCCGGCGTCGGCGGGGCGAGGAAGATCCCTGCGGCGCTGAACTCGCCGATCCGGCGCAGCATCTCAACCTGGCTGGCCTTGGCGGACCCGAAGAGCTCGACGGACGTCACTGGTCATTCCGCCTGATGATCGTGAAACCGGTGAATCGCCGAAGATCGCGGGTTCGTCCTATGGTCAGCCTTCGGGCCGGGGCGCTGGAACTTGGCGGGATCGCTTCCATGTTGCCGCTGCGCTACCAGGCGAGGCTGCGACGTCGCCTTGCCCGGTGGCCCCGGTGGGCTGGGAATGTGTCCGTGCGGTCGAGGCTGGCCGGCACTGTGCTGCCGCCTCGGCCGGGATCTCGCGGAACCTCGCCGCCATCCGTCCGGTTCGTCGGCGACGCAACCGGCCTGGCGGCCCTGACCGCGCGGAGGCGGACACCGCCACGTACCACGCCGACGACCAGGGGTGCGGGGCGGTTTCGGATGTGGGAGTGCTCAATTGGGTTCTCTATCCTCCTGCTCTTTGATGAATCGCTCAACAGCGGAAAGCCTGTAGCGGAGGTACTTGCCTACTCGGAATGCGGTTGGCCCGCTACCGCCGGTGCGCCATTTTCGGAGTGTGCCGACGGGAACCTTCAGTAGTTCAGCAACATCGTCTACGCTGAGAAGCTCGTCATTCAGTGCCTTGCGTTGTTCCGGCGGCATTGTTTCTCCCTCGAACAGCTGTGTCGATCTTGGGCACTGCGGCTGCGCAACAGTTGCCAGTCGTGGGCGATGTAGCTCGTGACTACATGGCTACTAGGCGCGTCGATGTTCGGGAAGTTGTCTGGGGTTGTCCCGGCGATCAGCCTGACGGAGTGGAATATGCCGCCGGTCTCGTTAGGGAGGGGAGTGGGCTAGGAGGAGACAGCGTCGGACAACTACTGGCAGCTGCATCGTGCGCGAAACATGGCATTGTCGTGCCGTGTTCACGGCTGACCTCACAACGATGCGACCGGTATCCCTTGAGATGGTCACTCGGGTGAGCCTTACGCCGAACACTCGATGGGGCTTGGGTGGACGAACGACCGGAGATGTTGGCAGCTGCACTGGCGTGGTATGACGCCAATTGCGCCGTAATCCCGATCCGAGCAGATGGGAGTAAGGCGCCGTTGGTACCGTGGCGCAAATTTCAGACCGCGCGAGCCGATCGTGAACAAGTGCGTCATTGGTTCGCAGGCGAGCCCCCTGGAATCGCGGTCCTTTGTGGCTCGGCATCGGCTGGCTTGGAGATGCTTGAGCTCGAAGGGCGCGCAATCGCAGAGGGAATAGGGTCCGCACTGGTTGAATTGGTAGAAGCCGCGGGTCTGACACAGCTGTGGCGTCGTCTCACCGTCGACGGCTATACCGAGCGCACTCCGTCCGGTGGCGTGCACTTGCTCTACCGGGTGCAGGGAGCTGAGGTTGGGCGGAATCTGAAGTTGGCCTGTCGTCTCGCAACGGCTGAAGAGCTTGCCGCCGACCCCACTGACAAGGTGAAGACCTTGGCCGAGACGCGAGGTGAGGGCGGCTACACGATCGTGGCTCCCTCGCATGGCACGGTGCACGAGAGCCGTAGAGCATGGATGGCGGTCGACGGATCGACTCCGGCTCGCATTCAGCTGATTTCCGCTGCCGAACGGGCAACCCTGCTCGATCTTGTCCGATCCCTTGATGCGCGTCCCGCTGGCGCGCCTCATGTGCCTAGAACGGGAGGCGTAGCAGCCGGCGACGAAGCTCCAGGCTCTGATTTCGAACGTCGTACGGACTGGCGCGAGATTCTTGAGCCGGCGGGCTGGTCCCTGGTTCATGCGGTGGCTCGTACTCGGTACTGGCGGCGTCCGGGCAAGCAGGTGGGAGTTTCGGCTACGACGGGACACGCGGACGACCGTGATCGTCTGTACGTGTTCAGCAGCAGCACGATCTTCGAGACGGAAACGCCAATCACGAAGTTCCACGCCTTCGCGGTCTTGCATCATGGCGGTGACCATGCGGCGGCGGCGCGGGCACTGCGGACCGCGGGCTATGGACCCGCGTCGGAGGCGCCTACCTCCCGAGCGGGCCGCCGATCATCTGAAGTGAGAGATGGCCAGCACAGCTCCGACGCTACGAGATACGCCCAGGCCGAGGTTGCTCGGGAGCCGCTGCTGGCTCCAGCCGCCTGGGGGCCGACGGAGGACGGCCTCGCCCGAGCGCTGGTCGCCCATCACCGCGATGAACTGAGGTATTGCCCTCAGCGTGGAGCGTGGTTGTTGTGGGCGGGGCACCGGTGGGTGTGGGACGACGCCGAGCGGCATCGCGAGTACGTCCGCGACCTCGCCCGGCAACTGCCGACGGCCGGTGGATGGCGTCGTTTCCGGTCGCAGGCGCTGTCGGCTGGCGGGGTGTCGGGCGTGGTGCGGCTGGCCCGGTCGGACCCGGCCGTCACGGTGCCGCTGGCGGCGCTGGATGCCCGGCCGTACGAGTTGAACACTCCTGCTGGGGTCGTTGACCTGCGTACGGGGGTGCTCCGCGCTCCGGAGCCGAATCTGTTGCATACCCGGTCGACGGTGGCGGCACCGGACTTCGCCAACCGGTCGCGGGTGTTCGACAAGTTTCTGCATGACACGTTCGGCGAGGACACGGAACTGGCCGGGTACGTGCAGCGGCTGATCGGCGTTTCGGCGATCGGCAGCGTGCTCGAACAACTCCTTCCATTCGCAGTCGGCCCTGGTGCGAACGGTAAATCTACGTTGCTGGAGGCGGCGATGCACGCCTTGGGCCGCGGCGATGATGGCTATGCACGGGCCGGGTCGTCGGAGATGCTGATGGTGCGTAAGCATGCGGAGCATCCCGCCGAGCTGGCGCAGCTGTCCGGTGCCCGGTTGGTGGTGTGCGCGGAACTCGACGAGGGTCAGCGGTTCGCCGAGGCTCGTGTTAAGCAGCTGACGGGCCGTGACTCTTTGTCGGCGCGGTTCATGCGTCGTGACTGGTTCACGTTCGAGCCGAGCCACACGCTGTGGCTGCTGGGCAACCATCTGCCGGCGGCGCGGGCGGGCGGTCCGGCGTTCTGGCGGCGGATCCGGGTGTTGCCGTTCAACCGGGTGGTGCCGCCGGAGCAGCAGGACAAGCAGCTAGGGGAGCGCCTTGCCGCGGACGCGCCAGCGATCTTGGCGTGGATCATCGCGGGAGCCGCGGCGTATCACGAAGGCGGTCTTCGCGAGCCGGCGTCGGTGTCCTCGGCGACCGCTGCTTACGCCCGTGACCAGGACACCGTGGGCCGGTTCGTCGAGGAGCAATGCCACCGGCAGCCGGGATCCACCACGGTCCGGACGGCGGTAGGAGTCCTGCGTGAGGCCTACGACCGGTGGTGTGAACAATCGGGGGAGCGGCCGGTGTCGGCGAAGCGCCTGACGCAGGAGCTGCAGGGCCGCTTCGGGGTCGCCGACGCGCGAGGGGGAAAAGGCCAGCGGTTCTACACCGGCGTGGCGTTGCTGGCCGGCGAGGACGAGCAGGGTGTCCTGCCGGTGTCGGCGTGATCCGGCTTGCGGGTCGTCCCGGAGCCGAGGTGACGGCTGACAGATGTTCCGGATTCTCCCGCTTAACGGCTGTCCGCGCGCGCGTGCGCGTGCGGACATACCTGCGGGTCGTCCCGGAGCCTAGGTGACAGGTGACAGATGTTCCGCACTTTCCCGGTTGACGGCTATACGCGCGCGTGCGCGCGGACATGTGGTGCGCGCGCGGTGCCGGTCAATCCCCAACGACGGACGACCTGTCACCTGTCACCCGGAACTCCACTGTCGTGAAACCGACACAGGCGTCAGTGATGGTTACCGATGGGTTGGCTTGTGCCTGTGCCGATCGCGTAACAGGATGACCGCCATGGGGGGTCTGGAATTCAGACGGGGAATGCATGAACTCGGCCGCGGCACATGGGCCTATCTGAGCCCGCCGGGAACGTGGGGCTGGAGCAACTGCGGCCTGCTCGTCTCCGGTAGGGACGCGTTGCTGGTCGATACCCAGTTCGATCTGCCGCTCACCCGCGACCTGCTCGCCGCCGTCGCTGCCCTGCGGCCAGACGTCCAGATTCGTACGGTGGTGACCACTCATGCGAACGGGGACCACTGCTGGGGCAACCAGCTGATCAACGGTGTGGAGATCATCGGTTCGGCCGCCTGCGGCCACGGCATGGGCGAGGAAGTGCAGCCTGCTGAGCTGGCGGCCCTGAGCGGCCACGGGTCGCCGGGCACGCCTCTGGGTGACTACATGCGGCGGCACTTCGGCGGCTTCGACTTCACCGGGATTGAGGTAACGCCGCCGACGCGAACGTTCAGCGGTCGGCTGGACGTGGCGGTCGGTGACCGCAGGATCGAGCTGCTCGAGGTCGGGCCAGCGCACACGGATGGCGACGTGATCGTGCACGTGCCGGACGCCGGCGTCGTATACGCCGGCGACATTCTGTTCATCGGCGGGCACCCGATCATGTGGACCGGGCCGGTACAGAACTGGATCGCCGCGTGCGACCGGATCACGGCGACCGGCGCCGAGCGCATCGTGCCCGGACACGGCCCCGTGACAGATCCATCGGGCGTCGCCGAGTTCCGCGGCTACCTCGAATGGGTGGCGGAGCGCGCCGAGAAGGCGTACGCGAGCGGTCTGCCGTACTGGGAAGCGGGCGACCCGTCAGCGATACCGCCGGCCTATGCCCGGTGGGGCAATCCGGAGCGACTGGTGATCACTATGGCTACCGCGTACCGGTATCTCGGCGACCCGGCGCACGATCTCATGGAGGTTCTGGCGCACACCGCAGAGGGCGAGGCGAAGCTACGCGCCCGGTGACGCTGCCGGCTTCTGGCTCTCGTCGCGGTCGATCGGCACGAGCATCATGAACCGGCTTCCCTGCGCGCGCAGCGGCGCGAACGCGATCAGTTCGATCGGCTGGAGCCGCTGGTGCAGAGGCAGGTGCAGGCAGCGATGGTCGCCGTCCGGGTGCGGGTAGGTGATCGGCTGCTCCTGGAAGCGCCGGGCGTCGGGGTTGACGTCCAGAATCTCCTCGATGACCGCGGCCAGCCTCTTGTTCTCCGGCTGGCGCGCCTGGGCGAACCGCATCTGAGCGAACATCTGCGGCCCCCAGTCCTTGTCCCACCGGTGTAGCTGCGTGCGGGCCTCCGGGAAGGTGAACACCCAGCGCATGATGTTGTTCTCGTGGCCTTCCACCCAGGGGAACCACTTGCTCATGTGTGCGTTGACGGCGATGAGGTCCCAGGCCTCGTCGTTGACGTAGGCCGGCCAGGGCTGGGCGTCGAGGATCCGCTGAACGGTCGGAGTGCGCCGCATCCTCGACTCGTGCACGGTCGTGGTGAGCGCATGTCCGGTGGCCAGGAAGAAGAGCATGCTCTTCTCGGCGGGGTTCAATCGCAGTGTGTAGGCGACGCGGTTGAGGAAGTCGTCGCTGTAGTTCTGTGTCTCGCCGCGTTCGAGCGTGGCGTACCAGCCGATGCTGCAGCCGGTGAGAGTCGCGACCAGTTCCTTGCTCGCGTGCCGGCGGACAGCCGCGTTCGGGTAGGCGGAGCTCAGACCAGGGATGTCGTTAGGCCGTAGGCGCAAACGCCATGCCTTGATCAACCTAGCCAGTTCGTTCGGTTCGCTGACGGAATGACGTTGTACCATCGCGCTCCCGGGCAGAGGTGGGACACGAGTCAGCCGACAGCGACTCGCGTGCGCGGCTACCGAAGCGCGGTCCGGTTTGGCGGGACCGGCGCAACTCACGCGCCCTTCAACGTCTCACATGGATTCAACGTTGGGGATACCGACCTTGTGTCCGACTTCTGAAAACTGTCACGTGCAAGGGAATGTGGTATCCGCAATGAGTCGCTGGGACGACCATTAGTGGGGTAACGGCCTAGGCACTCAGACATTGGCGACTACGACGCTCTGCGTATTGGTAGGCCCGCGACTGCGCCGCAGAGGGCAACCTCGGCAACGGTCGGTCGACGGTCTGGCCCGCGGTCGGGGCGCCATTCACTGACCGCGACGACGCCTGGGTCCAGGATCTGCATCCCTTCGAGGTACCTCGCGACGACTGGTCTGGTTCGCGGGTACGCGTCGGCCTGGCCGGCATCGCTGATTCGCTTGTATGCCGCAACCTCCTCTGCCGTGTTGAAGTCCAGTGTGAAGTGGCTCAGTACCAGGTAGCTGCCGTCGGGCAGGGCATCGGTGAGCCGGCGCACGATGTCGGCGGCCTGGTCGTCGTCCTCGATGAAGTGCAGCACGGCGAGCAGGAGCAGTCCAACAGGTTCAGTGAGGTCGAGTGTCGCTGCGACAGCGGGATGCTGAAGGATTGACTCGGGATCGCGTAGATCAGCCTGCAAGTAGGCGGTACGACCGCGCTCGTCACCGACCGTCAGGGCGCGAGCGTGGACCCCGACGATTGGGTCGTTGTCTACGTAGACCACGTGGGCGTCAGGCACGACACGTTGCGCGACTTCGTGGGTGTTGTCGGGAGCGGGCAGGCCCGTGCCGATGTCCAAGAACTGTCGGATACCCGCCTCGGCGAGGAAATGGACTGCCCGCTTGAGGAAGGCCCGGTTCTCCTTGGCCGTCGTGACAACACCGGGGAACGCTGTCGCGATCATGTCGCCGGATTCCCTGTCGACGGCGAAATGGTCCTTGCCGCCCAACCAGTAATTGTACCGGCGGGCTGGGTGGGGGACGGTCGTGTCAATCACTGCGGGCTCCTTCGCGGCGGCCATGCCGAACGCCGTGGCCTCGTCGGCGCTTCGAGGGTTGTACAGGCCCAGCTCGGCGTCGGAGCCGGCGTCGAGAACATCCTTGAGAGCGGCACGACGTTCCTCGCAGGGCCAGCGGTGTTCTCCCCGCTCGAGCTTGCCAATCCATCGATAGTCAACGTGCAGGTCGCTGGACTGGCCAGGGTAGAGCCGGTCAAGGGCGGCATTGACCGCGTCGGCCAGCTCGCCTCGCGACATCCACCGCAGCTTCCGGAACCGTGATGGGTGACGCTGGCGAGCGCCGAGGAGAAGTGTGTTCTGTTCGATGATCGCGTCAGCTCGGCGCGGCATGCCGGACCCCCGTCACTCGGTGCTTGCAGGTCAACCTGTACGTCGTGCGTGTACCCGCAGGCCGTCCGAGCCTGCCGAGCTCAGGGCTTGCTCTGTCGAGAGCCGCCGGCCTGTACCGGCCGGCGGGCTGTCGTGGTGTCATCGCACTCCCCGTGGCAGCGGCGGGTATCGAACCGAAAGAACCTTTGGTCGAAGCACCGAACCTAGCAGCGTTGATCAATGAATTTTCGACGTATGTGGACGGCTTGGTCGCTTGTCGTCACGTAGTGAAGTCAGGAAGTCGTCCGTTCGCGGGATTGGACTCGGTGAATCCGACAGTGCCAATGACTAAGTCGCACTGTGTAGTCAACGTGCCATCGCAGGGTGCACCATGTTGGCTTCATCGTCGCGTGGGGGCGTCCTGGTTGGCCTGTGCTGCCATGACCAGCGATTTCTGGGGTCGTCCGCCACGCGATGCGGGAGGAGATCCATGAGTCGAACGGTTGTGGTTGTCGGGGGCGGGCGCGGCATCGGTAACGCTGCGGCCCGCGAGTTGGCCAAGGACGGGCACCGTGTGGCGGTCACCTACCGTGACTCGGCGCCGCCCGCCGAACTCTTCGCGGTCCACTGTGACGTGGGACATTCTGCGTCAGTCGAAGACGCCTTCTCGCAGGTCGAGCGGGAGCTCGGCGCCGCCGAGATCGTCGTCGTCGCCGCAGGCATCACCAGGGATCAGCTCCTGATGCGTATGGACGACGATGCCTTCACCGGGGTCATCGACACGAATCTGACGGGGGCATTCCGCGTTGCCAAGCGGGCCAGCAAGGCCATGCTGCGCGCCAGGTGGGGCCGGCTGATCTTCATCTCCTCGGCCGTGGCGCTGCGCGGCGAGCGCGGACAGGCCAACTACGCCGCGTCCAAGGCAGGGCTGGTCGGGTTCGCCAGGTCCCTGACGCGAGAGCTGGGCAGCCGCAACATCACTGCCAACGTCGTCGCCCCCGGGTACACCGAGACGCCGATGACTGCCGCGCTGACCGAGCAGCAACGCGAACATATGCGCTCGCAGATCCCGCTGGGTCGCGCCGCGCAGCCCGAGGAGATCGCGGCGGCGGTGTCCTTCCTCGCCAGCGACGGGGCCGCCTACATCTCTGGTGCTGTCATCCCCGTCGACGGCGGAGCCGGCATGGGCCACTAGCGCGCTCTTCCGCACCGACCGATGAGGCCCTCAACGACCCGCATCACCATGGGGGACGATGTGCTGTACACCAGTGGAATACCCGCAACAACGCGTGCTGACGGTGCGACGCTGGGACCCGCGCTGCCCGCATCGAAGCCAGGAATCGGAGGAGGCGAACCCGGAGTGACCTCGGCCAGGGCGGCCGACAACGAATCAGAGGAGTCTTTCACCTATGGCCGGCGGCTGCGCCGGGCCCGGATGGCCAGGCAGTGGTCCCAATTGCAACTGGCACACCGCATGCGCGAAGTCGGTGCCGAACATCGCGGTACCGCGGCGTTGCACTCGCTACTCATCATGATCAGCAAGTGGGAGAACGATCGGAAGCATCCGAATCAGTACAGCCTGCATCTCATCGCCGCGGCGCTGGAGATCGACGTGGAGAGCCTGGGGCTCCCGGTCGACCAGGACTTCGTTTTCTAGCGCGAGTGCAATGATGCCGGGGGCACGCCGCCTGAGCTCCTGACGTCGATGCCGTGGGCGGTCATGGCGTACTGCCGCCGTCGGCGCCGTCGTGCCCGTCACCGCTGAAGACGGCCAATGCCCAGACGAGCACGGTGGCATAGGTGTGCAACGCGTCAGCGAACTCGACGAGCCGGCTCTCGCCACCGTCACCCTCGAGGGTGACGGTGGCGATGTCGTCGTACGCGAGCGGCGAAACGCCCTGCATTCGGTTCGTGACCAGGTCGACGAGATGCGCTCGGCCGCTGCTGATCGTCGCGTTCTGCTGCGTGACGACCTGCGGTTCTGCGCTGCCTTCGGCGAAATGCACCTCCGGCAAGTAGAACCCGCATGCGGTGATGAGGTCGGACGGGCGGATGAACTCCGAGCCGGGTAGCGGCGGCCGTTCTCCGTCGGCCACGGCGGCGGCCACCTGCGACGCGTACACGGCGTATATCGTGCTCGCCCGAGCCAGAACGATGATCGACTGCTCGAAATGCTGATCGGCGAGGCGCTGAAGATCGTGGGTCACTTCCTGCGCTAGTCGGCAGGTTCGTTGGCCAGTTCGCTGTGTCTCCATTGCGGACTCGACCTGAAGCGTGAACGTCATGCCCTGGTGCAGATGGACCGCAGCCTGATTACACGCGGCCCCCATCCCGATGAGTGACGCGCGCACGTCTGCCGGCAGCCGTACGCCCATCTCGGGCTGTAACAGCTGGTGCGTCGTCACCACCATGTGGGGTCGTCTCCCGTCGATCGGGGCTTGGCCACGGCGTCCATAAGGGCACCCTAAGCGCTTTCCATGGTGAATACCTGCCCGGCCGGTGCTGCGTCAAGACGGCCAGATTGAGAGGCGGGAGGACAGCCCCGGACAGCCCCGGTTAGCTACCCCGAACGCACGATATCCCCGAGGGTCGAACCTGTGGTCAACGATCCCACGACTGTAGACGCCGAGCCGCCTCGACGCCGGGCCGTCCCCGAACCGCGGCCGCACCTTCAGCAGCACACAGCTGCACCACCAATCCCGGCACCGACTGCATCGCTGCTGGCCAAAGCGCCTCGACGCAGACGCGCCGTCGTCGCACGACTACTGCTGATCGTTGCGTGCCGTCGCGCGGAGGCCGGCAGGTCCCGCGGCACCCAGTGAATCCGCTGACCGTGCGGCCCGTGCCGCACCAACGCTTGCGTCCAGTAACAGAAGGTTTCGATCAGGATCCGAAAGGCCGAGCCTCGCCATGCGCATGCGCCCTCTCACCAGCTGCCTCATGGCTGCCGCCCCGATCGGGTGTCGTTGCCGCCGCACCTGCCACCGCGACACCTCGACGCACAGCCACCGCCACGGCCGCTGGCGCACCCACCGCAGACGACCGGAACCTCGTGCGTGCCGACGCGGCCGGGCCCTACAGCAAACCAGCGAGGGTCCGGTCACCGGGCCCGGCGCTCCCGACCGCCGCGTCCGGGTCGATGTCGGCTGACCCGCGCGCGTCAAACGCGCGCCACACCACAGCAGCCGGGCCAGCGGCAGCACGTATCAGCGCCCGGCTGCCAACCCTCGGTCGAAACGGCCGGCCCCTGTTCACCCGTGCCACCCTCGTGCCGTTCGTCGCCGCTGCAACGCTGCAGGAGCTTCCCGAGGCCGCCGGGCAGAGCACACTGGCCGGCGCACCGCTCGATTCGGAACACGGCCGCGACACTCTGGGCCTGGTCGTGCATCCGCGCGCGCCGCTGCCCGTGTTCGGCAGCCCTGCTGGAACGGCCTTCGCGCGGATCCGGTCAGTCCTGCCCGTCGGGGAGACCTGGCTGCCGGTCATCGAGCAGCAGCCGGGCTGGGTGCGTGTGTTGCTGCCGTCGCGGCCGCGCGGAACCACAGGCTGGCTCGACGCCACCCGGGTCACCAGCGCCCGCAGCCGCTACGACATCCAGATCGACTTCGGCGCCAGCGTCCTACGGCTGTTGTACGACAGCCGGCCCGTCGCCACCTGGCCCGCGTCATTCGGCGCTCTGCGGGCCTCCATCCCGCCCGGACGGACCTTCCTTCTTGCCAGCGTCCGCCGAACACAGCTAACACCGCTGCTGCTGCTGCGCCTCGCCGCCCACGTCGAGGACCGGAACCCGGGCTTACTCACCATCCACGCCGAACCGGCGGACCACAGCGAGCCGATCAACCGCGGCTGCATGCGCGTGCCTGAACGAGCGATGACCGCCCTGGGCGTAGTTCCACCGGGCGGCATCGTCCGCATCGAAGCCGGCTGACCCTCGCCATCTCCCTGGAAAGGCGCGCCTGTGATGACCCTGCCCCTCGGCCGAAATCCTGCCTGCTCCGCCGAGAAGTCAGGCCGTGCGGGCGCCCCCGGCACGGCAACGCGGCAACCGCCCATCGCCGCCCCGGCCACCGTCGTTGGCGCCACCCCGTTCGGCATCCCCGCGGTCGCTGCCCTCGTCGCGCGCAGCCCGGCAGGCCAAACATGGGCTCACCTGCTGGCAATGGGCGGTGACCGCGGCGAGATCATGCTGCGCGGACTGTGCCGGATCCTCGTCAAACATGCCCTCGGTCACGGCCACGTCGATCTGCTGCCACCGTATGGAGCCGCCGTCTGGCTGGACCGCACCATCGCCCTGCCCGAGCCGCCCGGCCTCGCGAGGCTGCTCGCCATCGCGGGTGAACCGTCCGCCACCGCGATCCGAGATCGACTTTCTGGGCACCGTCCCCACGGCCCGTATCTGCACCTCATTGCTCTGGCCACTGGAAGCATCAGCGACGCTGTCGCACTGCTGGAGCACCGGCACCGCCGCCTCGACCGCGCCGGTGTCGCCGCCTATGCGGTAGCGAACACCGACACAGAACTCGCCGCGCTCACCGCCGCCGGGTACCAGCCTGGCGATCCTCGCTGGCTGCTGGACGGGGTGCCCGCCTGGCCGATGCGACGTCCGCCCACCGGCCGACGTAGCAGTCCGCACCGGTGCTGGCCGCCGGAGATCAGCTGACCCCTTCGAGGAGCGAGGACATCAGCATGGCCCTCACCGGCTGGATCCACCACGCGCGGGACTTGCGCGACGAACGACCCACGGTCAACGCGATGGCCGCCGCGCTCAGCCCGGCGCCGCTACGACGAGATGTCATCCGGCTCGCCCGGCACGCCGCGTTCGCCCACCGCGGCCTCGACGGCGGCTACGCCGACTGGCGGCACCCGGAGCGCCCCGACCCTGACCTCGCCGTGGCGATCGACGGCCGGCTGACCGGCCGGCATCACCTTGAGCAACACCTCTACCAGCGGCCGCGGCCGCTCTCTGGCGACGCGGAGGTCCTGCTGCACGCGTACCGCGCCTGGGGCGCAGGGCTGGCCGACCGGATCGACGGTAGCTACGCCATCGCCATCTGGGACAACAAGGCCCGGCATCTCCTGCTGATCCGCGATCCACTCGGCGCCAAGACCCTCTTTTACACGCCTGTCGACGGCGGTCTCGCCTTCGCCAGCCGCGCCACCGCGCTGCTGGCCCACCCCGACGTCGCCCCGGTCGTCGACGCCGACGGCCTCAACGAGCTGCTCACCCTCGGGCCTGTGCGGACTCCCGGCCGCGGCGTCATCCGTGGGGTGGCCGAGGTCCTGCCCGGTGAACTGGTCTGCGCCACCCCGGCCGGGCTACGTCACCACCGCTACTGGCGCCTGCACGCCGACGAACACCGCGAGGATCTCGACACCACCGTGCGGGTCGTGCGTGGCGCGCTGGCCGAGAGCACCGCCGCGCTGCGTGCCCGACCTGCCGGGGCCGTGCTGCTGTCGGGCGGCGTCGCTTCCGCCGCCGCCGCGGTGTTCACCGCCGGCACGTCCGTGCACCGGCCGGCTGCCTGGACCCTCACGGTCGCCGGACCCGACAGTCGGCCATCGGGCACGGGCGCCGACGTGATCGAGGCCGCTCGGGCCGCCGAGCATCTGCGTCTGCGTCACACCGTGCTCACCGTCGACGCGGACGCGCTCATCGAAACCGCGGCGGCCACCCGCACCGCGCTCGACTTCCCTGGTGACGCCGGCAGCGACGCCGCCCTGCTCGTGGTCCTGCGCCGGGCCGCCGCCGCGGGCGCTACCCGCGTCGTCACCGGCGACGGCGCCGACGCCGTGTTCGGTGGATACCGGTGGCTCCGTGACCCGGTCACCGTCGCCACCGACGACTTCCCCTGGCACCGGCACGGCCTGGCCGTCGCCGACCTACTCAACCCGTACGCCCGTCTGCAGCTCCTGCCCGGCGGGTATCGCAAGCAGTGCTACGACGACGCCGCCGCAGGAGTCCCGCACCTCGACGGGGCCGACAGGCTCGCCCGCCGAGACCGCACCATGGCGTACCTGACCCTCACCCGCTACCTGCCGCACCTGCTGACCCGCCTAGATCAGCTCGCTGACGCGGCCGGGCTCACCGCGCACACCCCATTCGCGGACTGGCTACTCGCGCACTACCTGTTCAACATGCCGATCGCCCTTCGGCACCTGGTCGGCATCCCCAACGGCCTGTTGCGCCACACCGTCGCCGACCTGCTGCCCGCCGACGTCGCCTGGCTACGACCGCGGCCGTTCCCCACCGCGAACCTGCTCCCGGCCTGGCGGCAGCACCAACGAGAACGGCTGCAAGCCATCGCCGCCAACCGAGACGCGCCACTACACCCGCTGCTCGACCTGCGCCGCATCACCGATGTTCTCGCGCAGCCGCAGACGACAGCCGAACACATCTCGCCAACCACCACCACCTACCTGATCGAGGTCAACGAGTGGCTCGCATCGCATCACATCACCCTCTCCTGAGCGCCGAGCACGTATCCGGTGGAGGCCAACCGTCATCGAGGGGAAGGCACAGGCGCCACTGGCGTAAGCGTCTAGGCAGCGCACTTAGGGCGTGTCTCATTTGGATGGTCATGGATCTGCGGCATGATCTCTGATTCGTGATCGAAGACATGGTCCGTACCTGGGCGCCGGACGACCTG
>NZ_JBEZDY010000054.1:0-20253 GCF_040648555.1 Actinoplanes sp. NPDC049118
CCGCCGTCGCCACCGAAGCCGCCGCGGCCGCCCCGTTCAAGGTCCTGGCGTTCTACAACGGGACCTGGGACGCCGCACACATCGACTTCGACTCCGAGGCCCGCGACTGGTTCCCCCGTGCCGGCGCGCAGTCCGGCTTCACCTGGGAGGCGACCACCGGCTGGAGCCGCCTCAACGCCGGCGAGCTGGCCCGGTACAAGGTCGTCATGTTCCTGGACGACGCGCCGCCGCCGGATCGGCGGGCCGCGTTCCAGCAGTACATGCAGAACGGCGGGGCCTGGATGGGCTTCCACGTCAGCGCGTTCACCACCGACGCGAACTCGTGGAGCTGGTACCACAACACGTTCCTGGGCTCGGGGAACTTCGCCACCAACACCTGGGGCCCGACCGCCGAGACGCTGCGGATCGAGGACCGCGGGCACCCGTCCACCGCGGGCCTGCCCGCGACGATCCCCTCCGCGGTCAGCGAGTGGTACTCGTGGAGCCGCGACCTGCGGCAGAACCCGGACATCGACATCCTGGCCTCGGTCGACGCGTCCAGCTTCCCGGTCGGCACCGACCCGAACCAGCAGTGGCGCAGCGGCTACTACCCGCTGATCTGGACGAACAAGAACTACAAGATGCTGTACGCGAACTTCGGCCACAACGGCATGAACTACGAGACCAACACCCGGACGTCGTCGACCTTCGCGAGCGCCCAGCAGAACCAGTGGCTGATCAACGGCCTGCTCTGGCTCGGCGGCGCGACCGGCACCCCGCCGACCACGCCCCCGACGACCGGGCCGATCAATCCGTCCGCCTGGTATTCGGTCGTCAGCGGCAGCAGCGGCAAGTGCGTCGACGCCCGCGCCGCCGGCACGACCAACGGCACGCCGATCCAGCAGTACACCTGCAACGCCGGCAACGCGCAGCAGTACCAGTTCGTCGCGACGAGCGGGACCTACGTGCGGATCAACAACCGGGGCAACAGCGCGCAGGCGCTGGACGTGACAAACGTGTCGGCCGCCGACAACGCGCCGATACAGACCTGGTCGTACTCGGGCGGCGCCAACCAGCAGTGGCAGCCCGTCGCGAGGCCGGCGGCACCTATCACTTCGTGAACCGCAACAGCGGCAGGTGCCTGGACGTGCCCGCGGCCTCGACCGCCGACAGCGTGCAACTCGTGCAGTACGCCTGCAACGGCACCGCGGCGCAGAGCTTCCGGCTCACCGCACGATAGATCCGGATCTCGCCGGTGTGGCCGGCCAGCGGCCGGCCACACCAGCGTCGCTTACTGGGCCGCCGGGCGTCGGGCCGCCGGAGGCCGGACTTGACGGGGACAGAGTCACACTGAAAAGTTCTCGCGTGTGACCCTGGTGCAGCCGAAGGAGACTTGGTGCGGAGAGCTCTGACGTATGCGGCTGCGATGATCACCGTCGCCACGCTCGCGACCGGCTGTGACGGCGGCGGCTCCGATCAGGCTGCGGCGCCACCCCCCGCACCCTCGACGGCACCCGCCTCGACCCCCGCGACGGCGCCGCCATCCGCCGAGCCGCCATCCGCCGAGCCGACACCGACGGCCTCGCCGACGCCGTCGGCACCGGCGAAGCCACAGCGGCTCAAGAGCGGCGCGAAGGGCACCGAGGTTGTGGCGCTGCAGAAGCGGCTGAACGAGCTCGGCTACTGGAACGGCGAGGCCGACGGCAAGTTCGGCGGCCAGACCCAGCAGGCGGTCTTCGCGCTGCAGAAGGCCGCTGGCCTGGGCCGCGACGGCGTGGTCGGCCCCAAGACCCAGAAGGCCCTGGACAAGGGCGTACGCCCCGAGGCGAAGAGCACCAGCGGCCGCGTCATCGAGATCAGCCTCAAGCGCCAGCTGCTGATGCTGGTCGACGACGGCAAGGTCAGCCAGGTCTTCAACACCTCGACGGGCTCGATGGAACGCTACGAGCACGACGGCAACACCTACCTGGCCGACACCCCGAGCGGCAAGTTCCGGGTGTCACGGCAGATCGACGGCTGGCGGCACGCTCCGCTCGGCCTGCTCTGGCGGCCGAAGTACTTCAACGGCGGCATCGCCGTGCACGGCGCGAACAGCGTGCCGCCGTACCCCGCGTCGCACGGCTGCGCGCGGTTGTCGATCTCGGCGATGAACTGGCTCTGGAAGAACGACGAGATCCCGCTCAAGACCCGCGTCTGGGTGTACTGATCACCCGTCGATCCGGGTGATGTTGCGGATCTTGTTGCTCGCGTCCAGCGCCGCGACCTTGTAGGCCTCGGACAGGGTCGGGTAGTTGAACACCGCGTCGACCAGGTAGTCGACCGTGCCGCCGCAGCCCATCACCGCCTGCCCGATGTGCACGATGTCGGTGGCGGCGGTGCCGAAGACGTGCACGCCGAGCAGCCGGCCGTCCTCCGGCGAGACGAGCAGCTTGAGCATCCCGTACGAGTCGCCGACGATCTGGCCGCGCGCCAGCTCGCGATAGCGGGCGATGCCGACCTCGAACGGGGTCGCGCTGTCGGTGAGCTCGTCCTCGGTCTTCCCGACGAAGCTGATCTCCGGAATCGTGTAGATGCCGATCGGCTGCAGCTCGTGCATCTCGCGGATCGGCTCGCCGCACGCGTGCTGGGCCGCGAGGCGACCCTGCTCCATCGAGGTCGAGGCGAGCGCCGGGAAGCCGATCACGTCGCCGACGGCGTAGATGTTGTCGACCGCGGTGCGGTAGTTGGTGTCGACCTCGATCCGGCCACGCCGGTCCGCGCTCAGCCCGGCGGCCTCGAGGGCCAGGTCGTCGGTCTGCCCCTGCCGGCCGGCCGAGTACATGACGGTGTCGGCGACGATCTTCTTGCCGCTCTTGAGGATGCAGAGCGCGGCGGTCTGGTGCCGCTCGACGGCCGCGACCTCCTCGCCGAAGCGGAACGTCACCGACAGGTCCCGCAGGTGGTACTTCAGCGACTCGACGATCTCGTCGTCGCAGAACTCGAGCATCTTGTCGCGCCGCTCGACGACGGTGACCTTGGTGCCGAGCGCGGCGAACAGGGAGGCGTACTCCATGCCGATCACCCCGGCGCCGACCACGACCATGCTGCGCGGAACGGCCTGCAGGTTGATGACGCCGTCGGAGTCGACGATGGTCCGGTCGTCGAAGTCGACGCTGTCCGGCCGGGCCGGCCGGGTGCCCGCGGCAATGATGATCTTGTCGGCCGTGACCTTGGTGTCGCGGCCGGCGCCACCGTCGATCCAGATCGAGTGCGCGTCGGCGAAGCGGCCGGTGCCGGTCAGCATCGCGATGTGGTTGCGGGCGAGCTGGTTGCGGATGACATCGGTCTGGCGGCTGATCACGTGCTGGGTCCGCGCGGCCAGGTCGCTGACCGTGATCTCCTCCTTGACCCGGTAGCTGCTGCCGTACAGGTCGCGCTGGCTCAGGCCGGTCAGGTAGAGCACGGCCTCACGCAGGGTCTTTGACGGGACGGTGCCGGTGTTGATGCACACCCCGCCGATCATGTCGCGGCGGTCGATGATGCCCACCCGCTTGCCGAGCTTGGCGGCGGCGATCGCGGCCTTCTGTCCACTGGGCCCGGAGCCGAGCACTAACAGGTCATAGTCGTACACGATGCTCAGCCTCGCAGGATCTCACTGCCAGCGCTATTGCGCGTTTTCGCACATCACCTTGATCGGAACGTCGACGTCCGGGATGTGCCCGGGCGGCCAGGGCGAGCCGTAGAGCTCGGCACACATCACCACGGTCATCCACGGCACCCACGGACCGCGAAGCATGATCGGCTGGGCCCCCTGGAAGTAGAGGTTCACGGACCAGTCGAGCGGGTTCGGCTGCAGGAGGATGAGCGAGCGGAAGTCGTACGCCGTATCGCCGAGCAGCAGCCGCTGACTGGTGATGACCGCCGCCTGCCGCCGGTCGCCGCGCCAGCCGTCCTGCTTCTCGGTGCTGTGCCCGGTGAAGAAGAGGCCGCCGCTGGCGAAGATGCTGCTGGAGTAGTCCACCTCGGTGGAAAAGTAGGCCGACGCGTCGACGAGGAAGGAGCCGTACTGCTTCTCTCCGGCGCCCAACTCGGTCGTCGGCGCCACGGCGGCCGGGTGACCGCCTCGCTGCACGAGCCGAACCAACATGGACATAGAACGCCAGCCCGCATCGGTTTGCTCGGCGTTGTACACCCGGGTGGACACCTTGGATTTCACAAGGAACACCCTGGCATGTCGAAATAGGCGATGACCAGTCACTTCGCCCGGCCGTGAGTTGAAATGTCCGTAGCGTGGAGGTTAGTTGGCCGAAAGTCCGGTGTGTGCCCCCGATGGACGGAAACGCCGACGGGGGACATCCGGCGTGTCATGGTTGATCATCCGGCCGGCGGGTGGATCCGCCCTATGCGCGGGCGGCCCGGCGCAGGAACTCGGCGTTGGAGCCGGTCGTCCGCAGGTGGTCGAGGAGCTGCTGCAGGCTCTGCTTGCGGTCCTGACCGCTCAGCGCCCTGCGGAGCTGGTGCATCAGGGCCAGCTCGGTGGGCGCGACGAGCGTCTCGTCGTGCCGGGTGCCGGAACTGGTGACGTCGATCGCCGGGAACAGCCGGGCCTCGGCCAGTGTCCGGTCGAGCTTGAGCTCGGCGTTGCCGGTGCTCTTGAACTCCTCGAAGATGACCGTGTCCATCGCGGATCCGGTGTCGACAAGCGCGGTAGCGAGGATGGTCAGCGAGCCGCCGTTCTCGATGTTGCGCGCCGCGCCGAGGAAGCGCTTCGGCGGGTAGAGCGCGGTGGAGTCGATGCCGCCGGACATGGTCCGCCCGCGGGCCGGCGCCGCCAGGTTGTACGACCGGCCGAGCCGGGTGATCGAGTCCAGCAGCACGACCACGTCCCGGCCGGCCTCCACCAGGCGCTTGGCGCGCTCGATCGCGAGCTCGGCCAGCGCGGTGTGGTCGGTCGGCGGCCGGTCGAAGGTGGCCGCGATGACCTCGCCCTTGACCGAGCGCTGCATGTCGGTGACCTCTTCGGGCCGCTCGTCCACGAGCACGACCATCAGGTGCGCCTCGGGATTGTTCCGCGTGATCGCGTTGGCCATCGCCTGCAGCACCATCGTCTTGCCGGCCTTCGGCTGCGAGACGATGAGCGCGCGCTGGCCCTTGCCGATCGGCATGACCAGGTCGATGACGCGGGTCGTGAGGATGTGCGGCTCGGTCTCGAGCCGCAGCCGCTCCTGCGGGTACAGCGCGGTCAGCTTGTAGAAGTCGGGCCGGCGGACGGCCTGCTTCGGGTCCTCGCCGTTGATGGTCGCCACGTCGAGCGTGGCGGGCCGGCGGCCGCTCGGGATGTGGGCGATGCCGGTGATGTGATCGCCGCGGCGAAGGCCGTGCGCCCGGAGCTGTGCCGACGCCACCGGGATGTCGTCGGGGCCGGGCAGGTAGCCGTCGGCGCGCAGCCAGGCCTTGTCGTCGACGACGTCGAGCAGGGCGTCGACCGCGACCTCGGCACCCGGCGCACCGGGACCGGAATCCGTCGGCCGGTTGCGAGGCCCGGTGCCGGTGGGCCGGCGGCGGGCCTGGGTGGTGCGGCGTCCGCCGGAGCGAACGTCGGTGTCAGTCATGGGGGTACTCCTCATTTCGGGGTGCGCAGGTACGCGCGAGCGAGGCTGCGAAAGATCGACTGCAGCCGTACGCCTCAAGAAGAAAGGAAAAACGTGGGGCCGGTCTCTGATACTCGGCCGTTGGGGCTCCCAGGGGCGGCTGTGCCGCCTACGTCCAGGTCCCGACTGCGTTAAAGGTAGCGCGCCTGGGCGAACGCCACAAGCCACCGGGCGACCCGCGGTGCCGCTGAACCGGCCATCACCTTCGTCCCCGAATGCGGCCCGCGTCCCGGAAGCGCCGTCGTGTCGGTCCGGCGGCCGGAAATCGCGTTGAACGGTTCGGCGGCGCGAGGACATACTCGCGCCCATGCTGGACGAGCCGGACGGGCTGGAGACCGCCGAACTGCTGGCCGGGCTGGCGGACGGCTGGGGCATCCAGGCCCGTTCCGTGCGGTACCGGCCCGTCGGTTTCGGCAGCTACCACTGGACGACGGACGAACACTTCCTGACCGTCGACCGCCTCGACGACGACCGGGCCTTCGCGTCGCTCGGGCGGGCGCTCGACACCGCGCTGGCCCTGCACCGGGCCGGGCTGGAGTTCGTGGTCGCGCCGTTGCCGACCCGGACCGGGTCGGCGGTGCTGCGGCTCGGCCCGCGTTACGCCCTATCGGTGTATCCGCTGGTCGACGGCGACGCGGGCCACTTCGGAGCGCATCGGCCCGAGGACGTCCCCGAGGTGCTCCGGATCCTGGCGGAACTGCACCGGGCCGAGCGCCCGGTCACCGCCGAGCGGGCCGGCCTGGCGCTGCCGGGCCGGGCCGGGCTCATCGGTCTCGGCCGGCCGTGGACCGGCGGCCCGTACGCCGGGCAGGCGTGGCAACTGCTGAGCGACCACGCCGCGCGCCTCGGCGAGATGCTCGCCGAGTACGACGGGCTCGTCGCTCAGGTCGAGGCCACGGCGGAGAGATGGGTGGTGACCCACGGCGAACCCCATCCGGGCAACCTGATGCGGACCGGGGCCGGCCTCGTCCTCATCGACTGGGAGACCGTGCGGATCGCCCCGCCGGAACGGGACCTGTGGATGGTGACCGGCGACTCCGGCGACCCTGCCGCCGCTGCGCTGTACCGGCTGCGGTGGAAGCTCGCCGACATCGCCGCGTACGCCGGCGAGCTCCGGCGGCCGCACCAGGCGACCGAGGACATCACCGCGTCCTGGACGTACCTGAAGGGCTACTTCGCCTGAGACCTGGAATCCGTACCAGGCCAGGCTCGTTTCATGATGGTCTTCCTGCCCGTTGGCCGGCCGAGCCTCCCGCTCGCCACGACAACCGCCTTTCGGACGTTCATGGCATGTACGCCGTCGGCGCCGGGCGCTACCCTCGCCGCAATGATTGACACCGATGCGGCTGCGGTCCGCTGCACCCAGCGCGCGTACCTGTATCTGGAGCGCGACGTCGTCACCGGCGAGCCGCCGTACACCGCGGACGAGCTGGAGCTGATGGCCTTCGAACCGGACGAGGTCACCCGGCTGGTCGGCCTCGAGCCGACCGCCACGTGGCGGCGCGGCGACCCGCATCCCCGCTTCCGGACGCCCCGCCGGTTCAGCGGCTGGCACTACGAGATGCCGGCCCGCGAAACCTACGTCACCGAGAACGTCGTGGCGGAACTGCTCGACGCCGTCGAGCCGTACGCCGAAGGCATCACCGCGGCCCGCGACGGCCTGGGCCTGCGCGCGGGGATCATGATCGTCATCGAGATGCAGGGCGAACGCTACGAGGACGGCGACGTCTCGGTCTCCACCGCGGCGATCACATACCGCGCCGCCACGCTGCGCCGGGTCGCCGCCCTCGACCTGAGCCTGAACCACGACCAGTACGTCCTGGTCGACTGACGGTCTGATCATCACGATCAATGGGCCGTTCAGCCCATGGTTACACATCGCTACCTCCCTGTTACGTTTTTCCCTCGGTCGATGGCCCGGCCGAGGGTGACAACACAATGGAGGTGTGCGTGCGGTGGCGCGGGCCGCAGAGGCGATCTGAACAGTGTCCGGACGTTCTTCCACGAACACACCAGCGGGCGTCTGGTGATCCTGGGTGAGCCCGGCTCCGGCAAGACCGTCCTGGTCCTGGAACTGCTCGTCCAGATGCTCGAGGAGCGCCGCGACCGCGACGCCGAGCGCACCCCCGACGTCGTCCCGGTCCGGTTCAGCCTGTCGGCATGGAACACCGACCAGCCCTTCTCCGACTGGCTGAGCGCCCAACTCGTCGCACACTTCGGCCTGCTCGCCGCCACGGCCCGCGCCCTGGTCAGGAACGAGCGGGTCCTGCCCGTCCTGGACGGGCTCGACGAGATGGATCCCGAGCATCAGCAGCCGCTCCGCGCGGAGGCGGCGGTCCGTCAACTCAACGAGTACGTCGCCGGCCGCGAGGGCCTGCCCCTGGTGCTGACCTGCCGCACCAACGACTACGCCCGCGTCGGCGACGCGGTCCGGCCCGCGGTGCATGTGCGCATCCAGCCGCTGACCGGTGAACAGATCACCGCTACCTGCACCGCGTGGTGCACGCCCGCCATCAGGACGGCGCCGGCTGGGCGCAGTGGCAGAGCGTGCTGGGCACGCTGGACGACCCCTGCGACCGCCGCCTCCTGAGCCAGCTGCACTCGCCCTGGCGGCTGACCCTGGCGGCCACCTTCCATCACGACGGCGGCGACGTCGCCACCCTGCTGCCCACCGCGCACGAACGGCCGGCCGCCCACCCCCGAACAGGTGCGGGAGTACGCCGGGCGGATCACCGACATCCTGCTGGGCGCGTTCATCCCGGCCCGCACCCGCCTGTACGCCGCGGACCGCTACACCCCCGCGCAGACCGCCCGCTGGCTCGCCGCGACCGCCGACCACCTGCGCTGGCAGTCCGAACACCGCCAGTCGAACTCCGACATCGTGCTGCAGCACTGGTGGCGTGTCGCCGGCGAGGAGCGGGTCAAGCGCGCCCATGCCTGGGTCACCGCGACGCTGGTCGTGACCGCGGCCGCGGTGACGGGCATCTCGATCAATGGCGGGGTGGGTGCCGCGCTCGACAACGTGCGGTACTACCTGGCCAACGTCCGTGTCGAGGAACGCGGCTACGTCCTCGCCGGCCTGGTCTTCGTCATGCTGTTCACCTACGCGCCCTATCGCGCGGCACGGGTCGCCCGGCGGAATCACATCGAGCCGGCCCAGATCAACCCTCGGCAGATCTTCACCAGCCGGGGCCGGCGACAACTCGCGGCCCGGCTGCCGACGACGGCGATCGGCACCCTGCTGGCCCTTCCCGCGTTCGAGCTCGCGTTCCAGAACACCCAGTCCTACGGGATCTGGCTGGCGCTCGGCCTGATAGTCGGGATGGTGGTCGGGCTCGAACCGATCGGCGCCGTCGCGATCAACCCACGGGACCCCCTGCGAAACGACCTGATCGTATGGCTCGGATACGGGCTCACGGGTGGAGTCCTGGTCGCGCTCACGAACGGCCGGACATACTACGCATCGCTCACCTACGGCCTCGGCCCCTGGTTCGTGGCGGGGATCGCGATCGCGCTGGCGACGATCCTGTTGATTCCGGCGGCCGGCTCAGCCTCGCTGCGCTACTTCGTGGCGGTCGGCCTCGCCGCGTACGACGGAAAGATGCCGCTGCGGTTCGGCGCATTCCTTGAATGGGCCAACAGATCCGGAATCCTCCGGATCACCGGAAACGCATATCAGTTCCGGCACAGCGAACTCCGCGACTGGCTGCAACGCGACTCGCCGCGGCAGGCGGCACCCTCCACCGCGGCCCACCCGCCCGGCCGGCACTGACCGCCGCCGGCTGTCGATGATCCGACTTCGCCACGGGGCGTGATTGTGCGTCCGCCCCCGTCGGCGCGGTGGTCTGTTGTGTGCCGACAGGACCGCGACGAATCGGGACGGGTGCGAGAGCGTGACCGAGGTGATCGGCCTGGCGGCCGGAGAGACGCACGACGGCGACGAGGCCGAAGAGCGGATTCGGCGGGTGCTGGCCCGGCGGGCCAGGCCGTGGCAGGACGGGGACGGCATGTGTCCGCCGGTCCTGGTCCCCGCCGGCCTCGACCCGGAGCGGGTGCGGTCGCTGGCACCGGCGTACGCACCCACGGCCGTGGCCGACCCGGCGGCGCCGACCGTGGCCGAGCTGCTGGAGCAGGCTCGTCACCTCAGCACCTGGATCCGCTTCCCCAGGTACGACTGCCTGTGCCGCCTCCGTGCCGACGCGCTCGGCGGCGAGCCGCCCCGGGCGCTGTACCTGTGGCTCACCCGTTACTGGGAGAAGGACAAGCTGCCCACGCGGGTGTCGGTGGTCGGGCTCCTGGTGGCGGTCGCCGGTTCGCTGATGCAGGGCAGCGAGGGAAACAGCTCGGTGTGGGTCGCCGGGATCGTCCTCATCGTGGCGGCCTGCGTGCCGTTCGTCGCCCAGCCCGCCGTGGCGGCCCTGTACCGGTACCTGCGGATCCGGCGCCTGTGGCGAACAGTGGCACGCGACGACCTCGGGCCGGCCGCGCGATTGTGGTACGACCAGGGGCGGCGCGAGAACGAGATCGCAGACCCGCGCTTCGACCGCCTGCTCGCGGCGGCGTTCTTCACCGATCTCGCCGACGCCTGGGATCGCCGTCTGTGGCGGCCGGTGAACTGGTTCCGGACCTGGCGCGCCGAGTACCCGATCCTCGTCTTCGGTCCCGGCCCGGTCGCCCCCGGCGGCCCGCTCGACCTGCTGCTCGACGCCGGCCGGCAGGTGGCACGCCGGTCCGCCGTCCTGGTGCTCCCAGAGGGCACGCGGCTCCCCGCCGCGATGCCGGCAGCCACGCCCCCCGTCGGCGACGCGGCGCCGCCGTTCTGGTCCGGCCGGCCCCGGCGGGCGAGCACGGCCGTTGCGCTGCTGACGACGGCGGCGCTCCTCGCCGGGCTGGTCGCCGCGGTCACGCACCGGTGGATGACGGACCCGTGCGCTGGCCATGAGGCGGACGTCGACGTCATCGACGGCGAGCGGATCGGCTACCAGCTCTGCGGCGCGCCGTTCTGGCGGGCCGAAGGGTGGGGCGACCGGCCGAGCAGCGCGGCGGAGGACGGTACCTGGGAGGACCAGATCTACGAGGAGAACCGCCGGGTCTCCAGGCAGGCCGCCGACGGCGAGCGGGACATGCTCACCGTCCTGCTGGTCACGTCGCTGACCCGGCGCGCCCGGACCGCGTCGGTGGTCCCGGAGACCGAGGGGCTGGCGGGCGCGTACGCGGCCCAGCAGGAGATCAACAAGGACCTCCACGTCCCGCTGGTACGGCTCGCCGTGCTCAACGCCGGTGACCGGGGCCTGCGGATCGGCGAGGCGCTGGACCGGGCGCAGGGATTCGTGGCCGACCCGGAGAACCGGGTGGTCGGCGCCGTCGTGACGGTGAACAGCACGTCCGTCTCGCAGGTGCAGCTGCAACGTCTCGACAGGGCCGGCGTGGTGCAGGTGAGCCCCACCATGACCGCCGACCGGCTCGGCGCCGCGATGCCGCGCTTCTTCCAGATGATCTCCCCGAACTCGGTGCAGGCAGCGGCCGTCACCGACTACGCCGTCGGCCTGGCCCGCAAGGCCGACCGGCGCACGGCCGCTTTCTTCCACGTCGCCCCGGACGACCGGGTACCGGCCGACGAGCAGGAGGCGGACGCCGAGCCGGTAAAGGACCTGTACATCGCGACCCTGCGGCAGGCCGTGCGGGACCGCACGAAGAACCTCGCCGCGGGCGGCATGCGTTTCACGGACACGCTGTGGCGCAACCCGGCCGACGACCTCTCCGGCACCTGCCCGTCGCCCGACCGGTACAGCGTCGTGTACTTCGGCGGCCGGTACACCGAGTTCCCCGACTTCGTCGAGGACCTGCGCGGACACTGCGGTCAGGCCGGCATGCCACAGGTGATCGCGAACGACTCGGTCTCGCGGTTCCTCATGGACCCGGCGCTGGCCGAGGACGTCAAGTACGGCATCTCGGTGACCATCGCTACCCGGGGACCCCTGCTGTCCTGCGCGCACTACAACGGGCGGCCGGCGCAGCGGGTGCCCTGGCGCCGCAACTTCAGCGACGCCATCCGTACCTCGCTGGGCCGCTGCGGAGGCCCGGCCGGGAGCCGGACGGACGCACCCGCGGCACCGGACGCGGAATCGGAGGCACTTGCCGGCGGATGGACCGCCGGCTCGTACGACGCGCTCTCGCTGCTGCACGCCGCCGCCCGCCGCAACAACGCCGCGGACCACCGGTCCCGCAACGCGGCCGCGCTCGCCAGGCTGCGCGGCCGCATCGCGGACGTGGTGAAACGCAACGAGATCAGCGACATCGGCGTCGTCAGCCCGATCCGGTTCCGCGAGCGGGTGGCGTCCCGCGCGGTCTGGCTGTACCGGGTGCAGGAACTGCGCACCGCCTTCGCGAACGGCAGATCCCCGGCGGACGACTCCGCGGTGCCGGTCGAGTGCTTCGGCGACAGCTACGAACGGAAGCTGGACGACGTCCGGATCAGCCCGGCACCCCGGAACACGCCGCGCACCGCATGCCGCCACGCTCCGCCGAACGACCGTCCATAGCCTCGGCGTCCTCAGAAGTTGACGTTGACTCCGACGGCCTTGCAGGCGGCGGTCAGGTCCGCGCCGGCCTTCTCGAAGGCCGCGCTGTCGGCGGTCTCCGGGTCCGCGGCCCCGGCCACGACGGTGGCCTCCGCACTGACCTGCTTCATGACGGCGGTGACCTTGCCGTCACCCCCGGAGGCGGCCGACTCGGTCAACGTCCCGGCCAGATCGGTCAGGATCTTGCTGTACGCCTCGGCAGTCGGTTCGCCGGCCTTGAGCGCGGCGAGAAGCGCCGTCTTCATGTCGTTACCGGCCTTCTTGGCCGAGTTGCAGAGCTCCTTGTCGCTCGCACCGGCGGCGCCGGCCGCGGCCGGCGAGGACGGCGCCGAGGACGCCGGCGCGGTGACGGCCGGCGCGGGCTTGGCCGTGTTCGCGGCGTCCTCGCCACCACAGGCGGCGACGGTCAGCAGGGAGGCACCGATCAACACGGAGGAGGTGACACGAAAAAGATTCACGGGCGCGCACGCTAACCGACACCCGCTCTTTGATCAACTTCAGGCGTGCGGTCTGACCGCCGAGCGACGCGGACGTAGACTCCCGGCCCTGTGAGATCCGGAACGAACGACGGCCGACCGCGGCGCCGCACCATGACCGCCGTCCTGGCCGCGGCAGTACTCGCCCTGACGGCCTGCGACCGCGGGAACGCGGAAACCCCGCAGACCGCGCCGAGCAAGGCGGAGCAGCGGCCGGCGGCGCCCGAGGCGGCCCGCATCGGCGCAGCGGGCAGCGCCTGCGAAATGCCCGTCGCCTTCGGGCTCGCGGAGTCATGGAAGCCCAAGCCGGTCACCGTCGCCGCGGGCGATCCCCTGTCGGAGCTCGCCCGCCGGGGACCCCTGACGATGGTGTGCGAGATCGACGCCAAGCCCGCCGGCAACATCGGCTACCTCCGGGTGTGGACCGGGGACAAGGGCGAGCTGCGGCCGACCCTGGAGGCCTTCATCGGTACGAACGCACGCGAGCCGGTCTTCACCGAGCTTCGGATCGGCGGCAGCCCCGCCCTCGAGGTCGTGTATCAGGAGAAGAGCCAGCTGGACGACACCATGGAGCAGGAACGGGCGTTCGCCGTGGAGACCGCACAAGGCGTCGCCGCGGTGTCCCTCGACAGCTTCGACAGTTCCGAGCACGATGCCATGCTGCCCGCGTACGAACTCGCCAAGAACAGCCTGACTCGCAGTTGACGAGGTCGCGACCACCCCGCCCGACCCGGAACATGAATATTGTTTGCACGCTCTCATAGGATCGCAGCGCGCCGAATCGGTTGACGCTGTTGTCCACGGAGGAACCTGTGAATGCCATTACCCAACGCACTTTCGCGGTCGCCACGGCGGCCGCTTTACTCGTCCTGCCCGCTTCCGCCGGTTGGGCGGCGAAGGCCAATCATTCACCGGCCACACCGGCGTCGCTGACCGTCGGCGGTCTCGCCTGCGCACCCGGCGGCATCCTGGTCGGCACCAGCACCCCACAGGTCACCGCCTACTTCACCGACGCCGACCTGGGCGTGGTCCAGAGCGAGACGGTGACACCGGAGTTCGCGGTGTGGCCGGAGGGCAAGCCGGCGCAACATGCCGGCTGGACCGCAACCGCGCTGACCCACGCCGGCACGGTGTTCACGACAATTCCGTCTACCTTGGTCGACGGTGGCCGATACCACCTGAAGGCCCGGGCCACCGATGCCGCAGGCGCCAAGTCGGCTTGGTCGCCCGTCTGCACGTTTGTTGTCGACACCACCCGGCCGCACGCACCGGTGGTCACCTCCGCCGACTATCCGGAGGGGACCCCCGGCGGCGGCGTCGGCATTCCGGGAAAGTTCACGTTCGCCGCTGCGGGTGGCGACAAGGACGTGGCGAAGTTCCGCTACTCGTCGGCCTCCGCGGGACTGCACGAGGTACCGGCGGGCCGCAAGGGTCGGGCCGTCGTCGAAATCACGCCGAACACCTACGGCACGAACGTCGTCACCGTGCAGGCGATCGACCACACGGGCAACCGCTCGGGCGAGACCACGTACTCCTTCTCGGTGATCGACCACACTCCCAAGGTCCTCGACCAGAATCCGGACGCCGGAGCCGGTGAGCCGCGGACGATCCGATTCTGGAGCGCCGTGCCCGGCACGGCGTCATTCACTTACCGGTTGAACGACGCCCCAGCGGTGACAGTCGACGCCGACGCCGACGGCTACCGCTCCGTCACCGTCACGCCGGACCGACGCGGCGACAACTTCCTCACGGTCACCAGCCGAACGGCGAGCGGCATCGTCTCCCCTGAGTTCAAAGCCAACCTGTACGTGTGGGTACGAGTTCCGCAACCGGAAATCAGCTCCCCCGACTTCCCCAATGACGGCACCCCGCCGCCGGCGGTGGGGCAGGAAGTCACGATCGTCCTGCGCACGGGCTCGCCAGAGGTCGCCGAGTTCGTCTATTCCGTCGACTTCGGGGAGACCGAGCACGTCGTGACCGCCGACCAGGACGGCAACGCCACCATCCGATACACCCCCGAATGGCCGTATCTGGAGGTCCAGGCCCGTGCCCGCACCGCGGACGGCTTCGAGTCGGACAAGGTCGTCACCGGATGGGAACTGACTCCGGCACCGTGACGGTGATCGGCTAGCTGAATTCAGCGGGCGGTCGGCCGATGTTCGCGCCGGCCGCCCGCGGCCTCCCTCAGCTCCGTGGCCGTCCTTGAAGGAGAGTCCGGGTAACCGATCACCTTCATCGCGGATACCGGGGCGTGGGCGGCGGCTGGGAGTGTCACCACCAATGGCAGCTTCCTGAACCCGTACACCGAGGTGAGCCTCTGGGCGAGCGTCGACAACGCGCCGCCGGTGCCCAAGGACCAGCCGACATCGGTCGCCTGCGACGATGGGACCGGCGCGCGGCGCCGGTCCCATCGCTGCTGGAGTGACACTTCAGCTGGCGGGCGTGACCTTCAGGTCGGCTTTGCCCGTGCCGTCCTTGTCGAAGACGAACTCGAGCCGGAAGTCGCCGGACTCCTTCAGCGGATCGGTGACGACCTTCCCATCCGGGCGGCAGTACATGAGGTTGAGGTACTTGCCGCTCGGGCTTGTCACCTCGACTCTCCCCGTCCGGCTGCTACCGGTGACATCGCACGAGAGGGTGTACCTGCTCCCCGAGACTCCGGGGAAGCGCACGTGCGCCTGCTGGCCCGGGACGGTGGTCTCCACGGTGACCGGGGTACCGTCCGCCGCCGCGGTGGCCTCGACGTTGGCCGGGACCTTGTAGGCCCAGAGCGTCATCGTGTTGGTCTCCGCCGAGTTCATGCTGACGGTCAGCGTGTGCGTGCCCGCCTTCGTCATCGGGGCGGTGTACCGCTTGTAGGAGTTGAACACCGATGGGTGGTCGCTGTATGGCGAGTCCTCCGGAGCGTTGCAGGCGCCCTGGTCGGGGAACTGCCCACCGGGGTGGGTGAAGCCGACATGCGCCCGGTCGGAGTTGGTCCACGGCTTCGGCGCGCGGCGGGGGCCGAGGCGGCAGCCGATCCAGACCCGCTCGCCGCCCTCGGCCTTGACGGTGAGCTGCGCTAGCTGGCCCGGCGTCGTGGTCTCCAGCGTCACCGGCGTGCCATCGAGCGGCAGCTCGGCGGCTACCGGCGCGGGGACGGTGTGGACCCGCAGGGTGAACTCATCGGTGCCCTCGTCGGTAGGGTCGATGAGAATGGTCGAGGTGCCGGCCTCCAGCGTGCCGTTGATGAAGGTCGGCTCGCCGCCGGGGCCGCCGTCCTGGCAGCTACGGAGTGTGTAACCGTGGTAGCGCGGCCGGTACAGCCAGGCGAGCGTGTGCTCGTCGCCCTTCTTCTCACAGGTGATGTACACCCGGGTGTCGGCCTTCAGCGTGACGGTGGCCTTGACCCGCTGGTACGGGGCGGTGGTCGCGAGGGTCACCGGGGTGCCATCAGTGGCGAGCTCAGCCGTCGCGTCAGGCAGCGTCGAGACTGCGCTCACGGTGGCGTTGTAGGTCCTTCTCCGGGTGCCCGGGTACAACACGTACCGGTACGTGCCCGCCTCGGTGGCGGTGTAAATCCCGGCCTCGTCCGGGTAGCTGCTCCCGCAGTTGGTGAAGGATTCGAAGTCCTCCTCGACGATCTTTCCGCGCGGGTCGATCATCATGACCCACGCCAGGGAGGCGTTCGATTGGCACATCATCTGCACCCGCTGCCCCGCCCTCAGCGGGAGGGCGAACGAGAGGTTCTGCTCGGGCTTCGCCGCCGCCAGGGAGAGCGGTGCGCCGCCCGGCGTGATGGTGCCCGTGACGTCCTCGACCATCAGGACCTTGACAGTCGCGCTGAACGGCTGGCCGTTCTCGCCCGTGAACAGCATCCGGAGGCGGCCGCTCTCCCGGAGCGGGTCGAAGTCCAGCGGTTTGCCGGCGTCGCATTTGCTGTTGGTGAATTCGCTGCCATCGGCCCGCTGGATCACATAGGACGACGCACCGGTGCCCGGTTCGCAGGAGATGGTCAGGTGCCGGCCCGCAGAACCGGTGAAGAAGACATGCGCCCTCTGGCCGGCGGAGGTGGTGGTGATCTTCACGGGCTCGCCGTCAGTGGTCGCCCACTCGACGACGTCGTCGGCGGCCGACGCGGCGGAGGCCGGCACCATGGGGGCTACCGAAAGACCCAGGGCCGCGGCGGCGGTGATGGCTCGGATGCGAGTGAGTCGCAATGGTGCTCCTTGTATGGGTGCAACGCCGACGCGGAGCGGCCAAGGGGACTTCCGCTGGAGAAGGCCGCCTGCCGGCCCTCGCATCGGCCTCAGTCGTTCAGGCACAAACTCGCCGCAACGCTAGAGATTCAGATGCGGTGTACGACAGACGCGCCAATCGCCGTCTTGACAGGCAGTTGATCTCGTGCCTACCGTCACCCGTCGTGATCACCGTCTCCGTGGTGGACGACGACCGCATGCTGCTCGACGGCATGACCGCCTGGCTCTCCGATGCCCCCGACCTGCGGGTCGTCGCCTCCGCCACCACCGTCGCCGAGCTCCTGGACCGCGAGCCCGAGCCGGCCGACGTCGTCGTGCTCGACCTGCTGCTCGCCGACGGCTCCGATCCCGTCGCGAACGTCCGGCGGCTCTGCGACGACGGCCGCCGGGTGCTCGTCGTCAGCGTCATCCCGCAGGCACGGCACGGCATCGACGTCGCCCGGGCCGGTGCGCTGGGCTACCTCACCAAGGATCACCGGCTGCCGGTTCTGGCCGACGCGATCCGCGAGGTTGCCGCCGGGCGTCACGCCCACTCGCCGGAGCTCGCGTTCGCCTGGTCCACCGACGACGGGCCCGGCAGCCCGCGGCTGTCCGGCCAGGAACGCGCCGTCCTCGTGACCTACGCCTCCGGACTGACCCTGACGGCGACCGCCCGCAAGGTCGGCGTGAGCCCCGCCACCGCACGGCAGTACCTCGACCGGGTCAAGGCCAAGTACGGCGACGCCGGGCGGCCGACCTACACCAAACTCGACCTCGCCGACCGGGTACGCGAGGACGGGCTCGCCCGCTACCCGGCCTGAGCAAGCGCCAGCTCGACGCTTGTCCCCTCGCCGGGCATCGAGAACAGGCGCAGCTCGCCGCCCACCTCACGCATCCGCTCACCGATCGAGTGCCGCAACCCGAAGCCGTACCCGGTGGCGTCCGGATCGAAGCCCGAACCCCGGTCAACCACCCGGACCGTCAACAGCCGGCCGGTCCACTCCGTCGTCAGCCACGCCTCACGGACGCCGGCGTGCTTCGCCACATTGTTCAGGGCCTCGCGGCACGCGTCCGATATCGCCTCGGCGGCCCGCTGCGGCAACTGCGCCGGCAGCTCACCGACGTACAGATTGACCCGCAGGCCGAGCGCACCAGCGTCCGCGGCGACCCGCGCAAGGCGGCAGCTCAACGTCGTCGGCGATGTCTCCTCCTCGGCGGCGGCGAGCCGCCGGATGTAGTCCGCGTCGGCCGCGCAGCGCTGCCGGACCGCCTCCGACTGGTGGTCCAGGCCGCCGCGGGCGATCGCCGTGAGCGTCGCCAGCACCGTGTCGTGCAGCGCCCGATGATGCTGCAGCCGCTCGGCGAACCGGGCCCGATCCGCGGCGCGCTCGGCCTCCGCCTCGATGCGTCGCTGCGTCGCCTCGTCCACCGCCCGCGCCAGCCGGGCGATGAAGTGAAGCACCAGGGCGAACCACACGCTCCAGTTGACGAGGTCGAGGAAGCCGGACGCCGGTGGTGGCAGCGCTCCCGTGTGGACCACGACCGCCGCCAGAGCCGCCAGCAAAACCACCACGACCAGCGCCAGCGCCCGCCGGAGCACGAGTACGGCCCCGGCCGTGGCCGCCGTCGCCATCACGAACTTCCTCGCCCAGTTCTCGGTCGAGGTCGCGAACGCCGCCTGCAGACTGTGACTCTGCGCGAACAGCAGCACCACGGTGACCAGAACATCCACCCCGAGCAGGCGTTCGGTGATCCAGCCTCGCCGCCACACCGCAACGGTCAGCCACCCGCTCCACGCCACGGCCACGCCGATCGCCGCCGCGTTGACCGTTGGGCTCACCACATGCGTCGCCCCGGGCGACCACGAGTTCGTCACGGCACCCGCGATGTAGCTCGACCGCTGCACCAGCAGCACCACCGCGACCAGCCTCAGCGCGTGCGCCCCGCTCCCCGGCACCCATCTGCGCCGCACGTCAACCCAGCCGGACCGCACCCGGTGGAGGAACTCGCGCCGCACCCCGCCACCACGCCTTCGCCACAGATTCGTCCTGGTCAGCGGCACTGTAGTCCACAGTCCCACCCCCTGGATTTTGTCGATGACAGAGATCACTGCCTGCTCACGGTGGCCTGTCTTCCGGGCGCTCGGCCGGTCTGATCCGATCAGAGTTGTGAACGCGTCTCAGCCGGGCATGCGGTGAAATACGGGGTCGTGAGGCTCTGCTCCATGGTGCCGCTGAGGATCAGAGAGGCACGCTCGATCTGAGCCATGGCAGGATGCCGAGGTGTCTCAGGACGTACCACAAACCGTCAAGACCGTCGATGCAGTGACCCTGGTCGCGCTGGATGACGAAGCGCGTTGCCGTGGCTTCAACCGCCAGCACGGACCCGATTGGCTGACCGCCAACGTCGACATGTCTGCGCAGCACTATCTGTATCCGTTCATGGTTCACCGTGCGAGTCATCGGCCTGAGTTCTCGCCGCACTGGCGGTGCATGCTGCTGCTGCGCATGCGGGATGGACAGGACGCGTTCTCCCTGCTGGACATCTGGCCGGCGACATTCACGCAGATTCCGGAGTCCTTGACCGTCCAGGAGAAGACGGAGATTGCGGGCCGCCTTGAGGCCGGTGGGCTTCCCACCGCGACAGAACGGGACGTCCACAAGACGTGAAGGCTCGCCGGACACGGGTGCGGCGGTCAGCGAGCCACGACGCCACCCCGAAGGGGTTTGAACCCGGTCGTTCGGTGCTTCGATGTCAACGTGAGCCGGGTGATGGCGGACACCACCCGGCTCACGTCTGGCTCGCCTGATTTCTGCCGGCCGCGTCGTCAGATCATCGGGTCAGCTTCTGCTTCTTGACTTTCGCCTCCGACTGATTGCCGTTCCTGTCGACGGCGGCATAGAAGACGTACAGCGTGCCCTTCTTGAGTCCCTTGATCTTGATCTTCCAGGTATTCTTCGCGGTCGGTCGCACCGCAATCGTCTTCGACTTCTTCAAGGCCTGGTCGAGCGACTTGGCCTTGATCCATTTCTTGCCGGTGTAGTAGTGCCAGCGGCTGCCCCGCTGCTCGATGAAGGCAGCACCCACCGCGCTCGTCCCCCGGCCCCGGTCGCGGACCGTGCCGTTGACGGTGCGCCAGGACGACACGTACGTCGGCTTCTTGGGCTTGGTCAGCCAGACCTGAGGGGCGGATTCGTCGAACGGGGTGGTGATGTCGCCGATCTGCCGCCCGTAGGCCTCGCCCGCCGCATTGGTCAGCAAGACGGTCACCGACCAGCTCGTCTGACTGGTGTAGTAGTGCGTCACCTGCTTGGTCGTCCGGCTGACCGTGGAGTCCTTGCCGTCTCCCCACCACACCCGCACCTTGCTG
>NZ_JBEZDY010000055.1:0-15638 GCF_040648555.1 Actinoplanes sp. NPDC049118
AGGTCGTCCGGCGCCCAGGTACGGACCATGTCTTCGATCACGAATCAGAGATCATGCCGCAGATCCATGACCATCCAAATGAGACACGCCCTAAGCTTGTTCTTTAACCTGGGTGTCTTTTGCGTTCTTCGAGGCTGAGCGCCCGTTTGGTGGTTTTGCCGACGTCATGGCGGGTGGCGGGCCGACGGTTCTTCGAGCCTGGAGGACGTCCGGGACCCGCATTGGTGGGTTTCGGTGCACCGGCTGGTCGGGTGGTCTTCGCGCGTAGGTTCCGAAACCCGCGACGCACCCGTGCCGGGGTGAGCCGGCCCTCAAGGGCGGGACGCTCCCACGGCCGGCGGAGGTCTTGGGCGAGGTGCCGGGCCAGACGCAGTTGGGTGTAGGCGGCGATCACGATCCACGTCCACCGGTCCGCCGCGTGCGGGTCGCGGAGCCTCGGCGCGGTCCAGCCGAGGGTCTGCTTGAAGAACCGGAACGTGTGTTCAAGGTCGAACCTGCGCAGGAACGTCTGCCACAAAGAATCCACCTGCGACGGTGAAGCGTTCGTGCGCGAAGACCACAACCACAACGGTTTCGGATCACCGTCACCCGGCAGATGATCCACGACGAGACGGATCAGAGTGCCTTCCAGCACCGGCAGATCACCGTCATACTCCAGCCAGGCCGCCCGGCGCGTCAGCCGCGGATGCAACCGGTCCCAGGCCGTCGCGGACGCTCTGCCGTAGCGGCTGGTATCGGTGAGCGTGACCACGCCCGGATCCGGCCACGTGCCGGGGTCAGCGAAGTGGAACTCACCACCGTGCTTGACCGGCCGGCCGATCGTCCCCACCACACGCGGCGGTGCCGGTAACCGGAACACCCGGTCCGAGCGCAGCCGACCCAACACCTCCACCGGCAGGTCCGCGAGCAGGAACGCCAACCGGGCCAGGTCGTAACCCGAGTCGAACACGACCAACACGTCCGGATCGCCCGGTTCCCACTGACCAGCCGTGACCAGCCGCTGCACCACCTGGCGCACCTGCACCGCGGTCACCTGCGCGACGTCATCGCCACGGCCCAACCGCACCGCGTCCAGGATCGCCGTCCACGACGTACGGCCCGGCTCCAACACGGCGACGAACGAGTACGGCCACCCCGGAATGAACTGATCTTTGTGGCGGCCACGGCCATACACGTGACAGAACAACCGATCCGGGCTCGTCGCCGCGTCCGGCCGCAGCCACGCACTGACATCCACCGCCAACATCAACCGGCCGTCACCAGCCCGCGGCAACGACAACCCGACCACCGCGGCCTGCAGCCGATCAACGTCGATCCGGCCCTGATTCAACGCGTCATACATCGCTCCGTGGCCACGCCGGTGTTCCGGCGCCAAACTCAACCCCACCAACGACTTCACCGGCCCGTCGGTACACAACAGCGCATCGGTCAACTCGAACAACGCGTCCGCACGGCCGGTCAGACACCGATGCAACTCACCCCGGAACCGGCCCAACTCCCCGAACACATCCGACCGACACCCATCAGGCACACTATTCAACGAGACAGCCCTTGGTATTGATGTTCTTCCCTCGACAAGAAGATCATCAACCAAGGGCTGTTCCCATGTTCAACCAGGTCTCACCACGATCCGCCCCAGGGTCGGGTGGCCCGGGGGAATCGCACCCCCGGGCTCCCTCGGAACGGAACGTGACAGTCTCCCGTCATTCCGCTCTTCTCATCGAACCCACAGGAAGTCGCGGCTCCACGCCCAGTGCTTGAACAGGCCGGGTTCTCGATCGATGAGCCCGGACCACCACGAGCTGATGACGGTGTTCTCCGGGCCGGCGCCCACCGATGTCAATCTCACGGGACTGTTCTCGGCGCTCGACATCGACGATCAGCCGGAGGGAATGCGGGTCACGCCGAAGCAGTCGACGCTGCTGACCGTGGCGAGCGAGCACGTGCTCGCCACGGTCGAGAATCGAGGGTCGGTCAATGTCCCGTCCGTCGACCGGGGTAGTGACCTGCTGCCGAAGACGCGCGGCACGAGAACCGCCTCCGGGGAGGTCTGGCGCACCCAGCTGCCGGGCACTGAGGCGGCCGCTCCCAGCATCGAGAACTATGCGTTCACCATGGGTTTCCCCAAGGGCGTCGCCGAGGTGCACCTCGACGCGTCGGAGGGTGTGTCGGAGGCGGAACTGCTCGGCTGGCTCGACGGCATCAACGTCGAGTGGTCCGGACGGTAGTCGGTGTCTCCCGTGTGGGCGCTCCTGCTTCTCACCTGGGTCGCGATCGTCGTGCTGTTCCTCGGCCTCGGCGCCGTCCTGCGCGAGGTCCGGCTGCTACGGGCCCAGGTCGACGCTGCGGCCGCGTCCGGTGAGCGCGTCGACATCGTGCTCCCCGCGACCGTGACCGGCGGCCGGGGTGGTCTGGTGCTCGCGGTCGACAGCGGCTGCCCGTTGTGCATCGCCGTCGTGCAGCGGGTCGCCTCCGTGACCTCCGGACTACAGGGCACGGCCGTCCTGCTGACCTTCGAACCCGAGGAGCAGTGGAGCGGGCTGAGCGGTGATCTTCGGGTGGTGCGCGACGAGCGGGCATGGTCGGCGATCGCGCACCTGAGCACTCCGATCCTGCTGCAGGTCGGCGCTGGCGGGCGAGTGGAACGTCTGCACCTGCCGGCCAACGAGCATGACGTCATTCCGGTGCTCCGTTCCTGGGGCATGTCGGATCGAACCGAGCAGAGAGGGCGGGCCGATGCCGCTTGATGTGGAACAGATTCCCGATACCGAGACCTCGAGCGTCACCGAACCGACCCGGGCGCTGAGCGGCCTGGGCAAGGCGTCCACCCGGCGCCGTACGGTCCTGCGTGGCGTCGGCCTGTCCGGCCTGACACTCGGTGCCACGGCGTTGAGCTGGTCCCCGGTGGCCGGTCAGCGGGCGGCGCGGGCGGAGAACGGCCCCAACGGGCTACGCGGTTGGGACCGCACGGACTGCCGCGACGCCTATCCGAGCGGATACACCGAGCAGCGGGACACCGGCGGGGCATACCAGAACGAGCCGGCCGCCTGCTTCGGCGGTGACTTCATGGGCAGCATGTACTGCACCTCGGGATGGCACAAGAAGGGCACTGTGCGAGACGCCCCGATCACCTATACCTACACGCCGATCTCGACGGCCTGCGGTTCCTCGTCCACGAAGAACGCGTGGAAATGGCGTGTCGGCGGCAGGACCTGGCGCTGCTCGGACGGTAACACTCGGGTGTCGGGCGGCGGATCGACACGGACGTACCTGACGATCTGTCGCGCCCCGGTCTGATGGCCGTCGCTACGCCGCAGCGCTTGCTGTGGCACCCGCTCGCCGCCACGGTGCTGATCGGTGCCGTGGCGGCGAGCGGTGTCCTGCTTCACCTGGGCGCCGTCTCCGCGGCCTCGTTGATCGGGTGGCTGGTCGCCGGTGCGGCAGGGGGCTTCGCGGTCAGCGGCTCCACTTGAAGCCGCAACTCGGCCTTCGTGCTGAACTCGCCGGTCTGGCGAGGTTCTCCGCAGTTAGCCTTCTGCCTGGGGCAGGTGCTCGGTGCACTGGCCACCGCGCTCGGCGCTCTCGTGCTCGGTTCCCTTGTCCGGCTGGCGGCGCCGCCGGTGGTGTGGATCGTGCTGCTGGTGTGCTGGTTCGGCGTCATCGCTGTACGGGAGTTCGGCGTCGTCTCCTTCGGGCTGCCGCAGAACGCCCGTCTGGTGCCCGAGACCGTGTTCCGGCACGGACGGTTCTTCGGTCCGCTGCAGTTCGGCCTCGAGATGGGGACCGGCCTGCGTACTTACGTCACCAGCGGCCTGCCGTATGTCCTGCTGCCGGCTGTCGCCCTGCTCGCGTCGCCGGTCGCCGCGCTGGTCGCGGGCGTGGGTTTCGGGCTCGGTCGCTCCCTCATGACGTCGTCCAACCTGCGGTTCAGTGACGACAACTCCTGGGACCTCGAGTTCTCGCTGTACGAGCGGCAGATCAAGACCATTCTGATGGTGGCGTTCGCCACAGGACTCTGGTTGGTGATGAGCTGACGCGACATTTCTCTGGCGCCTGCAACAGACGCTCCGGCTCCGGCGTACTAGAGGGCGGGAAACAACGGAGGTGACATGACGGACACGACGTTCGACGAGTTCTTGCGGCAGGCGCTGCCCGGTCTGGCTCGCTACGCCTACGTGCTCGCCGGCGATCGGCATGCGGCCGAGGATCTGCTGCAGGACTCTCTGGTCAAGGCCATGGGCGCCTGGCCGCGGATCCGGCAGGACGGCAACCCGGTCGGTTACGTCAGGACCATCATGGCGCGGACCAACGTGAGCCGGTGGCGTCGTCGGCGGCCGTCGGTGCCGGTCAGCGACGCTCTCGGCGTCAAGGATGTGGCACTGGAGGGTGTGGAGCACCGCGACGAACTCCGCCGGGCGCTCGCCACCCTGTCACCGCTGCAGCGGACGGTCCTCGTCCTCGGTTTCCTCGACGGGGCCGAGGACGAGGAGATCGCTCAGTTGCTGCACCGCCGGCCCGCCACCGTCCGTTCCCTGCGGCATCGCGCGCTGCAGAGCCTGCGCCGCAATCTTCGGATCGAGGAGCCGCGGTCGCAGGACCGGGCGGACCTTCAGGAGACGTCATGACGGAAAAGCTGGAAGAGCTGCTCGCCGCCGAGTTCCGGGGCGGCCGCTACGAACTACAGGTCGACGCGGATCGTCTCAGCACGACGCTGAGGCGGCGCCGTTCGCGCCGGACCGCCGTCACGGCGGCGGCCGCGGTGTGCGGGCTGGCGCTGGTGGCCACCGCGGGAGTCGGCATGCTCAACGTCTTCGGCCCGGGACCGAGCCAGGTCCAGTCGGCCGGTCCGGCGCCGGCGACCTCGGCCGTGGTGGCGTCGCCCACGGTGGCCGCGAAGCGGATCCGGGCGGACAGCGTGCAGCTCGGCGACGCGGTGGTGCGCGGCCTTCCCGCCGAGGCGAAGCTCGTGGACGCCGGCGCCGCGCTCGCCCGGCCACCGGCCGTGGTACTACCGCAGACCGGCGACCGGGCGGTGCTCACCGTGCCGGTGGACCAGGGCACGGAGATCCGGCTTGCCGTCGTCGCCGACGCCGAGGACCACCCGGGCCTGCCCGGAATGCCCGATGAGCAGGACTGGCTCGGCTCTCTGGGTGGCGCACATGCCCTGCTCACCGTCGACGACGTCACCGACACGACCTACCTCAGCGTGAACACGCCCACGGGTCGGCGCTGGCACCTCGCGGCATCCGGCCCCGACGCCGCCGCTCGACTCACCCTCGTCCGGGCAGTGACCGTCGCGACCGTTGCCGGCACCTGATTCATCCGCGCCGGACGCCGCTACCGGCCCGGACGGGCCTGGCGAGGCCGGCGAGCTGCGGGACCAGCCAGGCGATCAGCGCGACCAGTATCGCCGCGCATCCCACGGCCAACCGCTCCCCCGCGGCGGCGTCTGCACCCAGTGCAGGCGCCGCCACAGCGGCGCTGATGCAGAACGCCCACGCCCGCGCGACGACGCCCCAGGAAACGGCGCCGCTGCCACCGAAGCATCCACACGGCACGCCGGGCCGCCGGACGCGCAGCACGGCGGTGTATACGCCGAACGCCGCGTAGACCGCAGCGACCGCGACCATCGGCAGCGAATACCTCGCCAGCCACCCCGCAACGGCTCTGTTGCGTTGGCCCATCGGCAGTTCAAGGCAGGCTTGACCGGTGAAGCATGCTGCGCGGACTCGTCGCTGGGCGCCTCCCCCATCGGCGTTCGCAGGGTTCCGGTTCCCGGCCGAGGTGATCATCGTGGCGGTCCGGTGGTGCCTGCGTTACGGGCTCTCCTACCGCGATGTCGAAGAGCTACTCGCCGAACGCGGGATCGAGGTCGACCACGTCACGATCTACCGCTGGGTGCAGCGGTTCACCCCGCTGCTTGCCGACGCCGCCCGGAATGCCCGCCACTCCCCCGGCGACCGATGGTACGTCGACGAGACCTACGTCAAAGTCAACGGCGTATGGCGCTATGTCTACCGGGCGATCGACCAGCACGGTCAGGTCATCGACGTGCTGTTCTCGGCCCGCCGAAACGCCGCAGCCGCCCGCCGGTTCTTCACCCGGGCGCTGCGGACGCTGAAGGTGACGCCGAGCGAGGTGGTCACCGACGCCGCACCGGTCTACCCCGCCGTGCTCGAAGAACTGCTCCCGGCGGCATGGCACCACGTCGAGCAGTACGAGAACAATCCGATCGAAGCCGATCACGGCCAGCTAAAGCGCCGACTGCGACCGATGCGTGGACTCCAAACCGATCGGACAGCCCAGGTGGTCATCGCCGGGCACGCCTTCGTGCAGAATCTGCGACGCGGCCACTATGACATCGCACTCGACACTCCGCCGGCCACCAGACTCGTCGCCGCGTTCACCGAACTCGCTCGAGCCATCTGACCAACGGCGGCCGAGCACTCCTCGCGCATGCCGAACAGATAACGCAACGGAGCCGCCCGTATCGTCAATGATCAGCACGCCATCCGGGTCGCCCAGATGCTCGAACACATAGTCCCGCAGATCGTCACGCACCGCGTCGATGTCCCAGTCCGCCCACCGCAGCAACCGTTGCATCCCGTCCGGCGACACCTCGCCGGCCTGCTCAGCCAGAGTCCAACCGTTCGTACGGTCCAAACCCGCGACCAGCCCGGCCAGATACTGCCGCGCCCGCCGCCGCGGCTCCGAACGGGTGAACCGCCCCGAGATCCGGGCATGCAACCGGTCCAACTCCGCAGACCATCGACCAACATCAACCGCCGCCACAAACAGCTCAACGAACCGATCATCGATACGTTCCGCCTACCGAGTGCCGTTGCAGTACTAGGGCCAGCTCGACGAATCGCGAGGGCTGCCGCACGCGTGCGGGGGTCCACGCCGCCTCGGCCATCGTCTAGCGTGGCACGCCTCGACTACCGAACTCGGTGTAGATCCGATTGCATTCGGGAGATGCGGCTGGTCGTTGCCGTGCACTCACATCGCCCAGTTCCGGGCACCGGACGGGTACAGAAGGTCTCCACGACCTGAAACGCCGGATGTATGGACGTGCCAGCTTCATCCCTCTCCGCCACCACATCCTCCTCGGCTGACATCACGATGCGTCACCACCGAAACTGCGACAGAGCCGTTCGTTGTACACCCTTGCCGTGATGCCAGGCTGGTGCCGACTCGCCATTCGACCATGAGCGCGGCAGGTAGCGGTCGGCCATGGTCGGCGCCGGCCGAACGGGCTCTACCACGCCTGACTCCGCGGGTCGTGGCCGGCTGGGCGTGACCGGCGGCCCGTACTCTGGCGGCGGCGTGTCCGTGACATCCGTTCTACATGCCGGTGCCGTCGGGTTGGGCGACGCTGCCGCCGATGGTGCCTCGTGCCGGCAGGGGACGGCTCACACCGATGGATGAGTATCAGCTGGCGCCTGCGGTGACGCGGGTCAGACGTCCCACGACACCGGCGACCAGGTGCTGGTCCAGGTCGCCCGACTGCTGCAGGCCGGACTGGCCGCGGTCGCCCCTGAAGGATTCGTAGCCCGCCTCGGCGGCGAGGAATTCCTCCTGGTGCTACCCGCTACCCAGCTCGCCGCAGCCACCGGGCAGCTCGACGCAATCCGGCGGGCCATCAGCACTTACGGCTGGCAGGACGTCACCGGAGAGCTGCCCGTAACGATCAGCATCGGTGTTGCCACCGTGAGCGAGACAGCGCCGCGCAGCCAGTCCGCGGCGCTGTCCACCGCCGACCGCAACCTCTACGCCGCGAAACGCGCCGGGCGTAACCGCGTCGTCGCGGGCACAGCGCGCGAGCACCACCCTCGCGCGTACCGCGATCGAAGCGCGGACTGACTTACCGCGGGTAGCGGGGGCCGCGGGTAGCGGGGGCCGCGGATCCTCGCACGGCGCGGATTACATTGAGCTGTAACTTCACAACTTCCGTAACGCAGGTTACATTCTCGGGGATCACTACTCCGGGAGGGCATCCACATGCGCACCAGGTTTCTGGCCGCTGCGGCGGTGACGGCAGCTCTGGCACTGTCCGCCGCCGGCTGCGGCGCATCCGACAGCGGATCCGCCGATGCCGCGCCGAAGGCGGTCAGCGTGACCGTCGAGGGGGCGGGCACGGTGACGACCGATGCGAAGGTCGCCGCGAAGCTGCCCAAGGACGTCCGCGACAAGGGCAGCGTCATCGTCGCGACCAACGCCCCGTACGAGCCGTTCATCGACTTTCTGGCCGAGGGCAAGACCGACGCGTTCAAGGGTCTGGACTACGACCTGTTCACGGCGGCATCCGCGCGGCTCGGCATCACCGCGAAGTTCTCGCAGCAGCCGTTCGACGGTCTCGTGCCGGGCCTGCAGGCGGCGAAGTACGACGCGATCGCCGGCGGTGTCACCGACAAGAAGGAGCGTCAGCAGGTCGCGACGTTCGTCGACTACTCGGCGTCCGGCACCGGGTTCCTGGTCCGGGCCGGCAACCCGGGCGGGGTGAGGACCGTCGCGGAGCTGTGCGGCAAGAAGGTCGCCGTGCAGAAGGCCAGCAACCAGGCCAAGCACCTGGCGGCGTACAGCAAGGACAGCTGCGGGAGCAGCGCCATCGCGGTGCGGGAGTATCCGGAGAACCCGCAGGCGGTGCAGGCACTGCTCGCCGGCAACGTCGACGCGGTCGCCGCCACCAAGGTCAACCTGGTCGACACCGCGGGCTCCCTGACCGGCAAGGCCGAGCTGATCGAGGACCCGGCCGCGCCGAACGGCTGGCTGGCCAGCCCCAACGGCTTCGGCTTCCTCAAGTCTCGCAAGGATCTCGCCGAGGCGTACCGGGCGGCGCTGCAGTCGCTCGTGGACGACGGCACGTACGGCAAGGTCCTGGAGCACTGGAAACAGCAGCCGATCGCGCTCACGCAGATCACCGTCGACAAGGCCATCGACTGACCGCTGGTCGCCGTTACCCCGCGACTTCCCCGACCCGCGATCGCCGGGTGCCGCACCGTCTGCTGAGAGGGCGGACCGCTGCCGGCACCCGGCGATCGCGCCATATTCCGTGACGAAGGAACTGAGGCCATGAATACCACCAGTGTGCGTGCCGTGCCGGTGCGCCACTACGGCCGGTGGGCCGGTGCCGCCGCGCTGGTCCTGATCGTCGTGCTGTTCTTTAGGGCGTTGCTGGACAGCCCCAACCTCGACCCGGCGGCGATCGGCACGTACCTGTTCAAGGACTACGTGCTGCGCGGCGTCGGCGTGACGCTGCTGCTGACCGGCGTCGCGATGGTGCTCGGCACCGCCGGCGCCGTCGTGCTCGCCGTGCTGCGCCTGTCCGCGAACCCGGTGCTGCGCGGCGGCGCCTGGGCGTTCATCTGGTTTTTCCGCGGCACCCCGTTGCTGGTGCAGATCATCTTCTGGGGTTTCCTCGGCGCGCTGTTCCCCCGGATCACCGTCTCGGTGCCGTTCGCCGGGACGCTGTTCGACCAGCCGACGAGCGTCGTCGTGTCCGGCACGACGGCGGCGATTCTGGCGCTGTCGCTCAACGAGATGGCCTACGCGGCGGAGATCGTGCGCGGCGGCATCCTCTCCGTGGACCGGGGCCAGACCGAGGCGGCGCACGCGCTGGGCATGAGCCCGGCGCTGACGATGCGCCGGATCGTGCTGCCGCAGGCGATGCGGGTGATCATCCCGCCGATGGGCAACGAGACCATCACCATGCTCAAGTCCACGGCGTTGGTCTCGGTGATCGCCGGGCACGACCTCATGACCGTCGTGCAGGGTGTCTACGGCACCAACTACAAGGTGATCCCGCTGCTCGCGGTGGCGGCGCTGTGGTACCTGGCATTGGTCAGTGTGCTGTCGGTGGTCCAGTTCTTCGTGGAGCGGCGGTTCGGCCGCGGCTTCGCCGTACCGAGAGGTGGTCTGCGATGAGCGTGCCCATGGTCGCGGCCGAGGGCGTGCGTAAGCGCTTCGGCGGTCATGAGGTCCTGCGCGGGGTCGACCTGCTGGTCGCGCCGGGCGAGGTGTGCTGCCTGCTCGGCCCGTCCGGGTCCGGCAAGTCCACCCTCCTGCGCTGCATCAACCATCTGGAGACGGTCGACGGCGGCAGCCTCCGCGTCGACGGTGCTTTAGTGGGGTACGTGCAGCGCGGCGACCGCCTGTTCGAGCTTCGCCCCCGCGAGGTGGCCGCCCGGCGGCGCGAGATCGGCATGGTCTTCCAGCGGTTCAACCTGTTCCCGCACCTGACCGCGCTGCAGAACATCACTGAGGCGCCACTGCGCGTGTTGCGTGAGCCGGCCGACGAGGTCCGCGAACGGGCCGTGGCACTACTGCAACGGGTCGGCCTCGCGGACAAGGCCGACGCGTTCCCAGCCCAGCTGTCCGGTGGGCAGCAGCAACGGGTCGCGATCGCGCGTGCCCTGGCCATGCGCCCTAAACTCATGCTCTTCGACGAGCCGACGTCCGCGCTGGACCCGGAGCTCGTCGGCGACGTTCTGGCCGTCATGCGCGGCCTCGCCGCCGACGGCATGACAATGGTGGTGGTCACCCACGAGATGGGCTTCGCCAGGGAGGTGGCAGACACTGTCGCGTTCCTCGACGACGGGCTCGTCTTGGAGGCCGGCAGCCCGGGCGAGGTGCTCGTCAACCCCCGGCACGAACGCACCCGCGCGTTCCTGTCGAAGGTCCTGTGAGCATCCGCGACGCCGCCGAGGCGCGCACCCCTTCCTACGTGGAGCGTCTCGGCCGGCTCGTCGGCATTGACTCCGGCTCCCGTGACCTGGTCGGACTGCGCGAGGCGGCGAACGTCCTGGCCGGCTGGTGCACCCTTGCCGGGCTGTCGACGCACCTGGTGCCGGTGCACGACGCCGCCGCGGCCCCGCTCGGCGACGCGGTCGTCGCCCGGATCCGCGGCACGGGCAGCAAGCGAATCCTGCTCGCCGGGCATCTCGACACCGTCTTCACTGCGGGGACCGCCGCCGCCCGCCCGTTCCGGGTCGACGGCGCCCGGGCGCTGGGGCCTGGGGTCTGCGACGACAAGGGTGGCGTCCTGGCCGGGCTGTGCGCGGTCGAGACGTTGCTCGACAACGGCCGCACCGCGTTCGGGGAGCTCATCCTGGTCGCCACGCCGGACGAGGAGATCGGATCGATCGGCAGCCGGGCACTGCTCGGCCGGCTCGCAGCCAGCGCCGACGTGGCGTTGTGCCTGGAATGCGCCCGGGAGAACGGCGATCTGGTCTCCGCCCGCAAAGGCGTCGCCGACATCGAGCTGGTGCTGCGCGGCCGTGCGGCGCACGCCGGGATCGAGCCGGAGCGCGGCGCCAACGCCGCCCTGGCGGCCGCCAGGCTCACCATCGCACTGCAGGAGCTGAACGGGCGTTGGCCGTCGGTGACCGTGAACGTCGGCGTCCTGCAGGCCGGGCAACGTGCCAACGTGGTGGCGGACCAGGCCCGTCTCGTCGTGGACGTGCGCGCCGATCGGACCGACGCGTTCGACGAGGCCCTCGCCGCCATCGACGCGCTGAGCCAGGAATCCTATGTGGATGGTGTTGCGGCGGAGCTGTCGTTGCACGCGCCGACGCCACCCTGGGAACGCTCGGCCGCGACCCGGCGGCTGGTAGAACTGGCAGCCAAGGTCGGGGCCGGGATCGGCGTCGAGGTCCAAGACGCGGCCACCGGCGGCTGCGCGGACGCCAACCTGTTCGCCGCGGCCGGTCTCGCCGTGCTGGACGGACTGGGTCCGATAGGCGGCAACGACCACAGCACCGATGAGTGGCTCGACCTGACGTCGGTGCCGGACCGGGTCGCCCTGCTCGCCGGCCTGGTCGACGCCGCGGCCCAGGACTGCGTCGAGGTCGAGGCGTAGGACCGCCGAGAAGGGGCCCCTTCGCCGGGGCCCCTTCATGGTGGTCAGCGGATCCGGACGAGCACCCCGGTGAACGTGACGGCGTCGCCGGACCGGAACCCGGTGAAGCCCGGACCCCTGGTCAACGCGACGGTGAAGGCCGGGTCCGTCTCGTGCGTACGACCCGACACCCGGCGGCACCCGTCGACCAGTCCGAGGGCGAGCGTTGGCAGTACGTCTGTGCCGAACACGTCATCGGACGGGGACACCGGGCATCCACCCGTACCGTGGAAGCGGGGTTTCGTGGTGGACAGCCGCCAGCGGCGGGCATCGTAGGCGTCGCCGTCGGTCAACCGGGCCCACCGCACGTCCCGGATCGACCACCCGGCCGCACGCCGGTCCACCCGCGCCGACCGCAGGTCGAACACGTGCACGCCGCTCGCCCCGACCACCCGCATGGACTCCCGCCGGGTGCCCACGCCGGTGACCTCGAGGGCCGTGTCCTGGTCCAGCCCGAACACCCGGTCGTGGTGCGTGTCCGCGGCCAGCCGGATCGAGCGGCCCTGCCGGCCGCGGGTGGAGAAGTGGGTGTCGAGCAGCCCGGCCCGGAAGAAGCCGAAGCCACCCTGCGGCAGGTAGCCCAGCACGCCGGCGTCGTCGAAGTAGCCGGGTGCGCTGCCGTCGCGAAGACCTTCATAGGACTCACCGCCGGTGAGCATGTCCGCGCCGGCCTGGATCTGCGCCCCGGCGCTGGTGCCCGCGACCACCGCACCGGCACGTAGCCGAGCCCGGATCGCGGCGAGCACCGCCGAATCTGTGCCACCGGCGCGCCGCATGGTCGTCACATACCGGTACTGATCGCCGCCACCGAAGAAGAACCCGGTCAGCCCCCGCACCTGCGCCACGACCGCCGGGTCGTCGGCCGCGGTCACGTGATCGAGATCGATCGGGATCCATTCGGCGTGCGCGCCGTACCGCTCGAACAGCGCCGCGTAGTAGTCGCCGTTGCAAACGCTGTTGTTGCAGTCCGGGGTGCCGGCGTCGGGATCCTCGGCCGGCGTCGAGGACGCCGCGGTGACGATGCCGATCCGGGCGCGGCCGGGGCCGCCGGCCAGGCGGACGATGTCGTCGTAGACCGCCGCGTTGCCGTCGGACAGACCGCCACCGACGAGGACCAGGCTGCCGCCACCGTCCTGCGGATGGTGACCGGACGCCGGTGACGCCGCGAACGCGATCGCGATGCAGACGCCGGCCAACGCGGCCGGCAAACGTTTCCTGGGCATGGCTGCTCCTCTGACGAACCGAGAGAGGGCGGACCGTGCGCCATCACCCTACGGCCACCGTCGATGTAACAGCAAGCACACCTTTCACCAGTCCACGCAATTCTGTAACGTGAGTTTCAAACCTCCGGAGGCGTCATGCATCTCGCCCGGCTCTGCTCGGCCGCACTGCTGGCCACCACCCTCTTTGTGCCACTCATCGCCACCTCCGCACACGCCTCGGTCACCCGGGTCCGGCAGGGTAGCGCCGCCGACGTCTCCCGCAGCGGTTGGGCAGGCCCGGCGTACGTGATGAACGGGTCCGGCGCGGTCGAGCCGGCCACCATGACCAGCGCTCTCACCGCCGTCCGCGGCGGCACCGGCACCCTCGACGTCGTCGTCATCGCCGGATCCGGTTCCACCACACCCGAATGCGACGTCGTCATGGGCCTCTCGGGCGTCAACTCCTGCACCACGCTCACCCTCACCACCGCGACCGACGGCAACAACGCCCAGGTCAACACCGACATCCGCAACGCCGAATTCGTCTACTTCGCCGGCGGGGACCAATGCCGCTACGCGGGGTGGAAGGGCACCGGGCTGGAGGCGTCCGTCGAATCGGTGGTCGCCAAGGGCGGCGGTAGCGGCGGCGGCAGCGCCGGCCTCCACCTCAACAGCGACATCGTCTACGACGCCTGCGGCGGCAGCGCCACCTCCGCGACGGCGCTGGCCAACCCCTACAGCGCCGCCATGACATTCACCACCGGCATGTTCGGCTGGCCGAACTACCTCAACACCATCAACGACTCACACTTCGTCGCCCGCGACCGGATGGGCCGCACCATGGCCTTCGTCGCCCGCGCCATCGCCGACGGGCACACCACCGCGGGGAAGTCCTGGGGAATCGGCATCGAGGAGGGCGGCTCGTTCGTCATCGACCGCAACGGCCTCGCCACCCTGTCCGGGCAGAACGCCTACATCGTGCTCGGCGACCACACCCCCGAACGCGTCGCACCAGGCCAGTCCCTCACCTACTCCGGCTACAAGATCTGGCGGATCACCCCGGGCGGCACCTTCGACTTCAAGAACCGCCCCACCTGCGGCTACTACCTCAGAAGCGTCACCAACGGCACACCAAGCGCCAACCTGTACAACGGCACCCCGGTCACCGACTGCAGCGGCGGGGACGGATCCCCGCCCTCGATCACCGAGACCGAACCCAACAACAGCCGCAGCGCCGCCAACACCGCCACGGTCCCCGCGACCGTCGCCGGTGACATGGCCACCAGCCGCGACCGCGACTACTACAAGCTCGCCCTCGCCGCCGGCCGCACACTCACCGCCGACTGCGCCGTGCCCAGCGCCTACGACGCCGACGTCTACCTGCTCAACAGCGGCGGCGGCACGCTGACCCGCTCGGTCAACGACGGCACCGGCACGGACGAGACCGTCACCCACACCAACACCGGGGCCAGTACCGCCACGCTCTACCTAGACGTGGAGGCCTACAGCGGCACCGGCACCGCCGACTACACGTGCACCCTCACCACGACCTGAGTGTTGTCTACGCTGATCCCATGACGCAGACCCTCGGTGTCGCGGGAACCATCCGCGCCCGGCTGGGCGAATGCAGCCCAGCCGAGCGCCGGGTCGGCCGGGCCCTGCTCGCCGCCTACCCGACCGCCGGCCTCGAAACCGTCGCCACCCTCGCTGAACGCGCCGAGGTCAGCGCCCCCACCGTCCTGCGTTTCCTCACCCGCCTCGGGTTCGGCAGCTACCCCGACTTCCAGCGCGCACTGCGCGACGAACTCACCGAACGCGAAACCTCACCGCTGTCGGCCTACAGCCCCGACGAGCCCGCCGACGGCTCGCTCGCCCGCGCGGCCGCGGTGTTGCCGACCGCCGTCGCCGACACGCTCGCCGAGCTGCCCGACGCCGAGGTCGACCGCGCCGTGCGGCTCATCGCCGACCAGCAACTGCGGGTCACCGCCTACGGGGGCCGGTTCTCCTCCCTGCTCGCCGAGTACCTCGTCCTGCACCTCATGCAGATCCGCGGCAACAGCCGCATGCTGCCAACCGGACCCGTGCAACGCGTCGATGCGCTCGTCGACGTCGGGCGCCGGGACCTGTTCGTCCTCTTCGACTTCCGCCGGTACGAACAGCCGACGCTCGAACTGGCCCGCGCCGTCACCCAGCAGGGCGCCAGGATCATCCTGTGCACCGACCGATGGCTCTCCCCCGTCGCCGGCCTCGCCACCGTGGTACTTCCCAGCCGGGTCGACTCGCCGTCACTGTACGACAGCTTCGTCCCAGCGCTCGCCGTGCTCGAAACACTCGTCGCCGGACTCATCGACCGACTCGGCCCAGCCGTCAGACAACGCCTCGCCGCGATCGAAGCCGCCGGCCAGCCCTACCTTTAGCTAGCTACTTGACCGGAGGGGCCTGCCGCGGGGGACTGTCTCGCTAACGGTGTTTCCGGCGTCTTCGGTTAGTAGGTTTCGGCGGCCGGGAACCGGTCGCCGAAGGTGATAGAGAAGGCGTTC
>NZ_JBEZDY010000056.1:0-14199 GCF_040648555.1 Actinoplanes sp. NPDC049118
GTCGTCGACCTGATGACGCTGCCCCGGCCCAAGGACCACCCGCACGGCATGAGCGAGACCCAGTTCACCGAGCTGTTCACCGACACCGTCGACGTCGTGTTCTCCTTCCACGGCTACCCGGGAGCCATCCACCAACTGGTCCACGGCCGGCCCGACGCCGACCGGTTCCGGGTACGCGGCTTCATCGAGCAGGGAACCACCACGACCCCGTTCGACATGACGGTGCGCAACCGGGCGTCGCGTTATCACCTCGTGATGGATGCGATCAACAACGCCAAGCGCCTGCCGCGCGGCGCCACCGTCCTCAAGCAGTGGTGCGAACAGCAGCTGGCGAAGCACGAGGCGTACATCGTCGAGCATCTCGAGGACATGCCCGAGGTCCGCGACTGGTCCCTGGGCGACCGGGCGCAGCAGGGCTGACGGGCGGCGTTGGCACCCTCCCTGGCGTCCAAGGCCGGCCGCGGCGGGACGGGCCGAACGCCTCTGTACCGGGGTCGGCGCGCGGTAGACGCTGGAGTTGAAGACTATGCCTGGAGGTTCGCTGTGAATATCATGATCTGTTACGACGGGTCGTTGGCGGCCGGTGCCGCCATCGACTGCGCCGGCTCACTGCTGCCGCCGGCGCAGGGATGGATCGCGCACCTGTGGGTTCCGCCGTTTGCCAGCGACGCGCTGCGCCGCCAGCTCTGGCACGGCACGCGCCGGGTCGACGACTTCGTCGCGGCGATCGAGCGCGAGGGCGCGGCAGAGGCGGAGCGACTGGCCGGCATGGGAGTCATCCTGGCCAAGGCGGCCGGGTGGGAAACCGAGCCGGTAGTTGCGCGCAGCTACGGCGGCGAAGGGCTGCAGCTGGCCGAACTGGCCGAGAAACTCGACCCCGATCTCATCGTGCTGGGCTCGCGTGGCCTCGGCGGTGCCCGCGCCGTGTTCGGCAGCGTGTCCGATGTCGTTGTGCACTACGCGCCGCGGCCGGTCCTGGTGGTTCCGCATCCGATGCTCACCACCGAACGGGCGGCGTTGGCGGCCGGACCGGTGATCGTCGGCTGGGACGGCTCCGCCGGGGCGCACCGGGCGCTGGACGCCGCGGAGATGCTGTTCGGAGGACGTCGGATCCTGCTGGCGGCCGTTGCCGACGGTGAGGTCGCGGTGCCGCCGCCTGGACACGAATCGCTTGTCGTCGAGGTGGAGCACCGGCATCCCACGATCGGGCGGACGGTGGCCGAGGCGCTGGCCAGGGTGGCGGCCGAGCAGCAGGCGTCCGCGATCGTCGTCGGCTCCCGTGGTCGTTCCGTACCGCGGGAGATTCTGCTCGGCAGCGTGGCAATGGCCACCCTGCACCACACACCACGCCCGGTGGTCGTCGTGCCGCACCAGAGCGCGGCGAGGTCCGGAAAGGCTTGAGGTATCAGCGGCTGCAGGACGGAGCGAGCTCCGCCGCCGCGGGTTCCGTACCCGTGACGTGCTCGGGCGGCCTCGGCCGGGCATGGTGTTAACCGATGGTGGATTGCTGTTCGGTGGACAGGTTCTTGCCGCAGGCGCCAGGTTGATGGGTTCACCGTCGGCGATATCGGCTTGGTCAGCCGGCAGTGCGTCGTGCGTCCAGCACGCCCGTTGCCCGGTCGTGGTCGGCGGTACTTGAGGTCGTTCGGCCCTGGATACAGCAGGGTCCGCGAGGTGTGATGGAACTGGAAGGATCGAAGGGAGGTGGGGGAGATGACAGCGCTGTTGCCCCGCCTGTTCGGGGACATGACCGACTGGTTGGAGGTCGACTTCCCGCGCCCGGTGCAGGCGTTCCGTGTTGAGGACCGGATGACCGATGAGGAGTACGTGCTGCGCGCCGAGTTGCCGGGGATGGACCCGGAGAAGGACGTGCAGATCACCGCACTCAACGGCGTGCTGACCGTGGAGGCGGAACGGCACGAGCAGGACGCGGGGTCGGGCCGCTCGGAGTTCCGGTACGGCATGCTGCATCGCTCGGTGCGGCTGCCCGCCAACGCCGACGAGGCCGCGATCACCGCGACCTACGACAAGGGGATCCTGGAGATCATGGTTCCGTTGACCGCGCCGGAAGTGGCCGGTCGGCAGATCGCGATCACCAAGAAGTGACCTCGCCGCTCTGAAGTCGCCGGCCGGCGCGTAGCGTCGGCCGGTGCCGATCCGTACGGCCGGGCGCAATCGGGAGGTATGGTCCTGACCCTCCCGGACCATCGGATCGGAGGTGCGACATGTTCGGCTGGCAGGTGAGGGCTCCCGGCCCCGACGTCCGGCGCGCGCTGGCCCGCGTCCCGATGACCGTGCCCCGGCCGGCGCCGGGCGAGCTGCTGGTGGCGGTGGACGCGTGCGGGGTGTGCCGCACCGATCTGCACGTGGCCACCGGCGAGCTGCCGGTCCATCGGCCGTCGGTGGTGCCCGGGCACGAGATCGTGGGGCACGTGCTCGAGCCGGGTGCGGAGGCGACCGAGTTCCGGCCCGGCGATCGTGTCGGCGTCGCGTGGCTGCGCCGGACGGACGGGACCTGCCGGTTCTGCCGTAGCGGCGCCGAGAACCTGTGCCCGCGGTCGCGGTACACCGGTTGGGACGCCGACGGCGGATACGCCGATTTCACGACGGTGCCCGCGGACTTCGCGTACGCGCTGCCCGACGGCTACTCCGACACTGAGCTCGCGCCCCTGCTGTGCGCGGGCATTATCGGCTACCGGGCGCTGCGCCGGGCCGAACTGCCACCCGGTGGGCGGCTCGGCATCTACGGCTTCGGCGCGTCGGCGCACCTGACGGCCCAGATCGCCGTCGCCGAAGGAGCGCGGGTGCACGTGCTCACCCGCTCGTCGCAGGCACGGACGCTGGCACTCGATCTCGGCGCGACCTCAGCCGGCGGCGCGTATGACGTGCCACCCGAGCCGTTGGACGCAGCGGTCCTCTTCGCGCCGGTCGGCGACCTCGTACCGGTGGCGTTGCGAGCCCTCGACCGCGGCGGCACGCTCGCGATCGCCGGGATCTACCTGAGCGAGATCCCGGCGCTGGACTACGAGCGTGAGCTGTTCCAGGAGCGGACGGTTCGCAGTGTCACCGCCAACACCCGGCAGGACGGCCGTGCCCTGCTCGCGTTCGCGGCGCGGCACCGGCTCCAGGTCGCAGTCACGCCGTACCCGATGGACCGCGCCGCCGATGCCCTGGCCGATCTAGCCGCCGACCGGATCAACGGGGCCGCCGTCCTGTTGCCGTGAGGTTCCTCCACGGCCGGTGGCTCACCGCAGCGGTCCATCCGGCTACCGGGCAACGCCGACGAGTCCGCGGTCGCCGCCACTTATCGGAAAGGCATCCTGGAGATCACGGTGCCGCTGACGGCGCCTCTGCCGGCCGGTCACCAGATCACGGTGAACGCCGGGTAGAACTTTCAATCCCGCAACTCTCCCGGCCGGCGGCCTGTGCGAGGCCGGAATCATCCCGGTCGTCCAACGGCTCCCGGTCAGGGAGGGCGAGGAACGAAGTGATCCGGGTGTGACCTTCGTCCGGTCCGGACGGGACCTGTCGCACTGTCGACCACCCCGGCCGGCTCGCATGCTCGAGACACAGAGAGTGTGAGGAGCGGTCGATGAGAACCTATCCCGTCATCGTCGGTGCCGACGGCACCGACTCCAGCAGATCCGCGGTGCGGTGGGCGGCGCGCGAGGCACACCTGCGCAACCTGCCACTCAAAGTCGCGCACGTCTTCGACTGGGAGTGGCGCGAGGCCCGGTACGACATGAGCCACGAATATCTGGACCTGGCTCGTAAGGTCGCCGAGAACATCACCGCCGCCGCCGTTCACGATGCGCGGCTGGTGGCGGCGCGGCTCGACGTGGAAGGGGAGCAGCTACTCGGCCACGCCACCGCGCGGCTGCTCGCCGAGTCCGAGGCCGCCGAGCTGATGGTGCTCGGGAGCCGGGGCCGCGGTGGATTCGCCAGCATGCTTCTGGGCTCGGTGAGTCAGCGGGTGGCCACTCACGCCAAGTGTCCCGTGGTCGTGGTCCGAGGCCGCGGCGACGCCGCCGAGGGGCCGGTCGTCGCCGGAGTGGACGATTCCCCGGCCGCCGACCGCGTCCTGGAGACCGCCTTCGACGCGGCCGCCCGGCGCGGCAGTTCGCTGTCCGTGGTCCGGTCGCATCTTCCCCTCATTCCGCTGTGGCTGGCCGCCGACGTCCGGCCGGCCGACGTTGACACACCGGAGGCGGACGCGGACGAACGCGCGCGGCTGGAGGAGCAGCTGGCCCCGTGGCGGGCCAAGTATCCCGAGGTACCGGTCGAGGTGCTGCTCACCCACGAGAGCGCGGCAGCTGCGCTGGTCAAAGCGTCGGCCGGGGCTCAGCTCGTGGTGGTGGGCAGCCACGGGCACGGCGGCATCACCGGGACCCTGCTGGGTTCGGCTGGTCTGCAGTTGCTGCACCACGCGGAGTGCCCGGTACACATCACCCGTCCGCCGGCCTATGCGCGGAAGTAGGGCACCGTGCAACCCGATCACCTCGGCCGAACCGGGCATGCAGGTGCGTGTGGACGCGATACGGCGCGGACCGGTTCATACCACCTGGCGACCGGGGCCGCACGGCGCTCCGAGCCGGGACCAACGGCCCTGCACCATCCGGTCACGGCCTGGCAGGTTGAGGGGGATACGAACGATCGGAGGCTCCCGCCATGAACGCCAACGCCAATCTTGTCACGCGCGCCGAGGCGCGCGCTGCCCTCGAGTCGGCCGCGCGGGCCTCCCTGCGTGCGCCGTCGGTCTTCAATACCCAGCCGTGGAAGTGGCGCATTACCGGTGACGTCGCGGAGCTCTCTTCTGATCCGGAGCGTCGGCTCGGCGTGACCGATGCGGAGGGACGCCTGCTGTTGCTCAGCTGCGGCGGCGCGCTGCATCACGCGCGCGTCGCCCTGGCCGCACAGGGCTGGTCCGCGGAGGTCGACCGCCTGCCGGACGATCGGCGCCCGGACCTGCTGGCCCGGATCCGGGTCACCGGCCATTCCGCGCCGGACGCTGTAGCCGAGAGCCTGGCAGACTCGATCAGCCGACGGCGAACCGATCGCCGGGCCTTCGGCGAACGCAGCCTGTCGGACGAGACGGTGGCGCGGCTGAGCCGGCTGGTCGAGGCGGAGGGCGCACGCCTGCACAAGGTGCCGGACGAGCGGGTTCCAGTGCTGTCTGTGCTGGTCGACCAAGCCGCCGACGTGGAGTACTTCGACCCGGCCCACCGCACCGAGCTCACCCGCTGGACGCACCGGCCGGCGTGGACGGGGGACGGGGTGCCACCCGCCACCGCGGTGCAGACCAGCCTGCGTCGGGTGCCGGCGCGCAACTTCCTCCCGTCCGGCTCACCGGGCCTGCTCGCCGGCGCGGGTGACGACGAGGGCGCGGCGTACGTGATCCTCTTCGGCGCCGGTGAACGCCCGCTGGACCTCCTGCGCGGCGGGGAGGCGATGTCGGCGCTGCTGCTCGGTGCGACCACCGAGGGCGTCTCCACCGCGCCGATCAGCGAGGCCGTCGAGGTGGCCTGGCCGCGCCAGCTGCTGCGGCGGCTCCTGCCCGACGTCGGCGAGCCCTTCCTGATCGTGCGGCTCGGCTACGTCGACTCCGACGAGGTCCTGCCGGTGTCGCCGCGGCGCGAGGTCCACGACACCATCCAGGTCGACGACTAGCCAGGCCGTCCCGAGCGGGATGTTCCCGCCGGACGGCTGACGATGGCCCGGGTGCCGGGCCATCGTCGTACCGGGTTACGAGCCGACCGCGACCGGTGGTAGCGGAGCGGGAGCCGGACCCACCGGTCCGGCGCCGGGCGGCGGCCCGCTGTGCCGGCGCCCCAGTCCGACGCCACCGAGCACGATGAGGCCCAGCGCCACGAGGCCGAGCACGAGACCCGCGGCGAGCAACCCGCCGCCGAGGCCCGACAGGTCGGGCACCTGAAGGGCCCCGCGGACATCCGCCGACACCCCCGGAGCGCCGTCGGCGTTCGCGACCACCACGGCGAATTCACCGTCCACAACCTCCCACCGCAGCGTGGTCGTGCCCGACCCGGTCCCCGTGGCCAGCCAGAACGGCTGGATCGCGGGATCGTCGACGGCCCGCACGGCGCCGAACACCCGGCGGTAGTCCGCGGTGCCCGCGGTGAGGCCGATGACCTTGTCGTGCGCGGTCCCGGCCAACCATGCATCGACTGCCTGCTGCGGCGCGATGCCGACGAAGACGGCACGCCCGTCCGGCGCGGTCGCGGTGACCCGCAGCCCGCCGGCGTCGGCGAGGTTGCGCGCCCAGAGATCGGCGTCGACGATCGTGAGGTTCTCCACGGTGACCGCGGCCGTGGCGCTGGTCAGCTGCAGCGTCGGGCTGGTCACGTAGCCGGCGCGATCGCGGCCCGCCTCCAGGGCCAGCAGCGCGCCGCCGCCGATTCCGAGGCCGGCCGCGGGCGCCAGCAACAGAACGCCTGCCACCAGCGCGGTGATCGAACCGGCCGCCGAGGCTCTCATCGCCTCGGCCCGGGCCGTCGCCGGCGGTCCGCCCGACTCGGCTTCCGGCTCGGCGCCGCCCTGGTCCAGGCGGAACGGTGGGTACCGCGGTGTCAACAGCGTCAGGTACGCGGCTACCCGCAGGTTCCACCGGGCGATGCCGACCAGCAGGTCATGCAGGCCGCGCGGGTAGCGTCCGGTGAACAGCAGGGCCGAGCCGGCGATCAGGAGCGCGGCGCCGACCACGCTGACGGGCACGGCCATGCGCGCGTCACCGCCGCCGAAGGACCAAGTGGCCGCACCCGTGAGCGCGCCCAGAATGATCAGGTGCGGAACAGCGAACAGCCAGGCGAGCAGCGGCAGCCACCGTGGCGGCGGCCCGTCCGCGTCCAGTCCGATCCGCGCCGGGTACTCCGGCACGTCTGCCAGTGTGAACGGCGGGTACCGGTCGGTGCCGAGCGCCTGATAGCCGTAGTAGCCGACCCTCCAGGTCCAGCGGAGGACTCCGGCGTTGTAAGCCCGGATCGAGGCCGGATACCGGCCGGTGAACAACAGGGCCAGGTAGGCCACCGCGGTGACCACCACGAGACCGGTCCAGAGGACGAACAGGGCGAGGTAGTGCGGGACGAGCAGAAGCCACTTGACGAGCCAGAGCCAGCGGCTCAGAGCCTCGTCTCGGTGCGCCTCGACCCGCACGGGATAGCGGTTCATGACACCTCCCGAGGGTTTCCCTCAGCACATCGCGGCCGGGCGGGCGGGGGCAGTGCCGGAAGGCTCCAAGGGTCGGGAAGTCAGGCCCCCTGATCTGGCCGGCCACCGGATGGTCGTCAGGGTCCGGCGAGGGCACCGCGTCGCCATCGGGCCACCAGCAGGGCGAGCACCGTCCATCCGGCGACGATGGACAGATGATCCCAGGCGACACCCGCGCCGGTGTCGCCGGACCCGGTAGCGGCGAGCAACGCCTGCAGGAGGTGGCGGAGCGGAAACACGTCCGCCACGGCGGTGAGCGGGCCGGGCAGCGGCTGATCGCCGACGACGAAGACCTCCGAGATGAAGCAGAGCGGCAGCAGCGTGCCGAGAGTGACGGCGATCAGCGAACGTGCCGACGGCATGAGAGCGGCGAGCGCCAGGCCGAGCGCGGAGAAGCACAGAGAGCCGGCGCCGAGCGCGAGCAACAGCGCCGGTACGCCGCCGGCGGCGACGCTGACGCCGAGGAAGCTGATGCCGACCGCGGCGAGCACGGCGCAGGCGAGCAGCACGGTGATCAGGGTCGCGCACACCCGGCCCGCGACGTACCAGCGGAACGGCAGGGGAGTGCCGCGCAGCCGTTTGAGGACACCAGCGGACCGGGCACCCACCACGGCCTCGGTCAGGTCTACATAGCCGACCACCGCGGCGGTGTAGGCCACCATCCCGGCGAATAGGTACTGGGCCATCGGAAGGCCGTGTATGCGGGCGTTGCCGAAGACCGTCGGGAGCAGCATCAGCAGCAGCGCCGGGAAGACGACGGCGAAGAAGACCGAGAGTGGGTCGCGGCGCAGGCCGAGAAGCGCGTACCCGATCTGGCCCCGAAGCAGCGCACCGGGCGCCCAGCGCGGGCATTCGCGGGGCATCGTCAGCCGCGCGGGTCCGAGCCTCCGTGCGGGGGTGACCGTCGGCGGACGCGACGAGACCCGCGGCTGCCAGCCGAAGCTGCGGCGGGCGAGCACCGCGCCGGCCGCCGCCCAGATGGCGAGGACGGCGAGATGGTGCGGTGTGAAGCCGTACCCCTCGCCGGGGCGGAAGGTCTCGGCCAGGGCCTGGGCGAAGTGCTTGAGGGGCAGGACCGAGCCGGTTTCCGCCAGCCAGCGGGGGAGTTCGGCGCCGACGATGAACACGTCCGAGATGAAGGCCAGCGGGATCAACAAGCCCTGGGCAAGGGTCTGTGCCGCGCCCACGGTCCGGGTCGCGGAAGCCAGCGCCAGGCCGAGCGCCGCACAGCAGGCGACCCCGAGCAGCAGCGTGACCAGCATCGCCGGCACCTTGCGCCAGGGGACTTCGACCTCGTAGGCGAGTACTCCGACGGTGGCGAGCAGGGCCACCACCGCCACAGAGACGATCATCGAGGCGCCGATCCGGGCGGCCACGACGGTCCACGCGGGCACGGGTGCGGCGCGCAGGCGCAGGAGCACGCCGCTCTCCCGCAGGACAGCGGTGTCCACGGCGAGCATGGTGAAGGACGCCTGGGCCACGCCGAAGACGGCGAAGGGCGCGACGAGGAACTGTGTCACGGCAACGCCGTCGCCGGTGACCCGGCGCCCGATGATCGACGAGACGATGACCAGGAACGCCAACGGGAACGCGAGGGTGAAGAACACGGCGATCGGGTTGCGCAGGAACGCGCGTACGGCATGGGCGGTCAGCGCCGGCAGCGCGGCCGGCCGGGTGTGCTGGACCGGCAGCCCGACCCGCGTGGGCACCTGTTCAACGGTCATCGTGGCGCTCCTCGGTCAGGGCGAGGTACACGTCCTCGAGCGCGGGCGGGGTGACGGCGAAGTCGGACAGGACGATCCCGCGGGCGGTCGCCCAGCCGGTCAGGCGCGAGGTGTCCGGCACCGGTGCGCGGGTGACGAGTCGCAGTCGGCCGTCGCGGAGACGAGGCCGGGCACTCAGCTCGGGTAGGTCGGCGATGACCGCGGGTATCCGGCAGCTGATCACGGTCGGCAGGTCACTCGCGTCCCGCAGCTCCTGTGGAGTGCCCTCGGTCAGCAGCCGGCCCGCGCGCAGCACCGCGACCCGGTCGGCGAGCCGTTGCGCCTCCTCCAGGTAATGCGTGGTCAGCAGGATCGTGGTGCCGAGCTCGCGCAGATCCGCGACGAGGTCCCAGGCGTGGTGCCGGGCGGCCGGGTCGAAACCGGTGGTCGGCTCGTCGAGAAAGAGCAGGTCGGGCGCGCCGGCCAGGCCGAGCGCGAGATCGAGACGACGACGCTGCCCGCCGGAGAGGCCCTTGACCCGGGTGGTCCGCTTCTCGCCGAGCCCGACCACATCGATCAGCTCGTCGGGGTCGTGGCGGCGGGGGTACAGCGCGGCCTGCAGGCGAACCAGTTCGCGGACGGTGAACTCCTCCTCGAACCCGGCAGACTGCAGAACCACGCCGATCCGCGCCCGGTACGACGCGCCGCCGGTCGCCGGGTCGTAGCCCAGCACCTCGACCGTGCCGGAGTCCCGCGCGCGGTAGCCCTCCAGGATCTCCACGGTGGTCGTCTTACCGGCACCGTTGGGCCCGAGGAGCGCGAAGATCTCACCCTCGTTCACCGTGAAGGTGATGCCGTCGACTGCCCGCACCGGCCCGTAGCCCCGGACGAGGTCGCGTACCGCGATGGTGGCCATGTGCCGAGCCTGCGCCGATCCCGCCTGCCCGTCACAGCGGCGAAGGTCCCGCCCCGCGGGCCCACTCGGCCGGCGATCGGTGGCGGGCCGGTCCGGGTCCCGAACCGGCGACGCCCGGTCCGGGACCTCCGGCCCGGCCGGTCGTGTCCACCGGCCGTGCCGGACCGCGGCGCATCGCGCTTAGCCTGCAGATATGCCTGGAATCGACGCGGTTACGGAGGTACGGCCGGTAGTGGCTTGCGTGGACGGCTCGCGTACCACTCCGGCGACGGTCGACCTCGCCGCCGCGGAGGCGGTACGCCATCGGGCTCCCCTGCTGATCGCCCACGTCTGGCCGGGCAGGTACACCGGTGTCTTCCGCAGCCGCGGTGCGGTGGCCTCGCCGGCAGACGGCCGGCGCCTGCTCGACGTCACGGCGCGGCGTGCACAGCTGAGCTCGCCGGACCTGCCCGTCAGCACCGAGTTGCTGGACGGTGGCGCCGCGGACATGCTCACTGAACTGTCGAGGCGGGCGCAGCTGATCGTCGTGGCGCACCGTGACGACGTTCTGACCCGTGTCAGCTGGGGGTCGACCACGGCTTACCTCGCCCATTACGGTGCCTGCCCGGTGCTCGTGCATCGGGGCGCCGTGCCGACGAAGACCGGGCCCGTCGTGGTAGCGGTGTCCGCGCGTCCGTCGGGGGCCGCGACGCTGGGTTACGCCTTTGCCGAGGCCGCAATGCGGGGGGCCGCTCTCGTGGCGGTGCACATGTGGACGCGACAGGGCAGCGAGGACGGTCCGGCGCCGGCCGTAGTGGCGGGTGGCTATGCGGTGGAGCGCCGCGAGGCCGATAGGACGCTGGCCGAGGCGCTGGCCTGCTGGACGGCGCGGTATCCGTATGTTCCGATCGAGCGGCTCGTCGTGCACGACCTCGACATGGGGTACACGATCGAACGCGCCTCCCGGCGTGGGCGGCTGTTGGTCGCGGGAATCGGCCGGCACGGACGCTTCGCGGAATCGTTGTACGGTTCGGCGGGTCCGAGTCGTAGCGCTCTGGGTGCGGTGGCGTGCCCGGTGGTGCTGGTACCGGCGGGATGGCAGGCCGGAGAACCGGTGCCGGCCTACGGTGGGCCGGTCGCGGCCGATCCGGGTTGAGGTCGCCGGCGCGTGTGCGCTGTCGTGCAGGGCGCCGGGACGCCCAGATGTGTCACACCGGTCCCTATCGCCATCGGCCGGCAACGCTCGTAGGTCCGCTCGCCGGTACGATCGCAAGCGGACAGGCGGTTCGCCCGGTGAGCGCGCTCGCGCATTCCCCCAGGTGTTCGGGCATGCCCGCCGGATCGCTGTTCGCGGCCACGACGACGAGCGCGGCCCCGTGGCTCAGCTCGATCAGGGCGTGCGCGGGATCGCGGTCACGCACGATCTGCCGTTCGATATCCGTTGCCACTTCGGGCGGCAGACAGTCGTAGAGCGCACCGGACAGCAGACAGTCCGCGTCCGGCATCCGCTCCCGTCCGGTGCAGACGTGCACCACCCGTAGCGGCAGACCCAGACGCTCTGCCTGGGCGCGGGCGTACCGGACGATCGGGCCCGCGTCGCCGTCATCGTCGATCGCGGCGAGAACGAAGGTGCTGGCCTCGTCCGGCGCGCAACCCGGCACTGTGCAAGGTTCGTCGGTCGGGGCAACCGAAGGTCCGACCGCCCCTCCCCGCCGGACCTTCCTGCGACTCCGGAAGGTCGGTGCCCGTCCGGTTTGCGGCGCGGCGGTCATGACTATCACCGACCACGGCCTGGCACGGCGGGGTGTTCGATCCGTGCCTCCGGACCGGGGAAGATCAGCGTGGTGCGGCCGTCGTCGAGCCACCGCACCTCGTACGGTGGGCCGCCGTCGGTATGGGCGATTGCGGTGATGACGCCGATCCGGCGGAGATCGCCGAGATGGGCCGCCTCGAGGATGATTCGATCACCGATCTCAGCGATCATGACTGGCCTCCGTGGGTTCTCGTGGCCCACCGGGTGCCTGGCGGTGGTCGGCCGTTGACCGTCTTGGCGACGGTGGGTCTGGCGGTTCGTCGGCCGTCCGCTTCTTCTCCGGTCGTTGCGCCGTTCGGCATCCGGTGGGCTCAGGACAAGCCTCGCCGGGAAGCCGCGACGTCGTCAGGGTCATATGGCCTGATCACGGCATCCGTGGCGGATCCGCGACAGGACTTTCGGCCTTATCACGCGGCGGTGGGGGCGCCTGCGGGCTTCCGGGTGCTGAAGACCGACAACGGTGTGCACCGACATACGCGGGCGTCCGGGTCGAGCACGACGACGGCGAGGACCTCCGACCAAAGGTCACACCATTCTGCCGTTCACCGACCGGTGGATCGGGGCCGAAGTACCGGTCTCACCGGTCGAACGGCACCCGCCACGTCACTACCGTTCCTTTGCCGCCGGGGCCGGGGCCGGCCTCGAAGGAGCCGCCCAGGTCGTGTGCGCGTTCGCCCATGTTGACGACGCCGCTGCGGGCCAGCGCCGGGTCCATGCCGACGCCGTCGTCCTCGACCTGTATGACGACCTCGTTGTCCGCGGCGCGCACCGAGACCCGCACGTTGGTGGCTTCGGCGTGCCGGGCGGCGTTGGCCAGGGCCTCGCGCAGGACTGCGAGTAGTTCGGGGACGATGTCGTCGGGGATGGCGCTGTCGACCGGCCCGGAGGTGTCCAGCACCGGCCGGAAGCCGAGCGTCTCGGTGGCCGCTGCGACGGCGTCGTGGAGCTCGGTGCGTAGCGAGGCGCCGACAGGTGCGCGGAGCTCGAAGATCGAGCGGCGGATGTCGCGGATGGTCGCGTCGAGGTCGTCGACGGCGGTGTTGATCCGTTTGACCGCCTCGGGCCGGCCCGCATGCGCGGTCGCGCCCTGTAGTTGCATGCCGGTGGCGAACAGCCGTTGGATGACGACGTCGTGCAGGTCACGGGCGATCCGTTCGCGGTCCTCGAGGACGACGAGTTGTTCGCGTTCGTCCTGGGCCCGGGCGCGTTCCAGGGCGAGGGCGGCTTGGCCGGCGAAGGTGGACAGCAGCACGGCGTCCTCGTCGGTGGGCTGTTGCCCGGACTGCTGGGTGACGATCAGTACGCCGTGCAGGGTGTCGGAGCCGGCCAGCGGGGCGGCCAGGGCCGAGCTGTCGGGCACCGGTCCGGGCCAGTCCGCCGACGCGCGCAGGTTCTCCACCGTCCGGTACTTCTCCTGCCCGAACTCCGCCGCGGCCGCGCTGTCGACCGGGACCAGCCCGCCCTCCAGCGACCCGCAGCCGGGGTCGTCGCCGTCGGCGACCTCGATGGTGTAGCGGGAGTTCCGCCCGTCGTAGAGGAGCACCATGACCAGTTCGGCGCCGGCGACTTCGCGGGCGCGGCGGGCGATCAGCCGTAGGGCCTCGGTGCGGCGCACGGTGCCGAGCAGCACGCCGGTGATCTCCGCGGCCGCCGCCAGCCAGCGTTCGCGGCGCCGGGCGAGGGTGAACAGGCGGGCGTTGTCGATGGCGACGCCCGCGGCGGCGGCGAGCGCGACGACGATCTGCTCGTCGTCGTCGCTGAACTCGGCGGCGCCCTGTTTCTCCGACAGGTAGAGGTTGCCGAAGATCTGGTCGCGGGTGCGGACCGGTACGCCGAGGAAGCTGTGCATCGGCGGGTGGTGCGGCGGGAAGCCGTACGAGTCGGGGTGCTTGTTGATGTCGGGCAGCCGTACCGGATGGGGGTCGGTGATGAGCAGGCCGAGGACGCCGCGGCCGTGCGGCAGGTCGCCGATCCTCGCGTGGGTCTCGGGGTCCATGCCGTGGGTGATGAAGTCGGACAGCTCGGTGCGGTTGGCCCCGATCACGCCGAGCGCGCCGTAGCGGGCGCCGGCGAGCGCGCACGCGGAGGCGACGATGCGCTGCAGGGTACTGCGCAGGTCGAGGTCGGTGCCGATGCCGACGACGGCGTCGAGCAGGGCGCGCAGCCGCTCCCGGCTGGTCATCACCTCGCCGACCCGGTCGAGCATCTCCTGCAACAACTCGTCCAGGCGCACCCGCGACAGCGGCGTGAGCCCCAGGGACGGCGCCTCGGGGGGTTCTGCGGCCGACCGCTCACTCATGGCGTCAGGCTAGTCGCCTTGGGGGGAGCGGAACCAGGTGGCCCGATGATCGTGCCGGTCGCCTCAATCACGCCTGCCTCCCGCAAGTGTGCAGTGGCGGGGCGAAGGTGCGGGACCTTCGGCCCTTTGGCGTATGGGACGTCCGGCGGTAGGAAGGAGATATGATCCGAGTGTTCCTTCTCGACGACCACGAGGTCGTCCGCCGTGGCCTGATCGATCTGCTGCAGGCCGACGGCGACATCGAGGTGGTCGGCGAGTCCGGCTCAGC
>NZ_JBEZDY010000057.1:0-10682 GCF_040648555.1 Actinoplanes sp. NPDC049118
CCGTGGCGGCGGTCGCACCGGCCAGAGCGGTACCAGCACCCATCGCGATAGCGGCCAGGACGGTCATCGACTTCTGCAACTTGATCCGACGCACTTTGTGGTTTCCCCCCGCATGTTCCAGCCGTTCATCGGCCGGGCATGAGAAGAGATTCCGTTCCGCGCGGTGCACCCCCCGGTCCCGAACAGGTGCCGCCGAGTTGCGAACGGTCTGAACACCACGACTTGAGGATTTCGGCGCCGAAAAACCTCGCCATCCGGGTGGTACCGGACACAGCGGGGTGGGTGCCGGGCCTGGCGGGGCCCGGCACCCGGATCAGGCGGCGGCGCGCTGCACGGCCGTGGCCGGGTTGCCGTCCGCGGCGGCGGCGAGCTGCGGCACGAGCTTGTCCAGCAGAAGCGGCAGGCTCAGCACGGAGACGAACGACGTGGCCGCGCCGAGGAGTTCCTCGTTCTCCAGGTAGATGTCGCGGCCCTCGGTCTTGACCTTGAGCTTGGCGTAGAGCGGGTCGGCCTGCACCTTCGCCTTGTCCGGCGCGTACTTGTCGACCAGCCAGATCAGCGCGCCGGTGTCGAGCAGATCCGTGCGCTCCTTGCTCAGGTTCGCCCCGAACTCCTTGCCGGTCACCTCGGCGAGACCGTCGGGCAGCTTGAAGCCCAGGTCGGTGAGGAAACGGCCGCGGGAGTCCTGCGGGCCGTACACGTAGTAGCCCTCCCACGTGGTGGCCATCAGGCCGGTCGCGCCCGCGAACTCGGGGTGCTCCTTGCGGACGGCCGCGAAGCGGGCCTCGACGTCGGCGACGAGCTTGTCGGCCCGCGCCTTACGGCCGACGGCCGACCCGGCCGTACGCGTGAGGTCCTGCCAGCTGACGCCGTAGTCGACGACGTCCTTCGGCTGCGCCACGGTCGGCGCGATCTTCGACAGCGTCGCGTAGTCGCTGGAGGACAGGCCTGAGTAGACCGCGAGGATCAGATCGGGACGCAGGGCCGCGACTTTCTCGAACTGGATGCCGTCGGTGTTCGTGAGCACCTGCGGCTTCGCCGCGCCGCCGAGGGCCGCCTCGGCCCAGGGCCAGATCGCGCCGGGCTTGCCGCCGAACCACTCGGTGGTCGCGGTCGGCACGACCCCGAGCGCGAGCAGGGCGTCCTGCTCGACCAGGCCGACGGTCACGATTCGCTTCGGCTCCGCGCCGACCGTCGTGGTCCCGTACTTGTGCGGCAGAGCGACCGGGAAGCCCGTGGCCGCGGCCGCCGCGCTGCTGCCGCCGCCGCTCTCGGCCGGCTCCGAGTTCGGGCCGCAGGCGCCGACAAAGAGTGTGAGTCCGGCCGCCGCCAACATGGCGGTCCGCCGGATCGTGAATAGCCGCACGGCTGATCCCTTCGCTTACGAGGCCCCGGGTCGGCGACCTCGGACGAGAGTGTAGGTTAGCCTTGCCTAACCAGACGAGCGGGATGGATGGATCGCGTTGACCCAGGGCACCACCGGCGTACGCCCGGCGCAGCGGACGGGCCCGCCGGACCGGCCGCGACGCCGGCCGGCCTCCCGATCCGGGCGCCGCTGGATCGGCCTCGCCGCCGGCATCGCCGTCCTCGTCGCCGCGGTGGCGTTGAGCGTCGCGATCGGCAGCCGCAACGTCGACCTCGGCACGGTCTGGCGGGTTCTCTGGCATGAGGACGGTTCGCCGGAGTCGGTGATCGTCCACCAGCTGCGCCTGCCGCGCACCCTGCTCGGCATCGGCGTCGGCGCCGCGCTCGGCCTGGCCGGCACCGTCATGCAGGCGCTCACCCGCAACCCCCTCGCCGAGCCCGGCCTGCTCGGCGTCAGCCTCGGCGCCTCGACCGGCGTCGTGCTCGCCGTCGCGTTCCTCGGCGTCGCGAACGCCACCGGCTACGTCTGGTTCGCGTTCGCCGGCGCGGCGCTCACCTCGGCCGCGGTGTTCGCCCTCGGCGGCTCCGGCGGTGCGCACACGCCCGAGCGCCAGATCCTGGCCGGCGTCTCGCTCACCTCGGTGCTCGGCGCGATCGTGTGGGCCGTCCTGGTCACCCGCCGCGAGGCGTTCGACCGGTACCGGCACTGGGACGTCGGCTCCCTGTCCGACCGCGAGACCGCCACCATCATGCAGGTGATGCCCTTCCTGCTGGCCGGCATCCTGCTGGCGCTCGCCCTCGGGCGACAGCTGAACGCCCTCGGCATGGGCGACGAGTCCGCGACGTCGCTGGGCGCGCACCCGGGCCGGATCCGGGCGCTCGGCATCCTCACGGTCACCCTGCTCTGCGGCGCGGCGACCGCCGCGTGCGGGCCGATCTTCTTCCTCGGCCTCGCCGTCCCGTACGCCGCGCGCCTGGTCGCCGGCTCCGACCACCGCTGGATCCTCGCCTACTCCCTGGTCCTCGGCCCGGCCCTGCTGCTCGGTTCCGATGTGCTGGGCCGGGTGCTGGTCGCGCCGGCCGAGCTGCCGGTCGGGGTGGTCACCGCCTTCCTCGGCGCGCCGCTGTTCATCGCGCTGTGCCGCCGGCGCCGGCTGAGCGTCCTGTGAGCGCACACGGCCCCCGGATCGTGCTCCGCGCCGGCGGCCTCTCCGTGCGCCTGCACGTGCGCGCCCTGCTCGCCGGCGCCGCGCTGTCGCTCGCCGCGCTGGCCGTGGCGCTGGTCAACCTGTACAGCGGCGACTTCGCCATACCCCTCGCGGACGTGCTCCGCAGCCTCGCCGGCCGGGGCGACGTGGGCACCGACTTCATCGTCTACGAGCTGCGGCTGCCGCGGGTGCTGACCACGCTGCTCGTCGGCGCCGCGCTGGGCGCGAGTGGCAACGTCTTCCAGGGCCTCACCCGAAACCCCCTCGGCAGCCCCGACTTCGTCGGCCTGACCGTCGGCGCGGCGACCGGCGCGCTCGTGGTCATGCTGATCCTCGACGGCGGCGGTATCCAGGTCGCCGCCGGCGCGATCATCGGCTGCCTGCTCTCCTCGGTGGCGATCTACCTGCTGGCGTTCCGCCGTGGCATGCAGCCGTTCCGGCTCGTGCTCATGGGCATCGGCGTGTCCGCGCTGCTGGAGGCCGCGAACTCCTACCTGATCTACCGCGGCCGGGTGGAGGACGCGCTCGCCGCGCAGGTCTGGCTCCTCGGCAGCGTCAACGGCCGCGGCTGGACCGAGGTCCTCCTGGTCGCCGCGGCCGTCGCCGTCCTGCTACCCGTGGTGCTGCACTACGGGCGGCACCTGAACATGCTCGCGCTCGGCGACGACATCGCCGTCCTGCACGGCGTACCGGTGGGGCGCAGCCGGGCCGTGCTCGCGCTCGCCGCCGTCGGCCTGTCCGCCGGCGCGACCGCGGCGGCGGGCCCGATCGCCTTCGTCGCCCTCGCCGCGCCGCCGCTCGCCGCCCGGCTGGCCCGCTCACCGAACGCCGGGATCCTGCCGAGCGCCGCGATGGGCGCCGCGCTGCTCACCGCGGGCGACTGGGCCGGGCAGCACGCGCTGCCGGGCAACGACGTCCCGGTCGGCGTCGTCACCGCCGCCCTCGGCGGCGTCTACCTGACCTGGCTGCTGTTCCGCGAACGACGCACCCGAGGATGAGGAACGACCCATGACCGACGACGCCCGCCTCGAGGCAACCGCCCTCACCCTCGCCTACGACCGCAGGGTGGTCGCCGAGAACCTCGACGTGCGGATCGCCGACGGTTCCTTCACCGTCATCGTCGGCCCCAACGCCTGCGGCAAGTCGACCCTGCTGCGCGCCCTGGCGCGGGTGCTGAAGCCGCAGGCCGGTGCGGTGCATCTCGACGGCAACGCGATCGCCTCCTATCCGTCGAAGCACATCGCCAAGCAGCTCGGCATGCTCCCGCAGTCCCCCGTCGTGCCCGGCGGCATCGTCGTGGAGGAGTTGGTCGCCCGGGGACGGTTCGCGCACCAGCGGCTGATGCGCCAGTGGTCACGGCAGGACGAGGCGGCGGTGTCCGAGGCGATGCGGATGACCGAGGTCGCCGACCTGGCCGACCGCTTCGTCGACGAACTCTCCGGCGGCCAGCGCCAGCGGGTGTGGCTGGCCATGGCCCTGGCGCAGCAGACGCCCATCCTGCTGCTCGACGAGCCGACCACCTTCCTCGACCTGTCACACCAGTTCGAGGTCCTCGACCTCTGCGCCGAACTGCACGAGCAGGGCCGCACCATCGTCGCGGTGCTGCACGACCTCAACCACGCCTGCCGCTACGCCACCGAGCTCATCGTCATGCGCGCCGGCCGGGTGATCGCACAGGGCGCGCCCGCGGACGTGATGACGGCCGGGCTCGTCGAAACCGTGTTCGCCATGCCGTGCCGCGTGATCGCCGACCCCGAGACCGGCACCCCGATGGTCGTACCCGCCGGCCGGCACCGCCGCCGTGGCGACGGCGCGGCGGCGCCGGCCGCGCGGGCCTCCGCGGACGTGGCCGTCAGCCCCGGCTGTACCTCTCCCACCGGATGAACGCCGTCCGGTAGGCCGTCGGCGTGTCGTCGGCTCTCCCCCGCCGCCGCGCGGCAGGCCGGCTCCGAACCTCGGGTCACCTCGCGCGGTCGCGGTAGGCGCGAGGGAGGCGCTCCCGCGGCGTGCCCGCGACCACGCGGTCGCGTCCCTGGCGTTTGGCGGCGTAAAGGTTGCGGTCGGCGGTGGACAGCGTCGCGGCCTGGGTCGGTGGCGAGTTCTCGCTGACCGCGGCCACGCCGATGCTGACGGTGACGGGCAGGTCGCCGGTGAGGTCGTGCCAGCGGTGCGCGCCGACGGCCTGCCGGATGCCGTCGAGGGTGGTGGTCGCGGCGGAGACCGGGGTGACGGGCAGCACGAGCAGGAACTCCTCGCCGCCGAGGCGGGCGACGAACCCGCGCGGTGCGACCGCGGCCAGGCCGGTTTCCAGGAGCTTGGCGACCTGGACGAGGACCTGGTCGCCGGTGTCGTGTGAGAGCTGGTCGTTGATCCGTTTGAAGTGGTCGATGTCGGCGACGGCCAGGCTCAGGCGGGGGTCCTTGGCGATCAGGGCGGGCAGTTCCTCGTCGACGTAGCGGCGGTTACGCAGCCCGGTCAGCGGGTCGCGGCGGGCCTGCTCGCGGTACTGCTCGGCCTGCTCGCGGGCCTCGGTGGTCTCGAACATCGCCTGCCGGGTCTGTGCCTGCGCCTCCCGTTCCTGCGAGCGCAGGCTCTCCCGCGCGGCGACGCCGTCCTTCAGCGCGGCGAACGCCGCGGCGTGGTCACCGCGGGCGGCGTGCAGGTCGGCCTGCTCCTCGTGCACCTGCACCAGCAGGGCGTGCAGTTCGAGCTCGGCGCACTGCTCACGGCAGGCGTCCAGGCTCTCCTGGGCGCGGCCGGTGTCGCCGAGGCCGCGCCGGGCGCGGGCCAGAGTGAGCTGGTAGCTGGCCAGGTCGGCGACGTGCTCGACGAATCCGGCGTCGTACCGGGCGATGCAGGTCAGCATCGTCTGCTCAGCCTCGGCGTATTCGCCGTTGGCGGCCTGTACCTCGCCGACCGTGTGCAGGGTCGGCGGGTCGAGCTCGAGGCCGTGCGCGTCGGCGAGCTCGATCATCCGGCCGATGATCTCGCGGGCCTCCGCGAGGTCGCCGCGCTCGTGCTCGTAGTAGGCCCAGTTGTTGAGCAGGATCCGCAGCAGCTCCCACTGCTGGGTTCGCTGGGCCAGCTCCTCCGCCTGCCGGTAACGCAGCCGCGCCGCGTCCATCGCGCCGGTCTCGGCCAGCGCGTCGCCCAGCCTGGCGCGATGCCAGATCTGGGTGAACATGGTGGCGGTCTCGTCCAGCACCTCCACCGCGCTCAGCGAGTGTTCCAGGCGCTTGGCCGCGTCCCCGGAGTACTGGTGCACGGACGCGCACGCCGCGTGGGCGCGGGCCTCCAGCAGGCGGTCGCCGTGCCCGGCGGCCCACTGCTGTACGTCGTAGATCTCCCGGGCGATCCCCGCGATCTCCCCGGTACGCACGCACATCCGCGCCCGGCAGAGCCGGGCGCGCATGACCAGGCCCTCGTCGCCGAGCGCCGTGGCCTGCCGTTCCAGCTCGACCGCGGTCTCGTAGGCGGCCGCGGCGTCGGAGACGAACTCCTCCTCCACCTTCAGCAGTGCATCGGACAACGCCTTGGCATCCAGCGCGCTACCGTCCATCGGTCCACCCCGCTCTTCCCTTACCGCCTTTCCCATCGGCCCCGCGGATCGCCCGATTAGCCGGCCGAACGGAGATCAGCGGCACGTTGACGGCGCAGGGTCTCCGGCGCCCGGCGGCGCCCCTGGCCTGCGGTGACTCGGCGGCGGGCCCGGGGTAACGTGTGCCGGCCTCGCGGACCTCACGGCCGCCGGGGTTGCCCGTTCCAGGGCTGCGCCAGGCCTCGCCCGCCGCCGCAGACCCCGGAAAGTGACGCGGATCACTGCTGAGGGAGATCCGTGACGGGAGGTGGGTCGTCTTGCCAGGTGTGAGACGAACCTTGGACTCGGCCGACGAGGAAGAACTCGTGCGCCGCACCGCCACCGGCGACCGGCGGGCGTTCGACGAGCTGTACCGGCGCACGTCGCCGTGGCTCGCCGTGCGGCTGCGCCGCCGGTGCGCCGATGACGACGTGGTCGCCGACGTGTTGCAGGAGACCTATCTGGCGGTCTGGCGCTCGGCGGGCAGCTTCGCCGGCTCGGCCGCCTCCGGCAGCGCGGTGGGCTGGCTGTGGACCATCGCCGCCAACCGCCTGATCGACGCCTTCCGGCGGCGGGCCCGGCACGCGCAGGTGCCGGCGGTGCCGCTCGCCGAGACCGTCGCGCCCGCCGCCGAGGACGAGGTGATGGCCGGGCGCGTCGGCCAGGAACTGGAGCAGGCGCTGCTCGTGCTGCCGCCGGAACTGCGGCAGGTGCTGCGCGCCATGGTGCTCGACGGGCTCTCCGTACGGGAGACGTCCCTGCTGCTCAGCGTGCCGGAGGGCACCGTCAAGTCCCGCGCGCGGCGGGCCCGGATCGCCCTGCGGGAGGCGCTGTCATGACCACCCACCCGAACCTCGCGGTGATCACCCGCTACGCCGAGGGTGGCGCCGGCCTCGACGACGCCACCGTCTGGTCCGTGGAGCTGCACCTCGAGGGCTGCCCGGACTGCCGGGCCCGGCTGGCCGGCACCGCCACCGACGACACCCGCGCGCTGCTCGACCTGGTCGCCGCCGGGCTGGACCGGGGCATCGCCGCCGGGCCGGCACCGGTACCCGTACACGGCGCCTGGTCGGCCCTGCGGCGGCGATGGATGGTCTGGACGCTGCTGCCCTGGCTCACGATGACGGTGGCGGTGCTGGGCTGCGCGTACCTGCTCGAGATGGTCCGCCCGGACCTGCCGTCGCTGGTGCTGCTGCTCGCGCCGGTGGCTCCGCTGCCCGCGGTGGCGGTCGCCTGGAGCCGCCGCGCCGACCCGGCGTGGGAGCTGATCGCCGGCACCCCCGCGGCCGGCATGACGATGCTGCTGCGGCGCGCAGCGGGCGTGCTGGCCGTCCTCGTGCCCGCACTCGCCCTGGCGGGCGCCGGTACGGGGGCGTCGCTGGCGCTGATGCTGCTGCCGTGCCTCGCGTTCACCGCCGCCACCATCGCGCTGGGCACCGTGTGCGGCGTGCGGCGTGCCGCGGTGGGCCTCGGGGCGCTCTGGGCGGCCGCGGTGGTGCTGCCCAGCGTCGCCACCACGCACCTGCCGGCGGTGCTGCGGCCGGGCAGCGTCCCGGTCTGGGCGCTGGTCACCGTGGCGCTGGCCGCCCTCGCGGCGAGCCGCGCCGACGCCTACCGACGGCTGCCGAGCCACAGATGACAACGACACCCCGCACGTTCCCGCAAACAAAGGATTCGCTGATGCGTACGGTGAGCGCGGCCGAAACGGCTCCCACCACCCACCCCTGGGCCGTACACGCCGAAGGGCTGCGCGTGCGCGCCGGCCGGCACCTGGCCGTCGACGGGCTCGACCTGGCGTTCGGCACCGGCGTACACGGCCTGCTCGGGCCGAACGGCGCCGGCAAGTCCACGCTGATGCGCGCGCTGGCCACCGTGGTCAAGCCCGACGGCGGACGGCTGGCGCTACTCGGCGAGCGGGTCGACGGGCGCGCCGACCTGCGGCGGGTGCGCCGCGGCCTGGGCTACCTGCCGCAGCAGTTCGGGTTCTACCCGCGCTTCACGGTGCGCGAGTTCGTGGAGTACATGGCCTGGCTCAAGGAGATGCCCCGGACCGCCGTGCCGGGCGCGGTACAGCGGGCGATCGACCGGGTGGGCCTCACCGCCAAGGCCGACGCCCGGATGAAGACCCTGTCGGGCGGCATGCTGCGCCGGGCCGGCATCGCGCAGGCGATCGTGAACGACCCGGAGTTGCTGCTGCTCGACGAGCCCACCGTCGGCCTCGATCCCGAGCAGCGCCTGGACTTCCGCGAGCTGCTGCGTGATCTCGGCGTCGACTGCTGCGTCCTGGTCTCCACCCACCTGGTGGAGGACGTGACGGCGGCGTGCACCGACGTCGTCCTGATCAACGAGGGCCGGCTCGTGCACCGGGGCACGCCCGACACGCTGATAGCGCAAGGTGGCGCGGGCGACGCCGGCGACAGCCCGGCCGAGCGCGGCTACTCGGCGCTGCTGCGCCGGCACCGCTCGGAGGCGGGCCGATGAGCCGCATCCTCGGCATCGAACTGCGCCGCTCCTCCGCGGCCGGCACGGCGCTGCTCCTCCTGCTGGTCGGCGCCGCGATTCTGTACGCCGCCCCGGAACGGTGGTCCGCCGGCTGGATGCCCCTTGCCATGATCCAGCGGGAGTATCTGGTGCTGCTGTGGCCGCTGGCGCTGGCCGCCGGCGCCTGGCAGGCGCGGCGCGAGCACCGTTCGAACGTGGCGGAGCTGTTCGCCAGCACGGCCCGGCCGCGGGCACAGCGGATGGTGCCGACCCTCGGCGCCATGGGTATCGCGGTGGTGTGCGCCTACCTGACGATGGTGGCTGCGGGCGCGCCGTGGATCGCCGGCACAGCCCGCTACCTGCCGGCGGCCGCCGTCGCCGTCGCCGCCGTCGGCGCCCTGGCGCTGGTCGCGGCGGCCTGGCTGGGCCTGGCGATCGGACGGCTGATGCCGTCCCTGGTGACCGCGCCGGCGCTGGCGGTGGCGGGCATCGGGCTGCTCATGGTCATTCCGGTCGCGGTCCGTCGCACGGAGTGGCTGGCCCTGGTCTTCTCGCCCATGTACGGCATGGGCCAGTACACCGACTACCAGACCGTGTACGGCCGGGTCAGCGCCGCGCAGGCCATCTGGCTGGCCGCGCTCGCCGTCACCGCGGCGGCGCTGCTCGCCTCCGACGGATGGCGTACCCGCCTGGTGGCGCTACTGCCCGCGGTGCTCGGCGCCGCGCTGGCGATGACGGTCGTTCCCCGCGACGACGAGTTCGTCTCGCACCCGGTGGATCCGGTCGCACAGGAGCAGGTGTGTGCCGAGGGCAGCCCCCGCGTCTGCGTCAGCCGCGTCCACGCCGGACTGCTGCCCGAGGTGGTCCCGTCGGCCCGGCGGGCCATGACGATGCTGGCGAAGCTGCCGGACGCGCCGACACAGGCGCACGAGGACACCACCACCTTCTACCCGGACACGTCGCCGACCCGGCGCGCCGACACCGTGCTGATCCCCGTCCGCGTCGACAGCGCCGGTCACCTCGCTTCGGGCGCCAGGATCATCCCCGAGATGGTGTACGCCGCGGGCGCGAACACGCGCGGCTGCCAGGAGGCCCCGAGCACCGACGTCGCCCGCGCGGCCGGGGCCTGGCTGACGGGCGAGGAGCCGGTGGCGGAGCACTCCGACGAACCGGCCGAGGTGAACGCCGCCGCCGTGACGCTGTGGCAGGGCCTGCGGCAACTGCCCGAGGACGAGGCGGCGGCCCGCGTGGCGGCGGTGCGCCGGGCCGCCCTGGCCTGTGAGGACGTCGACGGGCTGTTGAGCAGGAGCGCCCGATGAGGTGGCTGACGCTGTATCTGCGCTCCCGGCGGGTGCCGGTGGCCCTGGCCGCCGCCGGCGGCATCGCGGCGCTGATGTGGACACTGTGGTCGGTGTTCTCGGACAGCCGCGACGTGGGCGCCGCCATGGTCATCCTGACCGTTCTGCTGCTGGTCGCGGCGGGCACGGCCACCCTCGCCGGCCCCGACGACACCCTGGAACGCACGGCCGCCGTGTCCTGGCCGCCGCGACGCGCGGCGCACCTGTTGGTCGCCCTGGCCGTCGTGCTCGTGCTGCTGATGGCCACCCTGGCGACCGGCGCCCGGTTCGGCCCGGCCGGGCTGGTGATCCGCGACGCGGCCGGCCTGCTGGGGCTGACCGCCCTCGGCGCCGCGACGATCGGCACGGCCCGATCCTGGTTCCTGCCGCTGGGCTGGACCCTCGCAGCGATCGTGTTCCCGCAACCGGAACGGGCCACCGGACAGATCCTGACCTGGCAGTCGCAGGCTCCGGACAACAAGGCCGCGGCGGTGACGGCGGCGCTGCTCGCGATCGGCGGGCTGGCCGCTTACGCACTGGGCGGGCCGGCCCGGCCCGCGCCCGCCGAGGCCGCCCTGTAGGCAGGCATTTCCGGCCGGGGGGCCCGGCCACCGCGGTGGCCCGCGGGTGCTCAGCAGCTGGCCCTCGACGTTGACGCTGTGCTCGGCCAGGATGCTGTTCACCTGCGCCAGTACGCCCGGCATGTTCAGGTGC
>NZ_JBEZDY010000058.1:0-10468 GCF_040648555.1 Actinoplanes sp. NPDC049118
TCGGGCGCCGTTTCGCTGCTCAGTGAGGCCCGGGAGTGGCCGGCAACGGACCGGCCGCGGCGCGCGGGTGTGTCGTCGTTCGGGATCAGCGGCACGAATGCGCACCTGATCCTGGAGCAGGGCCCGGAACCGGCCCTGGAGAAGGCGGCCGGAGACGCTGTCGTGCCGTGGGTGGTGTCGGCGAAGTCGGAGGCGGCGCTGCGTCGGCAGATCGAGCGCCTGGCGGAGGTGGGCGGGCATCCGGTGGATGTCGGCTTCAGCCTGGTGAACTCGCGGGCGGTGTTCGGGCATCGGGCGGTCGCGGTGGGTTCGTCGGCGGCGGAGCTGATCGCGGGTCTGCGTGAAGCGGTCGCGGTGGAGGCGAGTGCGGGTCGTGGTCCGGTGATGGTGTTCCCGGGTCAGGGTTCGCAGTGGGTTGGCATGGCGGTCGAGCTGGCCGCGGCATCGCCGGTCTTCGCCTCCGCTCTGCGGGATTGCGCGGAGGCGTTGGCGCCGCACGTCGACTGGGATCTGTTCGAGGCTCTCAAGGACGAGGGCCTGTTGTCGCGGGTGGATGTGGTGCAGCCGGTGTCGTTTGCCGTGCATGTGTCGCTGGCGAGGTTGTGGGAGTCGTTCGGGGTGCGTCCGGCGGCGGTGGTCGGGCATTCGCAGGGCGAGATCGCCGCCGCGCACATCGCGGGCGCGCTGTCGCTGGCCGATGCCGCGCGGGTGGTGGCGGTGCGGTCGAAGGCGATCCGGGTGTTGTCCGGCACCGGTCTGATGGCGTCGATCGGTCGCCCGCTGACCGACCTGCCTGAGGGCGTCTCGATCGCCGCGGTCAACGCGCCGTCGTCGGTGGTGGTGTCCGGCGAGCCGCAGGCGGTGAAGGACCTGGTCGCCTCGTGTGAGGCCGACGGGGTTCGGGCGCGGTTGATTGCGGTGGATTATGCGTCGCATTCGGCGATGATCGAACCGTTGGAGGCCGACCTGCGGGAGCAGCTCGGCACCGTGAACGCGGTCGCCTCCACAGTGCCGATGTTCTCCACCGTCACCGGCGCCTGGGCGGACACCACCTCACTGGACGCGGGCTACTGGTACGAGAACCTGCGCCGCACGGTGCGGTTCGCCGACGCGATCGAGGCCCTGTCCAACGACGGCTTCGGTCTGTTCGTGGAGGTGTCCGCGCATCCGGTGGTGGCGGTGCCGATCAGTGAGATGGGCGGCACGGTCGTCGGTAGTCTCCGCCGCGATGACGGTGGTTGGGGGCGGTTCCTGACCTCGGTCGGTGAGGCGTTCAGCCGCGGCGCGCGGGTGGACTGGGCGAAGGCGTTCCCGGACGGGGCGCGGGTCGTGGACCTGCCCACCTACGCCTTCGAACAGCAGCGGTACTGGCTCGAAGGCGACGCCGTCAGCGCCGACGTCACCTCGGCCGGGCTCGGCCAGGCCGAACACCCGATGCTCGGGGCCGTGGTCACCCTCGCCGGTTCCGGACAGGTGGTGCTGACCGGCAGGCTCTCCCTCAAGAGCCACCCGTGGCTGGCCGAGCACGCGGTGCTCGGCACGGTGCTGCTGCCCGGCACCGCGTACGTGGAACTGGCCGTCCGCGCCGGCGACGAGGTCGGCTGCGACCGGGTCGACGAGCTCACCCTGCTCGCCCCGCTTGTCGTACCGGACGTCGACGCCGTGCAGGTGCAGGTGACCGTCGGGGCGCCGGACCCGGCCGGCCGGCGCGAGGTGGCCGTGCACTCGCGGCCCGAGGACGCCGCCGGCGCCTGGACCACCCACGCCACCGGCACGCTGACGGCCGGCGCGGCGGCGCCGGACCTCGACCTGACGGCATGGCCGCCCGCCGGCGCGCAGCCGGTGGACCTGACCGGCGGATACGACGACCTCGCCGCCAACGGCTACGAGTACGGACCGACGTTCCGGGGACTGCGCGCGGCATGGCGGCACGGCACCGACATCTACGCCGAGGTCGCCCTCCCCGAGCCGGCCGCGGCGAACGGCTTCACCCTGCACCCGGCGCTGCTCGACGCCGCGCTGCACCCGGTCGGCATCGGCGCCACGGATTCGGTGCTGCTGCCGTTCAGCTGGAGTGGGGTGAGCGTGCACGCCGCCGGCGCCACCGCGCTCCGGATCCGCCTCACCCAGGGCCCGGGCGACCGCCTATCCCTCGCCGTCGCGGACGCCACCGGCGCGCCGGTCGCCACCGTCGACGAACTGGTGATGCGGCCCGTCACCGCGGCGCAACTGGACGCCGCGCGGTCCGCCGCCGTGCTGCACACGACGGTGTGGACGGAGTCGGCGGCGCCGCCGTCCGCGGCGACCCCGCCGACGGCCGTGCTCGGCTTCGACGACCTCGGCGTACCCGGCGCTGCGCTGCACGCCGACCTGGCCGGACTGGTCGAGGCCCTCGACGGCGGCGCGGCCGTACCGGCGCTGGTGTTCGCCCCGGTGACCGGGGACGGCAGCGACCTGCCGGCGGCCGTCCGCGCGGTCACGGCCGCCGCCCTCGAACTGCTGCAGGGCTGGCTCGCCGACGACCGGCTGGCCGACTCCCGGCTGGTCCTGGTCACCACCGGCGCGGTCGCCACCGAGCCCGCTGGCCCGGTCCGCGACCTGATCGCCGCGCCGGTCCGGGGCCTGCTCAGGTCCGCCGAGGCGGAGCACCCCGACCGGTTCGGCCTGCTCGACCGCGACGGCGGCACGGTGCCCTGGGCCGCCGTGGCGGCGGCTCTCGGCGCCGAGAACGAGCTCGCGGTCCGCGACGGCGCCCTGTACGCGCCGAGGCTGGCCGAATCGACCGGCGAGGCGGAGCCGGCGACCTTCACCGAAGGCGTCGTCCTGCTCACCGGCGGCACCGGCACGCTCGGCGCCCACGTGGCCCGGCGGCTGGTCACCGGGCACGGCGCCCGGCGGCTGCTGCTCACCAGCCGGCGCGGCGAGCAGGCGGCGGGCGCCGCCGACCTGCGCGCGGAACTGACCGGTCTCGGCGCCGAGGTCACCATCGCCGCCTGCGACATGACCGACCGGGAGGCCGTCGCGGCGCTGTTCGCCGAACACCCGATCACCGCCGTGGTGCACACCGCCGGGGTCACCGACGACGGTGTGCTCGGCTCGCTCGACGCGGCCAGGCTCGACACGGTGATGCGGCCCAAGGTGGACGCCGCCGTCGTGCTGGACCAGCTCACCCGCGACCGCGACCTGTCCGCGTTCGTGCTGTTCTCCTCGGCGGCGGGCACGCTGGGCAGCGCCGGGCAGGCCAACTACGCCGCCGCCAACGTGTTCCTCGACGCGCTGGCCACCCACCGGCGGTCGCTCGGCCTGCCGGCCACCTCGATCGCCTGGGGCTTCTGGGCCGAGCGCAGCGAGCTGACCGGCCGGCTCGGCGACACCGACGTGGCCAGGATGGTGCGCTCCGGCGTCACGGCGATGCCGACCGGCACCGGGCTGGCCCTGTTCGACGCCGCGCTTCGCGCCACCGACCCGGCGGTCGTGGCGGCCAGGTTCGACCTCGGCCGCCTCCGCGCCCGGGCCGCCGACCACGGGGTACCGCCGATCCTGCGCGGCCTCGTGCGCGCACCCGGGCGGCGATCGGTCGCGGAGGCCGCGGTCTCCGCCTCGGAGGCCGAGGCGCTGCTGCGCCGGATCGCCGCGCTGCCGGCCGAGCAGCGGATCCTGGCCGCGGGAGACCTGGTACGCATGCACGTCGCCGCCGTGCTCGGGTTCGCCGGCCCGCACGCCGTCGATGCCGAACGCGGCCTGGTCGACCTCGGCTTCGACTCGCTCACCGCGCTGGAGCTGCGCAACCGGCTCGGCCGGGCCACCGGGCTGCGGCTGCCCGCGACGCTGATCTTCGACTACCCGACGGTGTCGGCCCTCGCCGGTCATCTGCTCGACCGGCTGCCGACGGGCGAACCGGAGCGGCCGGCCGCGCCGGTCCACGCCCAGCTGGACCGGCTGGAGGCGCTCATCACCCTGCCGCTGCCCCACGACGACCGGTCCGGCGTCCGCGGCCGCCTACAGGAGCTGCTGCGGCGCCTCGGCGAGACGGACGCCACGGACCTGACCGGCGAGCTGGACACCGCCAGCGACGAGGAGATGTTCGCGTTCATCGACACCTTGGCCTGACCATCCGAACACCGTTCCCGGGCAGCCGTGCGGGCTGCCCGGGAACGGTGTTTTCCGCAGGGGTGGCAGGGGTCCGCTAGGGGTTTGATCAGCCGATCGCGGCCCGCAGGCTGAAGTGCATGGAGAACGAGCAGAAGCTTCGCGAGTACCTCAAGCGGGTCACCGCCGACCTGGCACAGACGAAGCAGCGGCTGCGCGAGACCGAGGAGCGCGCGGCCGAGCCGATCGCGATCGTGGGCATCGGCTGCCGGTACCCGGGCGGGGTCGACGGCCCCGAGCGGCTGTGGGACCTGGTCGCCGGCGGGCGGGACGCCGTCTCCGCGTTCCCCGACGACCGGGGCTGGCCCCTGGACCGGCTCTACGACGCCGACCCGGAGACCGCCGGCACCTTCTACACCACCGGCGGCGGGTTCATCGACGGCGCGGCCGACTTCGATCCGGCGTTCTTCGGCATCAGTCCGCGCGAGGCGCTGGCCATGGACCCGCAGCAGCGGCTGCTCCTCCAGGTCTCCTGGGAGGCGTTCGAGCGCGCCGGCATCGACCCGGCGACCGTGCGCGGCAGCCAGACCGGCGTCTTCGCCGGCGTGATGTACCAGGACTACGCGTCGCGGGTGGACAGCACCCCCGCCGACCTGGAGGGCTACATCGGCAACGGGAACGCGTACAGCGTGGCCTCCGGCCGGATCTCCTACCTGCTCGGCCTCGAGGGGCCGGCGATCACCGTCGACACCGCCTGCTCGTCGTCGCTTGTCACTCTCCACCTGGCCGCGCAGTCGCTGCGCCGCGGCGAATGCTCGATGGCGCTGGCCGGCGGCGTGACCGTCATGTCCACCCCGGAGGTCTTCGTCGAGCTGAGCCGCCAGCGCGGCCTCGCCGCCGACGGGCGGTGCAAGTCGTTCGCGGCCGCGGCGGACGGCACCGGCTTCGCAGAGGGCGTCGGCCTGCTGCTGCTCGAGCGACTCTCCGACGCGGAACGCCTCGGACACCGGGTGCTCGCGGTCATCCGCGGCTCCGCGGTCAACCAGGACGGCGCCAGCAGCAGCCTGACCGCCCCGAACGGCCCGTCGCAGGCTCGGGTGATCCGGTCGGCGCTGGCCAACGCTGGTCTGTCCACTTCGGACGTGGACGCGGTCGAGGCGCATGGCACGGGTACGACGCTCGGCGATCCGATCGAGGCGCAGGCGTTGCTGGCGACGTATGGCCGCGATCGGGCGGGCCAGCCGTTGTGGCTGGGTTCGTTGAAGTCGAACATCGGGCACACGCAGGCCGCGGCGGGTGTCGGCGGTGTGATCAAGATGGTGATGGCGATGCGGCACGGTGTGCTGCCGGCCACGTTGCACGTTGACGAGCCGACGCCACAGGTGGACTGGGAGTCCGGTGCCGTCTCGCTGCTGACCGAGGCGCGGGACTGGCCGGAGACGGGCCGTCCGCGGCGTGCGGGTGTGTCGTCGTTCGGGATCAGCGGCACCAACGCCCATGTCGTGCTGGAGCAGGCACCCGAACCGGCCCCGGCCGCGGCGGCGCCGGCGGACGCTGTCGTGCCGTGGGTGGTCTCGGCGAAGTCGGAGGCCGCGCTGCGCCGGCAGATCGAGCGCCTGGCGGAGGTGGGCGGGCCTCCGGTGGATGTCGGCTTCAGCCTCGTGCGGTCGCGGGCGGTGTTCGGGCATCGGGCGGTCGCGGTGGGTTCGTCGGCGGCGGAGCTGATCGCGGGACTGCGGGAGGCCGTGGTCGCCGAGGCGGTGCCGGGTCGTGGTCCGGTGATGGTGTTCCCGGGTCAGGGTTCGCAGTGGGTTGGTATGGCGGTCGAGCTGGCCGCGGCATCGCCGGTTTTCGCCTCCGCTCTGCGGGATTGCGCGGAGGCGTTGGCGCCGCACGTCGACTGGGATCTGTTCGAGGCTCTCAAGGACGAGGGCCTGTTGTCGCGGGTGGATGTGGTGCAGCCGGTGTCGTTTGCCGTGCATGTGTCCCTGGCAAAGTTGTGGGAGTCGTTCGGGGTGCGTCCGGCGGCCGTGGTCGGGCATTCGCAAGGGGAGATCGCCGCCGCCTGTGTGGCGGGTGCGCTGTCTCTGGCGGACGCGGCGCGCATCGTCGCGGTGCGGTCGAAGGCGATCCGGGTGTTGTCCGGCACCGGCCTGATGGCGTCGATCGGGAGCCGGCTGACCGAGCTGCCTGAGGGTGTGTCGATCGCGGCGGTGAATGCGCCGTCGTCGGTGGTGGTGTCGGGTGAGCCGCAGGCGGTGCGGGATCTGGTCGCCTCGTGCGAGGCGGACGGGGTTCGGGCGCGGTTGATTGCGGTGGATTATGCGTCGCATTCGGCGATGGTGGAGAGCCTGCGTGAGGAGTTGATCGTCGGGCTGGGTGAGGTGAACGCGGTCGCGTCGGCGGTGCCGATGTTCTCTACGGTGACCGGCGAATGGGCGGACACCAGCAGCCTTGATGCGGGTTACTGGTACGAGAACCTGCGGCGGACGGTGCGGTTCGCCGACGCGATCGAGGCCCTGTCGAATGAGGGCTTCGGTCTGTTCGTGGAGGTGTCGGCGCATCCGGTGGTGGCGGTGCCGATCAGTGAGATGGGCGGCACCGTCGTCGGTAGTCTCCGCCGGGATGACGGTGGTTGGGGGCGGTTCCTGGCCTCGGTCGGTGAGGCGTTCAGCCACGGTGCGCGGGTGGACTGGGCGAAGGCGTTCCCGGACGGGGCGCGGATCGTGGACCTGCCCACCTACGCCTTCGAACAACAGCGGTACTGGCTGGACGCGGACGAGGCGCACGAGCAGGTCACGGCCGCCGATCCCGTCGACGCCCGGTTCTGGGCCGCCGTCGAGGAGGGCGACCTGGCGACCCTCGGCGCCGACCTGGGCCTGACCGACGAATCCCAGCACGCCTCCCTCGGCACCATGCTGCCGATGCTCGCCGAATGGCGGCACCGGGAACGGACACACGCCACGGCCGACAGCTGGCGGTACCGGATCAGCTGGCGCCGGCTCGCCGACCCCTTGGCGCCCAGCCTGCAGGGCGACTGGCTGCTCGTGACCGCACCCGGCGACGCCGCCACAGACGTCGAGCAGGCGATCACCGCGCACGGGGGTCACGCCGTACGCGTGGAGGCCGCCACCGACCGCGCCGCCCTCGCGGACCGGCTGCGCGCCGCGGCCGGGCCCGTGCGCGGCGTGGTCTCCACCCTCGCCGCCGACACCCGGCCGTGCCCCGGCGCCCCGGCGGTGTCCGCCGGGCTGGCCGGCACCCTCACCCTGATCCAGGCCCTCGGCGACGCCGGCCTCGATGCGCCGCTGTGGCTCGTCACCCGCGCCGCGGACGCCGACCCGCAGCAGGCGCAGATCCACGGCCTCGGCCGGGTCGCCGGGCTGGAACACCCCGAGCGCTGGGGCGGCCTCGTCGACACGCCCGCGGTCTGGGACGAGCGCACCGCCGTCCGCCTGGCCGGGGTCATCGCCGGAATCGCCGACGAGGACCAGGTCGCCGTCCGGCCCGACGGCGTGTACGCCCGCCGCCTCGCACACGCCCCGCCGTCCGCCCCGGCCGACCGGACCGCCTGGCGGCCCCGCGGCACCGTGCTGGTCACCGGCGGCACCGGCGCGCTCGGCGCACACGTCGCCCGATGGCTCGCCGCCAACGGCGCGGCGCACCTCGTCCTCACCGGACGCCGCGGCGCCGCCGCGCCCGGCGCATCCGCCCTCACCGGCGAGCTGACCGCGCTCGGCGCCCGGGTCACCGTCGCCGCCTGCGACGCCGCGGACCGCGACGCGCTCGCCGCCGTGCTCGCCGAGGTGCCGGCCGACCAGCCGCTCACCGCGGTCGTCCACGCGGCCGGCATCGGCGACGCGGCGAGCCTCGCCGACACCGACCTCGGGCTGCTCGAGCGGATGATCGCCGGCAAGGCGCTCGGCGCCCGGCACCTCGACGAACTGCTCGGCGACACCCCCCTCGACGCCTTCGTGCTGTTCTCCTCCAACGCCGGCCTGCTCGGCGGCGGAGGGCAGGGCGCGTACGCCGCCGCCAACGCCGCCCTGGACGCGCTCGCCGCGGCCCGCCGCGCCCGCGGACTCACCGCCACCTCGATCGCCTGGGGTCTGTGGGCCGGGGGAAGCGGGCTCGGCGACGCCCGGGACGAGCAGTACGTGCTGCGCCGCGGCCTGCGACCCATGGATCCGGAGACCGCGGTCGCCGCCCTCGTCCGCGCGGTCGGGCAGGGCGACACCTCCGTCGCCGTCGCCGACGTGGACTGGGAACGGTTCGCCGCCGCCTTCACCTCGGGCCGCTCCCGCCCGCTGATCGGGGACCTGCCCGAGGTGCGGGCCGCGCTCGCCCGCAGCGAGGCGCCGGCCGAGACGACCGCGCCGGCGCTCGCCGGGCGCCTCGCCGGTATCGCACCCGCCGACCGGCACGCCGTCGTCCTCGACCTGGTCCGGGCGCAGGCCGCCACCATCCTCGGCCACGCCGGCGCCGACGGCATCGAGGCGCACCGCGCCTTCAAGGAGCTGGGTTTCGACTCGCTCACCGCGGTCGAGATGCGCAACCGGCTGAGCGCGGCCACCGGCGTCCGGCTGCCCGCCACCCTGGTCTTCGACCACCCGACCGCGTCCGCCGTCGCCGACTTCCTGCTCGCCGAGGTGTTCGGCGGGGGCGCCGGCGAGTCCGCGCCCGTCGCCGCCGGCCGGCCGGTGGACGACGAGCCGATCGTGATCGTCGGCATGGCCTGCCGCTTCCCGGGCGGCGTCGGCTCCCCGGAACAGCTCTGGCAGTTGGTCGCGCAGGGCCGCGACGCGATGGGGGAGTTCCCCGCCGACCGCGGGTGGGACCTCGACGCCATCTACGACCCGGACCCCACCCGCTCCGGCACCACCTACACGCGCCAGGGCGCCTTCGTCGCCGACGCCGGCGGCTTCGACCCCACCTTCTTCGGCATCAGCCCCCGCGAGGCGCTGGCCATGGACCCGCAGCAGCGGCTGCTGCTGGAGGCCGCTTGGGAGACCTTCGAACGTGCCGGCATCGACCCGACCGCGCTGCGCGGCAGCGCCACCGGCGTCTTCGTCGGCGCCAGCTCACAGGGGTACGGATCCGAGGCGTACGAGATCCCGGAGGAGGCGCAGGGCTACTTCATCACCGGCGGCCAGACCGCCGTCATCTCCGGCCGGGTGTCGTACGTGCTGGGGCTCGAGGGCCCGGCGATGACCGTCGACACCGCCTGCTCGTCTTCCCTGGTCGCGCTGCACCTGGCGGCGCAGTCGCTGCGGCAGGGCGAGTGCACGCTGGCCCTGGCCGGCGGCGTGAACGTGATGGCCGGCCCCGGCGCCTTCATCGAGTTCTCCCGCCAGCGCGGCATGGCGCCGGACGGCCGGTGCAAGCCGTTCGCGGCCGCCGCGGACGGCACCGGCTGGGGCGAGGGCGTCGGCGTGCTCCTGCTGGAGCGGCTGTCGGACGCGCGTGCCAACGGGCACCGGGTGCTGGCCGTGGTCAGCGGCAGCGCGGTGAACCAGGACGGCGCCTCCAACGGGCTCTCCGCCCCGAACGGGCCGTCGCAGCGCCGGGTGATCCGCCAGGCGCTCGCCAACGCCGGACTGTCCACGTCGGACGTCGACGCGGTGGAGGCGCACGGCACCGGCACGACGCTGGGCGATCCGATCGAGGCGCAGGCGCTGCTGGCGACGTACGGGCAGGACCGCGGCGAGGGCGAGCCGCTCTGGCTCGGCTCGGTCAAGTCGAACATCGGGCACACCCAGACCGCGGCGGGCGTCGCGGGCATCATCAAGATGGTCATGGCGCTGCGCCACGGCACCCTGCCCGCCACCCTGCACGTCGACGCGCCGAGCCCGCACGTCGACTGGGAGTCCGGCGCGGTCGAGCTGCTGGCCGAGGCCCGGCCGTGGCCGGAGACGGGTCGCCCGCGCCGGGCGGGTGTGTCGTCGTTCGGGGTCAGCGGGACGAACGCGCACGTGATCGTGGAGCAGGCGCCGCCGGTCGAGGCGGTGGCCCCAGTCGACGCGGTGGTGTCGGGTCCGGTGCTGGTGCCGTTGTCGGCGCGTTCGGAGCCGGCGCTGCGGGCCCAGGCCCGGCAACTGCTGGATCAGCCCGGTGAGATCACGGATCTGGCGTGGTCGCTGGCGTCGACTCGGGCCCGGCTGTCGCACCGGGTGGCGCTGGTCGCTGGAGACCGCCAGGAACTCGATGCCGCCTTGGCGTCGCTGGTGGACGGTGGCGCGCTACCCGGCGCGACCGGCTCCGGTAAGACGGCGTTCTTGTTCACGGGTCAGGGTGCTCAGCGTCCGGGTATGGGTCGGGAGCTGTATGCCGCGTTCCCGGTGTTCGCGGAGGCGTTCGACGCCGCGTGTGAGGCGTTGGG
>NZ_JBEZDY010000059.1:0-9750 GCF_040648555.1 Actinoplanes sp. NPDC049118
GGTCACACCATCCAGTGTCGTCGTCATCACGGCACCTTCCTCGCCGGGCTACGCCCGGCGGGTCAGACCGGAAACACCGAAAGATCCACAGTCCCTGCCGCGGAGGCTCAGATCAGTGACTGTGCGTTAGTGCTAGAAGGGTTGTTCTCCCGGTTGGCAGGTGGTGGGTTCGCCAGTATCGGGTTGCCATTGGTCGATGTCGTCGGGCCAGGGTGCGGGGCGGCCGTTGTCGTCCCAGAAGCCGGTTTCGGTGCCGGTGGTGAGCAGGGCGGCGTTGAGTGCCTCGCGTTCGGCTGGTGTGGGGATGGCGGGGTTCATGGCACCGGTCAGTCTCGGGGTTGAGGAAGATCGGTACAGCGGTTAGCGGTAGCGATGATCTTGTCCGTTAGCCGAACTCCCACCGGACACGCCGACTCGGAGAATCTGCAACGTGCTGACCAGCACCCCGGCCTGTCTCGCATAGGGTGTCCAGAGGTTTGTCCGGTGATCGGGGGCTATTCGGTACGCACGCGGACCTGCTCGAGTAGCGAGATCAACTGCCGGGTGTCAGCCGCTTGGCCGGGCGCGGCGGACATCGAGACTGGTGACTGGCGGCCACGGATGTGGCGGTGGGCGGTCAGGTTGGGTTGCGGGTGGCGGCGGGCTGACATGGAAACCGGAGGTCCGGTCCACGTCTGGGGTGATCAAGAGGGCATGTTCCCGCGTCGGGGTCCCCTCCACGAGGGGAGAGCTCGCATGTCACTGCGCGACTCATCTCACATAGGGGACCCCGCTCGGTAAGAGGTCTGGCAGGGGGATCCGCGAAATCCTCCTCATCAGCATTGCGACTATTCCGGGCTCCCGGCGCGACATCTGGTCCGGCAGAGGTCTGCGAGGGACATGGGCTGGCCGAAGGCCGGTCGGATTGGGTCTTCCGGCGGAGGGGTGGCCGTCAGGCCGTGGGGATGCTGCTCACCGCGATGTAGTCATCGAAGTCGAAGTTCGACCGTTGGAATTTGTTGAACAGCCGCTGGTTGGTGCCTCGGACGTAGGCATACGCCGCGGGGTCGCGGCCGAATGTGGCGCCGATGCCCGGGTTGCCGGTGAGGATGCCGCCGAGGTTGACGTAGCCGATGAAGTTCGTCGCTCCCGGGGCTCTGCGGTTGACGTAGAGGTTGTTGGTGGTTCCGCGGACGAGGAACTCCACCGAGCCGTCGAAGAGGGCGAGGACGGCGATGTCGCTGTTGGCAATGCCGCCGAGGTTGCGCCAGCCCGGCTGGTCGAAGGTGTAGGTCATGACCGTCCGCGTGGCAGCGTCCTGAAGGAAGATCTCGTTCGGCTGGACGCCCGCTTGGTTTCCGCCCGACAGAGCGATGTTTCCGCGTACTTCCGGCCCCCCGATACCGGCCCACCCCGTGGTGCTGCCGTCGCTGGACAGCACGGTGGTGGACACGCGCCAGCCGGCGTCACGGACGACCACGCGGAAGGCGTCTCCGTTGCCTGTGAGAGCGGCCGATATCTCACTGGTCGTGAAGCCGCCGAGGCTGCGCCAGCCGGTGAAGCCGGCGGTCGTCAGCAGGTTGGTGTAGACGGCCCCGTCGTCGAGCCCTCGGGCGAAGATGCGCACGAGCTGGCCGCCGGCGCCGGACAGATCCACAACCTCGACATCGCTGGACACCAGCAGCCCGGGCACCACCTGGAACCCGGTCTGCGGGGCACCGTTGGGAAAGAGGTTGGTCACGACCTGGTTGCTGGTGTCGCGGGCGAAGACGCGGATGCCGACATCGGCGATGGTGACCCCTTGCGGATCACCTTGCAGGCTTCCACCGGCGTTTCCCAGGGCGGTTACCCCACGGACCGGCGCGACGGGATCCCTGCGGCCGATCAGAAGGGTGTTGGTCGTGGATCGGGTGACGACGAAGTTGCTGCCACGAGGGTCTACGAACGGCGTGCTGAGCTGGGTGACATCGGACGGTAGCGGTGGTGCGGCCGCTGCCGCCGTCGGCGCGGACACAACGCCCAGCAGGACGGTTCCTGCCGTGGCCGCAGCGAGAATCGCGGCCAGACTGTGTTTCATCTCCCGTTCCTCCACAAATGTGAGGTGAATGTGATGTCTCCATTAGGGCCGCGCCGGCTGGACCCTCACTGGACACCGGCTGGACGAGGCTCAACCCGTGGGAACCGGGGTCAGTCGGTCGTCCGCATCAGGTCACCGAGGTTGCGGTGCAATGGGGCGTCGGCGGAGCCTGTTCCAGCGCGTCCATCGCCCGGTACAGGGCCCGGCAGGCGTTGGCGGCGCGCCGTCGTCGCGCAGCGGGTTGACGGCGGCGTGCTTGACCGCGGTCATCGCCGACAGCGCCGCGGATAGGGCTGCACGATGTCACCGCGGTGCCCGTGCAGGATCTTGCGGGCCAGGGAGTGGCGTGACTCGCCGATGTTCAGCTGCCGGGCCACGGTACGCCGGTAGGTTTCGTCGCCCGGGTCGACCATGGCCAGCAGGTGCAGGGTCTTGGCGACCCGGCCGTACTCGGCCAGGGCTTGTCCGATGGGGTGGGATGCCCGTCGCGGGTCAGCATCCGCAGCAGGTCGTAGGCGCGGACCTGGTTGGTGACCAGGGAGCCGGCCACCCGCAGCATGTCCGGCCAGTGAGTGACGATCCGGTCGAGGTTGACCTTTGTTGCGGACGATCGCGTTCAGCGGACCGTAGTCGCCGGCCGGTTGGCCGGGAATGTCGGCACGCCAGAACCCGGTGCCGCCCACATCCGCGATGCGCGGGGAGAACCGGTACCCCAACAGCCGAAACAGGCCAAAGACAATGTCCGAGTAGCTGGCAGTGTCGGTCGCCACCATCTCCGGCTTCGGGCCGGCGTCGAGGTTGCAGCGTGGCGAGGATGTAGAGGCTGTCGCGGACGGTGCCGGTGATGATGATCGCGCCGAGGCCGACGAACCGGCGAAGGCGGGTCCGCGGTGAAGTGGCCATCCGGATCTGCCGATGAGCGGACACTCGATCATGCTGCTGGTTCCTGTGATGGGCGGATTCAGGCGGTCGTAGCATTTGATCTTGGTGGTTCGGTGGGACAGGATGCCCGCCGTGCGTGTGATGCTGACGTTGCCGGATCGCGAAGAGATCTCCCGCGGACTCGCGGAAGGCTTGTTATACAAGGAAATCGGCGTTTTGCTCGGCCGGGATCCGTCGATCGTGTCGCGGGAAGTGAGCCGCCACGGCGGCCGGGTCGGCTACCGGGCGGTTGCCGCGGACACCGCCGCCACCGAGTCGCGGGCACGACCGAAGCTGTTCGCGGTCGAGCGCTCGGCCCGGTTACGGGCGCTGGTGACCGAGCGGCTGCGCTCAGGCTGGTCCCCAGCCTCGATCGCGGGTCGCTTGCCGGAACTGGCCCCCGACGATCAGGCTTGCCGGGTGTCACATGAAGCGATCTACCAGTGGGTCTACGCCCAGCCCGTCTCGACGCTGGCCCGCGAACTGATCCGGCTACGCACCGGCCGGCCGGCCCGCCGTTCGGGTCCGCGTCCGGAACCGCAACCGCGGATCCGTGAGCCCCGCTACCTCGACGAACGCCCCGCCGAGGTCGAAGGCCGGGCCGTCCCGGGCCACTGGGAGGGAGACCTCGTCGTTGGCAAGAACGGCAAGACCGCTGTCGCCACGCTGGTCGAACGCACGTCGCGGTTTTTGATCCTGGTCCCGCTGACCGGCCGTGACTCGCTAACAGTGACCGACGCGGTGATCGCCGCGACCGACGGCCTGCCCGAGTCCATCCGCAGATCGCTGACCTGGGACTGCGGCACAGAGATGGCCCGCCACGCCGCCGTCACCGCGACCGGGCTACCGGTGTTCTTCGCCCATCCGCACTCGCCATGGGAGCGCGGCAGCAACGAGAACTTGAACCGGATCGTCCGCGAGTTCTTCCCGAAAGGCGTCCCGATCACCTCGGATCCGACCTATCTCGCGATGGTCGCCGCGGAGATCAACGACCGCCCCCGTAAGATCTTCGATTGGAAGAAGCCCTCCGAGATATTCACCGAACTCGTCGAGGCAGATGCTTCCACTGACTGAATCTGCCATGTCCTGGGCCATGGAAGCTGAGGACGCCCGACGGATCGTCGCGATCCCGTTGGGGCAGGCTATTGGAATCGCACGTGTCCTGGAGAGCGCCGTGATCTCGCTGGATCGAATCGGCTCCCGTCCACGGCCACGGATGACCTAGGTCAATCCCACCAGAACGTCCAGCGCGAGGCCGGCGCCTGCCGACTGGCCACCTCGTGCACGTCGCCGAGAGTTTGCGCCAGGTCGTAGCAGTAGGCGGACTGTTCGATCGCGCAGATCGCGGCGGAAAGCGGGTCGCTTGGCGGGCGCTCGACGGCAAGCTCCAGCGTGCCCTCGACCCGGCCGTAGAGCTGGGCACCCCATCGCCGCTCCCAGTGCTGCAGGACGAGGATGTGGTCCATGTACTCGAGATTGGGGTGGGACGGGCCGCCGCTCCAGTTGTTGATGATCGCGATGATCTCGGCGGGGACCAGGGCCAGGACCTCGTGCCCGGCCGCAGCCGGCACGAGCAGTACGTCGGTGGGCGGGTACACCCAGTCGGTGCCGCCGGAGTTCCGGGCCGGTGTCTCGCCGAGGTCGCCGACCGCTGCAGCGACGCGGACCGGGTCGAAGTCGGCCTCGAACTCGAGGTAGAACGGGTCCGTCGGCTCCATGCCCTCGACGCAGTCTTCCCAGACGGATCGAACGATCAGCGCCATCCGCTCGGCGGGGTCGATCCGCCGGATCAGGGCGAGCAGTTCGGCGCCCTGGGGCCCCACGGAGGTCCAGGCATACGAGCACTCGGCGGCGCCGTGAGCTGTCGAGCCGAGCACCGGCCAGAGACCGGTGCGGCTGTGCTCCGCGCGCAGGGCCCGCCAGACCCGGTCGTGCTCACCGGGTGGGAACGAGCCGCTCACCAGTGGCACACCAGTCACCGTCTCGGCCCGCTGGATCTTGGACAACCGGCTCAGCACACTCTCCACGGTGCCGCAGCCTACGCGGGTGGTCCGGCGATCAAGAGCGCGGAGACCGGAAGCCAGCCGATACGCCAGGCATGGTCGAGCAGGTCACGTAACCGCAGTCGGAAGTCGCCGCACCAGCATCCGACTCTGCCGCTGAGCGGGCCGGCTCAGCAGGATGTCCGCCATGCGTGGACGAATACGGTTCAGCGCTGCCAGAGGAACGCGGCGGTCCCGCACGATCGGCACCGGAAGCCATAGCCGCAACCGCCACCGCCGAAGTTCGCCGAGGTTCGATGGTCGTGGCCCTCCTCGAGTTGGACGACGAACGTCATCGGATGGGCACAGCCGTCGCATTGGGGCGTCTCGTCGTTCTGCAGCCATGCGGCCTGGCCGCCGACCTGGCCCAGCACTTCCCGCGCAGGCCGGCCCGACCGCTGATGCCACCACTCCGGCGCCTCCAGGTAATCCTCGACGTCGACCTGTTCGAAATGCACCGCGCACGTCTCGTCCAGCAGCGTGACGCCATCACCGGGCGGGGTGGGGACATGCACGGCGTCGGCTCCGAACGCGAAGGCGCGATTGCCTCCGGCGCTGGCGTCCCAATCGTCGCACAAGCCCGGATCGTTCTGGCACATGAAGATGGACAGCAGACCAGAGCTGCCGGGCTCGACGTCGGCGAGGCTGACCTGGGCCAGGAACTGCATGGGCCCGGCGCATTCGCGGCACCGTGGCCACTCGAATGCCGAAGGCGTGTACGGGACACCACCCGTGCGGGTTCCGGGCGCATCCGCCGCGGCTGGACCGGCATAGGTCATGAGCTTCACCACGCCGGAAAGGATACGGAGCACCCGCGCAATCAGAGCAAGGTTCACGGGTATTCGTAGAACAAGATCAAGAGCGCTCATCTGCCGCGTTAAGCGCGCCGACACGATGCCCGGCCGAGTTGGTCACGATCAGTGGGTTTCGCTTGCCAGGACGGGCGTTTCCGAGGTGCCTGAAGGATCTCCGTACACCAACCGGACTACCTGCTTGTCGGTCACATCGACGCGGAGGAGGTCCGGTAGTCGAAGGTCGGCCCAGAATGCGCCCGCGTTCGTAAGGCCCACCGTTGCGCCCAGCCACAGGGTCATGGCCATACCGTGGCTCGCGATGACCAGCGGTCGGCCGTCAGCCTGCGCGGTCCAGAACCGTATTCCGTCGGTGAAGCGGGTCACCACTTGGTCGCGGGGTTCCCATCCGGGGCGGTCCGTCCCGGTCACGTACGCACGTCGGCGTGCCCGGAAATCGCCCTCGTACGGCTCGTCGCTTGTCACTTCGTTGAACCGCTCATCGGTCTGCACCGAGCCGGCTGGCTCCAACGTCTGCCGCGCCTTCGGTTCCCGGCTAGCGATCAGCAGTGCTCCTGCCGGTAACGCGCCTGCGAGCGTCCTCGCCTTGCACCGGCCCTCGCTGTTCAGCTCCCAGGCGGGAGCAGGAACGTCAGGACCGAACGCCGGCATCGCATGCCGCACCAGAAACAGTTTCACGCCAGCATGATCCGGCGTGCGCCTACGATCTGGCCACGTCGCCTGACACAAGGGCCTGACACAGCAGGCCGGCGGGCAGCCGGGCGCGGCGCGGCCCCCCGGTGCGCCGCACCCAGCGGCTGCGAACAGTACGGCCGGGCCGAAGCCGGATACAGTGGCAGAATTGCGCGCTTGACAGCGCGGGGGACGCGGGGTATCTATCTATGCCCGACCGACGTCGATCAAGGCGGTGCGCGCGTGCCCGACAGCGACCAGCTGGCGCCTCTGGTCGGCCGGACAGCGGAAATGGCAGCGCTCCGTGCGTTGTTCGGCGATCGAGCCGTCGTGGCGATCGTCGGGGATCCGGGAATCGGCAAGACCCGTCTGCTGACCGAGTTGCTGGCCGAGGCGCGTCGTGGTGGGCGCGTCGTCCTGTCCGGCCACGGTTCCGAGTTCGAGCGGGAAGTGCCGTTCGGCGTATTCCGCAACGCCCTCGAGGATCACCTGCGGGCCTGGCCGGAGTCGCGCTGGGCCGGCCTGGATCCCGCGGACCGGCGCCTGCTGCCGAGCGTCTTCCCCACGCTCGCGGCGGGCGGCCGGGGCCAGGAGACCGGCCTGGTCGCAGCCGAGAGGTACCGGCTGCACCGGGCGGTCCGAGCCCTGCTGGAGGACATCGCCGGCCCGGCCGGTCTGGTGCTGGCCTTCGACGACCTGCACTGGGGCGACGACAGTTCGATGGAGATGCTCGATCACCTGCTGCGGCATCCGCCCCGCGCGCCGGTCGTGGTGGCACTGGCCTACCGGTCACGGCAGGCGCCGGAACGGTTGCACCAGGCGTTCGCCCGTGCGGCGCAGCAGGGCTGGGGCACGACGGTCGACGTCGGTCCGCTCAGCGTCGCCGAGGCCGGCGCCCTGCTGCCGGCCGGTTTGAGTCCCGCACGGCGGGAGGAGTTGTACCGGGCCAGCGGCGGCAACCCGTTCTATCTCGAAGTGCTGGCGTCCTGCCGGGCGGCGGACGGGTCGGCCGGTGACGCCACCAGCGATCCGGTGCGTGCCGCGCTGGCCGGGGAGTTCGCACGGCTGGAGCCGCTGTGCCGGCAGGTGCTGTACGCGGCCGCGGTCGCCGGCGACGAATGTGACCCGGGCATGCTGGCGTCGGTCGCCGGACTGCCGGAGGCGGAGGTACACGTCGCCCTGGACGGGTTGGCGCGGCGGGATCTGATCCGGGCCGGGGCGACCCCGGGTGGGTTCCGGTTCCGTCATCCCTTGCTGCGCAGCGCCGCGTATTACAACGCCGGCGCGGGCTGGCGGCTCGGCGCCCACGCGCGGGCGGCCGCTGAACTCGACCATCGCCGCGCGCCGGCCGAGGCACGCGCGCCCCACATCGAGGCGTCGGCGGGCGTCGGCGACATGGCCGCGGTGGCGTTGCTGCGTACCGTCGCGATGGACGCGATGCACGCCACCCCCGCCGCCGCGGCGCACTGGCTGGGGTCGGCAGTGCGGCTCCTGCCGCAGGATCCGACCACCACCCCGTTGCGGTTGCAACTGCTCACCCTCCGGGGCCGGGCGCTGGGCATCACCGGTGACCTGCATGGCAGCCAGGACATCCTCGGCGAAATTCTGCGGCTGGTTCCGGTCGGCAGCGAGGAACGGCTCACCGTGGTCAGCTTCCTGGCCACGTTGCGCAACCTCGCCGGGAACCACGCCGAGGCGCGTGCCCTGTTGGCGCAGGAGCTGGACCGGCTGCCCGAGCAGCACGGGCTCACCGCCGGAACGCTCCGTGTCGGGCTCACGCTGACCAGCGTCATGTACGGCCCCCGCGACACCGCCGCGGTGAGCGAGGCGATCCGGGTGGCCCGCAGCACCGACAACCGTCCCCTGCTCGCCTACGCGCTCAGCGTCGCCGTGGTGGCCAACCAGTCGTTCGACGTCGGCAGCCCGCACACCACCGCCTGGCTGGACGAGGCCGTGCAGTACGTGGACGCCATGCCCGACCGCGAACTCGCCGAACGACTAGACACAGTGATGTTCCTGGGCTGGGGCGAGCTGTACCGGGAACGGTTCACCGCCGCGCACCGGCACCTGCGCCGGGCCCTGGCGATCGCCCATGCCAGTGGTCAGAGCCACCTGCTCGGCACGCTCCAGACGGTGCTGGGAGTCCACGGCAGCATGACCGGGCAGCTGTCACCGGCTCTGATGCACCTGGACGACGCGATGGAGGCGGCCGTGCTGACTGGCACCCCGCAGACCCAGGCGCGGGTGCTCGGGTATCGCTGCTGGGTCGCCGTCTGGCGGGGCGAGCTCGACGAGGCGCTGGCCTGCGGCAAACAGGCGGTCGAGCTGGCGACACTCGGCGACAGCCCCGACTGGCAGGCCGGATCGGCGGAACTCACCCTCGGGTTCGCGCGTTACGCAGCCGGCGACCCGGAGGCGGCTCTCGACCTGCTGGTCCGCGGTGGGCACGCGTCGGGCCGGGTGTCCGTGCGGCCGGTGTGGCAGGCCCGGTGGTACCAATGGCTGGCCGCGGCCGCCGCGGCTGCCGGCGACGACCGCGGCGCTGCCGGATGGGCGGAACGCGCCGATCGTCTGCCGGCGGTCGACGGTCTGCCCCGGCGGGCGGGATTCATCCACCTGGCGCAGGTCCACGGGACACTGCGCCGCGATCCCGCGGCGGCGGCCGCCCACGCGGAGCGGGCGGCACGGTCGTTCGCCGGGGCCGGTGACCGTCTCGATGCCGCACAATCTCACGTGTACGCCGCGGTGGCGTACCGCAGCATGGGTTTGTCTGCCACCGCCGACCGTGAGATCGCCGCCGCACGGCGTGGCTTCCTCGCCTGCGAGGCCTCGCCCGGGTGGCTCGAGAAGATGACCGGGATCCCGCTGCTGTCGCCGGGCGAGCCGGCTCTTCCCGGTTTGCTGCTCACCCCCCGGGAGCTCAGCGTCCTCGAACTGCTCGCCGAATCGCTGACGGCCGCCACGATCGCCCGCCGGTTGGGGATCAGCGCCAGCACCGTGCAGAAACACCTGACCCGGCTCTACCGGAAACTGGGAACCACCGACCGGCTGGCGACAGTCCTGCGAGCCCGGAAAGCCGGCCTGCTCCCGGACGGTGAGTGAACGCGGTGGCCGGTGAGGCCCCCCCCGCGTCACCGACTACCAGCGATACACGCTACAGATCTTGAACGGTCAGGTTGTGTCGGGTGCGATGGTCAGGCCGGTGTGAGCGAGGAAGCCGTCGAGTAGGTCGGTGCGGTACTGGATG
>NZ_JBEZDY010000060.1:0-9472 GCF_040648555.1 Actinoplanes sp. NPDC049118
CCGGGTCGCCGCCGAACCGCAGGCCGTCGACGAGATCATCGCCGCGTGTGCCCGGCTGCCGCTGGCGCTGGCCATCGTGGCGGCCCGGGCCGCCGGGCACCGCCGGTTCACCCTGGCGATGTTGGCCGGGGAGCTCCAGGAGGCCCGCGGTGGCCTGGACGCGTTCATGGGCGAGAACCCGGCCACCGACGCCCGCGCGGTGTTCTCCTGGTCGTATCAGATCCTCAGCGACGAGGCGGCCCGGCTGTTCCGGCTGCTCGGGCTGCATCCCGGCCCCGACATCACCATACGGGCCGCGGCCAGCCTGGCCGGCCTCCCGGTGACCCGGGCCCGCCGGCTGCTGACCGAGTTGTCCGGCGCCAGCCTGCTCGCGGAGCACGTCCTCGGCCGGTTCGCCTTCCACGACCTGCTCAGGGCGTACGCCGCCGAGCAGGTCACGGAGGCCGAGTCGCAGGACGAGCGGCAGGCCGCGCTGCGCCGGGTCCTGGACCACTACCTGCACACGACGCACGCGGCCGACCGGCGGCTCTACCCGTATCGGGACCGGATCGCGATCGAACCCATCGGCACCGGGGTGAGCACCGCCGAGCTCCCGGACGCGGAGCGGGCAATGGCGTGGTTCACCAGCGAGCACGCGGTGCTGCTCGCGGCGATCGACAAGGCGCTTGCGGCCGGCTTCAACGCACACGCCAGCAAGCTCCCGCAGACGTTCACGCCCTTCCTCAACTACCAGGGTCACTGGAACGACTGGGCGTCGAGCCAGCGGATCGCGCTGGAGGCCTTCCGGCGGCTCGGCGACCGGCCGGGTCAGGCGCTGGCGTATCACATGCTCAGTCTCGCCTACCTGCAACAGGGCCGCCTTGATCAGGCGGACAGCCACGGCCGGCGGGCCTTGGCGCTCTTCGAGGAGGTCGGCGACCAGACGGGGCAGGTGCGTATCCGTCGCGATCTCGGCCGGCTCGCGGAACGGCGGGGCGAATTCCAGCAGGCGCTGGAGCACGCCCAGATGGCTCTCGCCGTGGCCCGGTTGTCCGGCGACCGGATGTCCGAGGCCGACGCGCTGAACTGGGTCGGCTGCTACCACAGTCTGCTGGGCTTCCACGAGGAGGCGATCGCGTACTGCCATCAGTCCCTGGAGCTGTACCGCGATTTCGTCGGCCAACCCAACGAGGCAGACACCTGGGACAGCCTCGGCCACGCACACCACCACCTCGGAAACCACCAGGAGGCGATCACCTGCTACCGGCATGCCCTCACGCTCTGGCGCGACCTCGGCGACCGGTACGAGGTGGCCACCACCCTGCAACGCCTCAGCGACGTGCACGCCGCCGCGGACGACGCCGAGTCGGCAAGGGCCACCTGGCGCCAGGCTCGGACGATCCTCCAAGAGCTGGGTCACTCCACCGAGGAACTCCTGCGGCCGGCCGGCGCCCAATGACGGGGCGTCGATGCCGGCCGATCCGAAGCCGGATGACGCCGAACGTGGAGATCATCACGCGCCGGCGCCGGTAGCCGGGCCGTCCGGAGGGCTGGAGAGGTCGTGCCAGGGTGACAGCGGTGCGGGCCGTTCCCCGGCCGGCGCGGGCGGTGCCACGGGTTCGGGCGCCGGGTGGCGCGGCATCACCAGCGCGGGCACCGGCACCTCGTCCCGGTCGGCGTCGGGCCGCCGCGGTTGCGCCCAGGGCGGCTGCGCGAGGTGCGGGCTCCAGCCGAGCTCGCGCACCGGCGGCGCCGCCAGGGCCGCAGGCGTCCGGGCCGCCGGTATCCAGATCGGTGGCGGGCCCCACCAGATGACCCGTTCGCCGCTGCGCCGCGGTACGGCCGGGGCCGCTGCCGGGAGCGCCGGTCGTGCGGGTTCGGCGGCCGGCGCCGGCGTGGTCTGCGGCTGGTGCGTCGCGCTGTTCGCCGGGGCGGTGGCCAGCAGGACGGCCGCCGCGATGGTGACCAGCCCGGCGGCGGCGGCCGGCACCTGCCAGCCGTCGCGGATGGCGTCGCCGAGGAACAGCAGCGCGACGGCGGAGGGCGCGATCACCTCGGCGGTCCAGTGCACCGCCGTCACCGGGCCAACCTGGCCGATCTGCAGCGCGTGTGCGTACATCATCATGCCGGTCACGGCGAAGGTCAGCAGCGCCGCCGTGAGCGGATCGGTCACGATGTCCATCGGCCCGGCCGGCAGGGCGCGGCCGGTCAGGGCCGCGCCGCCGAGGCAGAGTCCGCCGACCGCCGCCGCGAGCCCTGGCGAGCCGATCCTGGTCGCACCCCAGCCGATCAGCGCCGCGGTGACCGCGGCGGCGCAGAAACCCAGCCGCAGCCCGGTGGAGGCCGTGACGTCGTGCTGCGGCCCGGCCGACAGGGCCAGCACCGCCAGCGCGGCGAGGGAGGCCACCACGGCGGCGACGTCGCGCCCGCGCAGCCGGGACTTCAGGATGAACCGGGCGGCGACGACCGTCACCGCCAGCGAGCCGGCCAGGATCGATTCGACCACGTACACCGCCAGCTCGCGCAGGGCGATGATCGAACCGACCCAGGCGAGCATGTCGAAGCCGATGCCGGCCAGGTAGAGCGGGTGGCGCAGGGCCTGCACCGTGCTCGTGGTGCGCCGTGCGGCGACGGCCTGCAGGATCGCCGCGGTCGCGTAGCAGAGCGCGCCGAACACTGTGATCGCCAGCGCGATCCAGGCCGCGGCGGTCATCGTCACTCACCGGCCGTCGCCGGGGTGGGTGCCCGCCGGGTGCGCATCACTCGCCCACCCGCAGCACCGAGATCGTGTCGTCGCCGCCGTTGGTCACGTAGGCCAGGCGGCCGTCGGGCGAGACCGCGACCGTACGCGGGCTGCGGCCGACCCGGACCGTGGCGGTCACCGCGCCGGTGTGGCCGTTCAGGACGGACACCGTGTCGTCGCCCTCGTTGACCACGTACGCGTGCCGGCCGTCGCCGGCGAAGGCCACGCTCTGCGGCTGCCGGCCGACCCGGAACGGTCCGGTGCGCCGCATGGTCTTCGCGTCGATCAGGTCCGCGGTGTTCGCCTCGTAGCCGGCGACCAGCACGGTCCCGCCGTCCGGCGACACGGCGACGCTGTGCGGCGAGCGGCTCACCGGAACGGACCTGAGCACCTTGTCGGTGCGCATGTCGATGATCGAGACCGCGTTCGACTCGTGGTTGGCGGTGAAGGCCCGCCGCTGGCTCGCGGAGAAGGCCACCGCGTGCGGGTTGGGCGGCACGGTCACCTGTCCGTCCGGGCGCTGGTCGGCGGTGGCGTAGATCTCGACCCGGCCCTTGCTGTGAATGGGCACCCAGAGCCGGTCGTCCGGGCAGACGGCCAGGGTGAACGGCTGCACGCCGGTGGCGAGGTACCGCACGACCCGGCGGCTGGTGGCGTCCACCACGGCGACCCCGCTGCCGGACATGTCCTTCTCGTACATCGAGACGAAGACGAGGCCGCCGTCGCGGGAGGTGGTGACGAACCGGGGGGTGTGGCGCAGGGTCACCGCGGTGACCCGCCGGCTGGCGGCGTCCATGACGGAAAGGATCCGGGAGCTCTGGTTGGCCACGTACACGGTCCGGCCGTCGGGGGAGACCGCGACGCCCTCGGGTTCGTTGCCCACCCGGATGGTGGCGATCGCGGCCGGCCTGCTGGTGCTCGCCGCGCGCAGCGCGAGCGGGACGCGCGCGAGGGCGCTCGGCGCGGGGGCCGCGGTCGCCGGACCGCCGACGGCCGCGGACAGCGGCGCCGGGGCCGTCGTGACCGGGGTGCCGGGCGCGGCCACCGGCGGCGGGTCGCGCTCCGCGCCGTTGGTCAGGGCCATTGCGACGCCCGCGCCGCCGAGCAGGGCGAGCGTGGTCAGGCCGGCGATGACCACGGCGGCTCCGGCGCGCCGGCGCGCCGGCGGGGCGGGCAGCACGGTCACCCGCGCCGCGTTTCCGCCGCCGACCCCCGCCTCCGCCTGCAGCTGTGCCTCGAGGGCGGCCTGGAACGCGGGCTCCGACTGCGCGACCCGGCCGGTGACGCGCACCTCGGCCCAGCCGGCCGTGCCGTTGACGGTGATCGACCCGTCGAGCCAGTCCGAGCGCGGTTGCCACAGGATGCGCAGGTGGCGGCCCGTCAGCGCGGCGCGGAGGCCGGGCCCGGCGGCGGTGACGGTTGCGGTGGCGAAGGCGAGCGGCGGGCCCTCGACGAGGACGTCCGCGACCAGGTGCGGCGTGCCGGCGGGCACCTCGCCGAAGTCCACGCGGTCGGGGTTGAGGCGCACCGCCGTACGCCCGAGCACGGTGGCCGCCGCCGCGGCGACACTGCGGCTGTCGTCGTCGGACAGGCGCCGCAGGGCGAGCTGGGCGGCGGCCGCCATGGCGAGGTCGGAGCTGGTCACGAGTTGGGCCAGTTCACCCACGCCCATCAGGCGAGACTCCCGGATCGGACTGTCGATCTCGGTCAGTACGTGCCGTGGCAGGAATTCTTCACTCATCGTGACCCCTCGATCAGCATGCGGTGACGAGGTGGGTCAGGGAAACCCATTGAGCGAAATTAGCGTTTGCGCATTTGTCGATGATCCGGGCATCGACCCGGCTCCAACGACCCGGGTCGATGCCTTTCGTCCGTTGTGTGCCCGCCGATCATCCCGTGACGAGGGTCGTGCCCTCGAAGATCCCCAGCTCCTCGCGGTACAGCTCGATACCGACGCCGTTGGGGTCGCGGACGTAGAGGCTGTCGTCCACGCCCCGGTCCGGGCCGAGGTACTTGATGCCGGCGGCGTCGAAGCGCTCTTTCGCGGCCGCGAACTGCTCCGGGCTCACCGACAACGCGATGTGCTGGACCCCGCCGATCGTCTCCTGGAAATCCGGGTGGTCGTGGCCGGGGAAGTCGAAGAAGCCGAGCAGGGTGCGGTTACCGACGTCGAAGAAGAAGTGGCTGGAGCCGGCGTAGTCCCGGTTCTCCACCAGCTCGACCAACGGGAATCCGAGCACCTCCTGGTAGAAGCGGATGGTGCTCTCCACGTCGCGGCAGATCAGTGCGGCGTGGTGGATGCCCCGCCCGGTGGTCGCCGGCCGGTCGTCCGGCGGCCGCAGGTACGCCTCGCGCAGCGCCGCCCGCCGTTCGCGCACGGCGTCCAGCTCGGCGCCTTCCGGCTGTGGCATGGGGTGCTCCTCTCGGATTCGGTACGGACAGCGTCATCCGCCGCCGGCAGGGGAGTCAAACCGGCGCGCGGCAGGCGGGCTCACGGCGTCGCCGGCGGCTCCCGGCCGGCCGGCGCGTGCGGTACGGAGGCCCGTCCCCGGGCGACGGTGGGCGTTCCCGCTTGCAGTACCGGGCGGGGGCGCCTGCGCCGGTACGGCAGGATCAGCGCGGCGGCGGCCAGGAGCGTCACACAGCCGACGATCGTCCACCACCAGGCGCCGGAGGTGGTGCCGGGCGTCCGGTCCGGCGGGAGAACAGCGGCGGCCGGACCGGGGTCCGCGGTGACGAGGGCGCCGCCGGTAAGGCTCAGCCCGCCGGTGTCGATCCGGACGGACACGTGCGCCGGCAGGCTGCGGGGGGTGGCGAACCGCACGAGATGGCGGCCCCGCAGCGTGGTCTCCACCTGGTCCAGGGCCGGGACCACCACGGGGGTGCCGGCCGGCGCGAAGAATCCGCCGGTGGCCCGGGCGGCGTCGGCCCAGTAGGTGCCGCCGCCGGCGGTGCCGACCACCACCAGGATCGTTCCCGCCCGCGCGAGCCGGGCGCCGAGGGCCGCCGCGTTCTCCCCGCCCGCGTCGGGGGAGGTCGTGTAGACCACGACGACGCGCGGGCCGGTCGCGGTAGCCGGGAACTGCCGCATCGCCAGCGTCAACGCCGACGACGTGCTGCGCCGGCCGGCCGCCCGCACGGAGCTGAGCGCGCGGACGACGCCCGCCGGCCCGCGCCTCGGCGGAGCGAGCACGGCCGGCGGCGAGGTGTCGGCGATCGCCGAGGCCAGCGTCCCGGCGGGCACCTCGAGGATGAAGCGGGCGGCGGCGCTGAGCCATGCCGGCAGGGCGGCGGCGCCCGCGTCGGACGCGTCCACGACGAGCGCGACCGCCAGGCGGTCGGAGACCACCGGCGTCAGCTCGGCCCGCAGCGGCGCGCCGTCGACGGTGACCGTGGCCGTCCTGGCGGCGCCGGCGCCGAGGTCGACGACCAGCGAGGTCCGCTCGGCGCCGGGGAGCACCGCGATGACGGGCAGCGGGATCGCGGCGGCGGCCGGCAGCGGGCCGTGACACAGGACGAGCAGAGCCGTCAGCAGGAGGGCCGCCGGCGCCCGCGCCGCGCGCCGGTCAGGCCGGCGTCGCGAAGACGATGACATTGTCCCGGTAGCTCCTCTGCGACTCGTCGAAGCCGCCTCCGCAGGTCACCAGCCGCAGCGTCGGCTCGAGGGTGGGCGCGTAGACCAGGTCGGTGGGGAAGCGTGACTTCGGTACCCGCGACACCTCGGTCACCCGGAAGGTGACGGTGGTCCGGTCGGCGCGGTCGACGTGCACGACCGCGCCGCGCCGTACCCGGGCGAGGCTCAGGAAGACTCCCGGGGACGTCCGGGAGTCGACGTGGCCCAGGATCACCGCCGGTCCGGGCTGACCCGGGCGCGGTCCCTGCGCGAACCAGCCGGCGCGGTCCGGGCGCTCGGGCACCGCGACGGTGCCGTCGGCGAGGCGATCGAGGTGCTCCAGGGCGCTGTCGACGCGAAGCGCGGGGATCCGCAGCCGGACCGGCGCCGCCACGACCGGGTAGGTGCGCACCGATCGGAACGTGTCCGCCACGGAGGAGGGCCCGGCCGCCGCCGGTTCCGCCGGCCTTTCCGGTGGCCCGGAACCCGGCGGCCCGGCCCGGGCGAGGCCGGTCGTCAGCAGCACCGCGAGGGCCACCAGCAGGGCGGCGCGGGCTCGTACGGACATCTCAGCTTCTCTCCACGACGCCGGCCATGGCGCCGTGGCCGGTCTCGGCCCCGCCGACGGGCAGGCGGGCCGCAACGGTGGCGCCGAAGGCACCGGCCAGCAGCCGGGCGAGCTCGAACATGTGTTCGTAGGTCTCGAACGCCATCTGCTGCGCGGTGCCGTACTCCTTGGCGGCGAAGGCCTCCGCGTGCCGCAGGAGCATCTGGTCGTGCGCCAGGAGCGCGTCCGAGAGGCTGGTCGAGCGCAGCCGCTTGCCCGTCGCGTTCTCGAGGAACGCGGCCAGCCTGCCCTCGAGCTCGTGCAGCCTCGCCCTGGCCCGGTCGCGGCGCCCGGGGTCCCGCGCGGCGGCCGCGGCCGCGTAGGCCACGACCTGATCGACGTGGCTCGCCCACAACGACTGGAAGCTCCGCGCCGCCCCCGCGCCGAACAGGCTGTCCATGGCGGTCGCCAGATCGCGGGTGTTGCCGTTCAGCATCTGCGCCGCGGCGGAGAAGTCCGGGCTGTTCGTGACGGCCGCCCTGGTCACGTCCTCCACCAGTACGACGTGTTCGGCGAGCAGCTTGCCGAGCTGGGACCGCAGGCGCCAGATCGGTGCGCGCAGCGCGGCCGCGTCCCTGCCCGTGAGCAGCGCGCCGGCGACGGTACCGCCCAGCTCGTAGGTGTGCTGGTAGGACTCCCGGTAGAGGCGTTCGGCCGCCGGGTAGTCGCGTGCCGCATAGGCGTCGGCCTGGCCCAGGAGATGGTCGACGTGCATGCGCATGGCGCGGTTGGCCGCCCTGGTCGTCAGGCGCCCGTGCGAGGCGTCGACGAAGAACCCCGCCAGGTCCTGCTCGTACTCGATCAGCTCCTCGCGCGCCTCGGCGCGCACGGCGTCGTCCTGATCGGCCAGTCCGCGGGCGTAGGTGAACAGCTCGACGACGTGCTCGGCCCACAGCGCCGCGAACCGGCGCGCGGTGGCGTCGCCGAACAGGTCGCGCAGGAGCTGGGTCATCGCGTCGGTGTTGCGGCCGAGCGCGGCGTTCGCGGACTGGGCGAAGTTCTCGTCGCCGCGGATCCGGCCGCGCATGAACTCCGCGGCCAGCACCGAGTGCTGCCCGAGCAGCGCCTGCAGTCGCAGCGCCTGCTCGGCCGCCGAGGGCGCCGCGGCCGTCGTCGCGTGGCCGGCATGGGCCGCGGGTGCCGGCCGGGGCGGCGGCGCGGTTGCCGGCCCGGCCGGCAGCGCCATGATCAGTCCGAGGCAGAGTATTGCGAACCGCCGCGCGTGATTACCATTTCCCCGTATCCGCATCTGCTTCATCGCCCGGCATCTCAATAGGAGTGGCCGCCGAACCCGGGTGCCGACCGCAGGTGCGGCAGCGGTGCCGGCGGTTGCGTCGGGGGCTGACTCTACGCTGGTCATCGATGGTGGTCGAGTACTCGGCCGTCCCACCGTTCCGGTCCGTCCGGCCAGGAATCCGCACCGGTACAGCGCCTTTCCACCGGCCGGACGGAGCAAAGTCGCCGTCGGATTTCCGACACCCTCCGGGGTCTGCGTCAATTGCACCGGATACCTATTCGGACGGGCGTGAAACGTGCCGCCGCGCGCAGTACGGTCAGGGTGCAGCAGGCAGCACCGACCTTTCCGGACACGTGGGGTGACGGCATGCCGGGTGTGGGACAACGCGTCGCCGGGCGCTACCGGATCGCCCGCCCGCTCGGCTCCGGCGGACTGGGCCGGGTCTGGCTCGCTATCGACGAGATGCTCCACCGGGACGTCGCGATCAAGCAGTGTGCGCCACCGGACGGCCTCGAACCGGACGAGCAGGAACTGCTGCGCAGCTGGATGCCGATCGAGGCCCGGGCGGCGGGGCGGGTCAGCCACCCCAACGTGATCCGGATCTACGACGTGCTGCCCGGCGAGGACGAGCCGTGGATAGTCATGGAGTACGTGCCGTCGCGATCGCTGCTACAGGTGATCAAGGAGTCCGGTCCGCTGCCGGTGGAACGGGTGGCCGGTATCGGGCTGGCGCTGCTGTCCGCACTGGACGCCGCGCACCGGGCGGGCGTCCTGCACCTCGACGTCAAGCCGGGCAACGTGCTGATCGCCGACGACGCACGGGTGGTGCTCACCGACTTCGGCCCGGCCGTGACCGGCGAGGGAATCGCCGCCCTGGCCCGCCGCGGCATGATCCTCGGCTCGCCGAACTACGTCTCGCCGGAGCGGCTCTTCGACGGCGTCGCCGCCGCGCCGGCCGACCTCTGGTCCCTGGGCGCGACGCTTTACCACGCGGTGGAGGGGCGGCCGCCGTACGTCCGCGAGACGCCGGCGGCCACCATGCGGGCCCTTGCCGGCAGCGCACCGGACCGGCACCACCTGGCCGGGCCGCTCGCAGGTGTCCTCGACGGACTGCTGCGCCGCGATCCCGGCGCCCGCATGACGGCGGTCGAGGCCGGTGACCGGCTCAGCCGGCTGGCGGGCGCCGGGCCCGCGCCGGCAGCAAGGTGCGGGTGTGGTGGGGAGACGGCAAGGACTCCACGGTCAGCCGGACGACCAAGCAGGTGACGCACTACTACACCAGTCAGACGAGCT
>NZ_JBEZDY010000061.1:0-8408 GCF_040648555.1 Actinoplanes sp. NPDC049118
GACGAAAACTCCTGGAAGCATCACTGTCATCCGCCCATGATCTGTCACCCGTCCCCCGCACTTCTATCGGAATATCGAGTGCCCTCATCTCGGCAGTTCCGCGTGTTGAGTGATCAGGTGCCGGATGCCATGTAGGCGGCGAGGATGTAGTTGGGGTGCCGGTCGAGGTTCTTGCGGGCCCGGTCGTAGCGCATGGTTGTGCGCGGGTCGGCGTGGCGGGCGGCGATCTGCACGTCGCGCAGGCTGACGCCCGCGTCGAGCATGGTCGTCACGAAAGTGTGCCGGAGCATATGGGGGTGCATCCGGGCGATCCGGACCCCAGCCGCGCCGGCGAGGAGCTTCAGCCGGCGGGTCGCCGCGTGCCGGTCCATCCGCACGCTGTAGGCGTTGCGCAAGATCGGCCCATGGTCTCGGCCGTCGACGGCCTGATCGATAGCCCAGGCTACCGCGGGTGGTAGCGGGATCAGGACCGTCTTGTCGCCCTTGCCGCGGATCTTCAGCACGCGGTGGCCGTGTTCCTCACCGAGGTTGTCGATGTTCGCGCCGCAGGCTTCGAAGATGCGCAAGCCGAGGAGTCCGAGCATCGCGATCAGCGCGAAGTCGTTGATGTTGGGTGAGAGCCGAGCTGCCGTGATCAGGGCTTCGAATTGCAGGTGGCCGAGGCCAAGGGTGGGTGACTCAGCTGGTACTGGTGGCCCGCGGACGTAGTCGGCTGGCGAGTACGGCAGGATCTGGTCGATGACGCACACCCGGTAGAAGCCGACCACGACCGACAACCGCCGGGACACCGTCGAGGGCTGGTAGTAGCGGATCTCCTGCAGCCAGCGAACGTACCGTTCGATGTCGGCCCGGCCGACGCGGAGCGCGTCCAGGCCTTGGGTGGCGCACCAGGTCAGGAAGACCTTGAGGTCGGAGCCGGTGTGCAGCCGGGACTGACCCCGGTAGCGGCCGAGGTACGCGGCCACTGCCGCGTGGAGAAGGCGGTCGTCGGACGTGGTGACGGTTTGCTCGGGAGCAGGGAAGACAGTCATAGCTCACGGTGCGTCACCGCCGGCGGAGGGCGCCAGTGCCCTTGGCGCGGCATGTCCGTGCACCCGATCAAGAGGTCGTAGCGGCAAGAGGCCCGAGTTCCGACGACGGCCGATGATGACGCCGGCCGTTCGGGCCACATTCGGGATGCTGGGTTGCGTAGATTCCGTGGGTGTACTCGTACTGCGAACGTCTGCTGACGCGTACATCCAGGAGGGTCAATGATCACAATGTCCGGCAAGGTGTGCCTGGTGACCGGCGGGACCAGCGGGATTGGCCGGGAGACGGCGGCCCGTCTGGCCGAGCTGGGGGCCACCGTGGTCGTCGTCGGGCGCGACGCCGAGCGAGGGCGAGCGGCCGTCAAGGAGATCCGGCATCGGGCGCCCAGCGCCGAGGTGGACCTCCTCACGGCCGACATGTCGAGCCTGGCAGAGGTGCGTCGGCTGGCCGCCGAAGTGCTGGCGAGGTACCACCGGCTCGACGTGCTCGACAACAACGCCGGTGTGATCATGCTCAAGCAGCAGTTCACGGTCGACGGCTACGAGACCATGTTCGCCGTCAACCATCTGGCGCCGTTCCTGCTGACCGGTCTGCTGCGGGAACGGCTGGTCGGCAGTGCGCCGGCCCGCGTGATCACGGTGTCGTCCAATGTGCATAGTTCGGCCAAGCAGATCCCGTGGGACAACCTGGCCCGCGGCGAGCCGAGCTACCCGCTGTCGAAGCTGGCGAACATCCTGTTCACAGTCGAGCTGGCCAAGCGCCTGGCCGGCACCGGCGTGGTCGCCAACTGCCTGCACCCGGGCCTCATCCGCACCCAGTTGGGCCGCGAGGTCCGCGGCGTCGCCAAGCTGCTCGTCGCAGCCGCCAAGCCCTTCATGGGTACGGTCCAGACCGGCGCGGCCACCCCGGTCTACCTGGCCAGCGCCCCGGAGGCGGCCGAGGTCACCGGAGGCTACTTCTTCCGCGGCAAGCAGATCGAGCCGAGCTCCCTGGCCCGCGACCCCAAGGCCGCCGCGCGTCTATGGACCCTCAGCGAGGAGCTGGTGGCGTAAGCCGGGCCAAGATCGTCGCAGTGTGGGGCACTCGCCAGATTTATGATCAATGGCCTGCGCAACGGCGTACAGACCGTGACGATCAACATGAGCCGCAGCACCGACTCGCGGCATGTTAGTTAGCGCGGGCCGTGATTGCGTCAACCCCGTATCGACGCGATTAAACTCGCCTATCTAGTCCCCCAACATTGCCACGAGTAGGGGTTGTAGAAGTCGCCCACTCGATCGATGACATCTATCCTTGAATACTGCCAACGGCAGGCATCAGTCATCGAGATGTGGTCACGGCTACCGGATCCGGTCACGCATCTCCAGTCGTACGCGGTATTGCCTTGAAGCTCTGCTCGAACGTAGCCACGGGACATGCAGTAGCCCTGCATGTCGACGCCACCGAGGAGCCGCTCGCCTGCGGCGGTAAGCGAATTGTCCGCGCCTTCACTTGAATACGGACCGGCCGACGCCGGTGTTCCCATAGCTGAAGCGGCGAGGGTCATACCGACAGTGAAGCATAACAAACGGCTAGAATTGATCATCACTACGACCTTATCGAGAAGGGCGGGAGTGCAGACCGGCGATCCGCCGCCAGGGGAATGTCTGAGGAGACTAGCCCAATGTTGGCGAAACGACAGAGGTCTCGCATGCGCTCTGGCTGTCTATCGATTCGGCGGCTCACCCACTTCTTGGGCAGCACAGATGTCCCGACCGCTACCAGGCTGACTGGAGATTGGGTAAAGAAAATCTTACCGCTAGCGTAGCGAGCCCAAGGAAGTCAGGAGCTCTTTCCGGAAGAAAACTAGCGATCTCCGGACCGCCGATGGGCCCTCATCTCGGCATGTTCGGACGCTGGCCGCAGAGCCACCGTCGGCACGGAGGGTGACGAACTGACGGTGGTCACCGCGCACGGACGGCTCAATGAGCGTCGCGTTTTCGCGTTGGTCCACTCGTTGTTCGCGGCCCGGGTGAGGCCGCGGGGGTGGCTAAACCCGTGATGCCTGCGGCCGTAGTGGGTGTGACGAGTGTTGTGGTGTTTCACGAGATGGGGGCGGGGCTTCGCCGCGGAAGCTGGCTGCCGACGGGCGGCCCGCTGCTTGGTTCTCGGCGACGTAGGGCCGCAACTGCTGCTCGCATGCGGCGTACACGGTCTCGCGGCTGATGCCGAGCGGCACAGGCCTGACGCCCGTGTTGACACGCAACGACTTCTTATCGATACTCGATACATCGACCTTCGATAAGGAGTTTCTCGTGGCGCCTTCCCCTCGCCGCTCTGGCGCCCTGCGCCCGCTGCGGGTCCTGTTGACCTTCACCATCATCGGCAACATCCTGTTCCTGCTCGTCACGGCCACCAACTGGATCAGTGGTGGGCGGACCCCGGTACAGTTCTGGGCACCGTTCGACGCGCTCAACAACCCAGTGCCCGACCCACTGCAGCCAGCCTTCACGCCGAAGGTCGACGACGTCGTGGCGGTCACGGTCGCCGACCCCACCCCCGCGCAGGCAACGCTGGAACTCATCGCCGGGGGCACGGTCGGCGCGGTCGCCTGGCTCGTGATAGCCATCCTGGCCCGCCGGATCGTCACCTCGGCCCTACGCGCAGATCCGTTCACCGTCTCCACCGGTGACCAGATCCGCCGGCTGGGCATCGTCGTCCTCGCCGGCGGTGGCCTCGCAGAACTCATCCGCGCGGCGGTGTTGTACGCGCTGTACCACAGCGTGTTCCCGTCCTCTTCCTACACCGGCCCCGTCACCGACGACCTCAGCTACTGGTGGCTGCCATTGGGCCTCGCCGTGCTGGCGTTCGCCGCTGTAGTGCGGCACGGCTGCGCACTACGCGCCGAGCTCGACGAGGTCATCTGATGCCTCCCGAGGAGCAGCACCGCATCGACATCCACATCGACCGGCTACTAACCGCCCGCGGCATGACCCTCACCGAACTCGCCGGGCAGGTCGGCCTCACCCTGGCCAACCTGTCCATCCTCAAGAACGGGCGCGCCCGCGCCATCCGGTTCAGCACCCTGACCGCACTCTGCGACGCGCTCGACTGCCAACCCAGCGACCTGATCACCGTCCGACACCGGCCACCGGAGTCCACTACGAAAGACCAATGACGTCTGGGGTGACGGGTCTTACCAAATACCCACCGTCAAGATCTCCTACTTTGCGGTTCGTCGTGGCTTCAGGAGTCCCGGGCCACATCGACACCTTCAACACCCACCGGCCGTTGTGGATGGCCCAGTCAGAAGCTGCTGCCCAGGCAGAGCGATCGCCGGAAGTCCGCGAGCACCTGGCCAAGGGCCAACGCGAGGGGGCGGCAAGGGGCTCGGCGGCTCCGTGCCGCTCGCGCTGCTGACCGGACTGATATTGCAGTGGCTGGTGGACCCAGAGCATGCCCCCTCTGGCGCAGACGTCACCGCCGAGCTTCGCTCACTCAACGCAAGATCTTGACAACCCAGGTGACACCCAGGCCGCTTCGCGTCGCTGACCGCCGCGTGGTCGAACGCCCTCTCATCGGCATTTCCGCGCGTCCCGGGCCGGCGTCAGTTGCACAGAGTGTGACGGCTCTGTCGGCCCTCGTGCGCGATCAGCTCCTCGAAGAGATGGGGCCGTCGAGCCGGTAGCATCGCTGTTGGCCGCAGTAGGCCCGGGTGGTGGGCGCAAGAACCGCCGACCGAAGCGGGGGTTACGGTGGGTCATTCGCAATCCGAGAATGAGGCTGCAGATGATCAATGTGCAGGAGCTCGCGCGGCGGCTGAGCACTCTCGGAGCTGACGCGTTCAGCATCGACGATATCGTGGACCTGGCGACCGCCGCTGATGTTCGTATCAGCGCTGACGTCGAGATCGACGCCACTCTGGCGCAGCGCTTGCTCGACCAGATCTCGCCCACCCTGCCAGTCACTGGGGTGCAGATCGCGGCGACGCAGTGGCCGCCACCCACATCTTCCCGGCCTGCAGCGCCTTCGGTTTCATTTTCCAGCCCCGGTGCCGTCGATAGCCCGGCTGATCAGCCGAACCGACCCCGTAGTTCTGGGCCTGCGCGTAGCGGTCGGCGACCGGGCTCTCGACGAACTGGCAGGTGAAACTGCTTGCCATTCCAGCAGGTCCCTCGGCTTGGATAGCGGCGACAAGTGGCCGACACGCCGACTCGACCTCCTTAGGTAGCCGGCTGACGCTCAGTCTGTATCCGCGCCGTGACCCCGGCTCGTGCTGGCAGCACCAAGCCCGCGCAACGCTGATGTCTGCAGGAGCGCAACGCACGCACGGTGCGCGCTATCGGCGGCAGATTAGTGCATCCGATCTTAGGGCTCCGCGGTCATTGGACCGGCTTGCTACCCCTCGCCAGCGAGAACCATAGGGGTCATGATTTCGCCGGTATCCACCGCGGCGCTCAGCTGCCGGCCTCCGCGAACGGCAACGAAAGTCCGCGCCTGGTAGCGCACGACGATCTCGCCGTCTTCCTCCGTCGCCGCGGTCCGGCGCACGCGACTGGGATCGAGATGGCACAGCGGTGCCGACGGGGTGCCGGCGTACCTCTCAAGCGCCTCGAGGATGCGCGCGACCACCTGCTCCGGCTCCGCCCTCGTGGTGTCGCAGACCACGTCGTAGTTGCGCAGGCGGGTCTTGTCAACGCCGTACCGGGACAGGAACCGCTGCCGTTCGCTCTCGCTGCGGCCGGCGAGTTCGTGAAGGGCCTCCTCGACGCTGCGGTAATTCTCGACCGAGTCGCCGGGACGGCCGAGCACCCGCCGGGCCGCGACGAAACGGATCGGTGATGAGGTGCACCTTCAGCGCGTCACTGAAGAAGTGCCAGGCCAGCCGGCTATCGACGACCAAGCGCTCACCGGAGGCCGCGATGTCGTGCTGCAGCTGGTCGATGAAATGGTCGACCTTGTCGTCAAGCTCCGAATGCAGATTGAACTGCAGCGCCGTCATGCCATGCTCCGCGGCCATCCGACGGTAGAGATCACCAATGCTTACCCGGTGTACCCCCAGCCGTTGCGCCAGCAACACCGACACGGTCGTCTTGCCGCTGCCGAGATCGCCGTTGAGGACAACCGTCCTGGGTAGCGTCATCGAGCAACCATATCGGCCGGACGCCAGCAGACTGGCCGGTGCCCGCGGCGCCCGCTGTGGCCTGAGCAGCCAACGCGATGGATCGGCGGCGACACCGTGCACGTCCGTTGCCTCTTGCCGGCAGAAGCGATCCCGTCTTGGAAACGCACTGATCTCGGCTTCGAAGGCGTGCGTCAGCGCACCGGGCAGCCCATGACACTGCGTAACGCGCGGATCGCGGCAGGTCCGTACGCACCAACGCCGTGATATTGATCGATCGCGTAGGCGTCGTTTGCTGGAGGGCCTACCGCGGGAATAGTGCGGTCGCCTCGTTTACCGGAACGAGGCGTAGCCCGGCGATGACGGCGTCGACCTCGCCAGCTGGGATCCCGCGAGCGGTCACGTAGACGACGAGGCCGTTTTCGGCCCAGGCGTAAGCGGTGGCCGGATCGGCAGTCTGGTGGGTCGGCCACCCAGGAGCGGTCCCGACGGAGGCCGGCGCCCCGCGGATCGGCCGTTGGGTGCCCAGCGTGGTCAGCCGGGCCAGCACCGCCGCTCCGGCATCGCCCCGGCAGACCGCGATCGTCAGGTACGGGCCATCGGGCGGGTGTCCCCAGATCATGACGGTGCTGTTGGCGAGCACACTCCGGTGGCCGAGGCCATCGAGGTCCGCCGGACCGGCTGCAGCCGGTGCCAGGCCGGAAGGTACGCCGCCCCAGTCGAGTCTCGCGCTGGCGGTGCCGCTGTCGTCGTCGCTGACGTAGACGTGCCGGGCCGCGCGGACGACCTCGTCCTCGGTAAGGCCGAACCCGATCACGCCGATCTGGTCCTGCTCCTGGTTGTCGTCGAACCACACGTCCCACACCACCCAGACCTGGTCGCCGACGCGGCCGACGTGTGCCTGGTGCAGGTTTACCCGGACCGGCCGCATGTTCGTGCCGTAGGGAAGTTCGGTGAACTCGTCAGCGTGCATGTAGATGACGCCCAGCGCGCGGCCGGCGAACACATCGGCAGGACCCGGCTCGGCGTATACAGCAAGCCGGTCGCCGGGCACACCGTATGTTCCGATCTTGAACGGCGCGAGCCCGGCCGGCGGCGACGCTGGCACCAGTACATGGTCGGTGGCGGCGACGTCGGCGCTCGGCACGGAGACGAACGGCAACGGGATCCGGGGGATGAACGTGCCGTACGTAGCGAGGCAGAGTACAAGCAGGACGATCCCCGCAACCGCGAAGCCAAGACGACGACGCGACACCCCACAACCTCCAACAACGTCGCCATAGAACCCCTCATACCGCGGCGCGAGAGTATCCAGCCCTGTCCACCGCCCAGAACGAGAGCCTCGGCCTACCGGACGTTAGCGGGACGGCGCTTGAGCGGGCGCAGCCACCAAACGTCGTGGCCAGCCGGGCACCCGCCCGACCGGCCAGCGCGAGTCCGATCGTGGTGAGCATGTGCCGGAGCCCTTCACTCGACCCTGCCTCACCCCTGACATGATCACCACCATGCCGCCGCTCGCGTTCTTCCATGCGCCGGACGATTCCGCTGCCCGCTTGGTCAAGATCCACCCGACGATGCCCGACAACGGCGCACTCTCCGAAGTTCTGCGTGAGCTGGAATCCTTCCTCAACGATCGGTCCTACGACGACGTCAACTGCGACGATCGCCACCTGGCTATCGTTACGAAACTCGGCATCTACATCGACGAGTACGTTGCCACGCTGACTGACACCCTTCGCGACGCGCTTGCCTCAGCCGATGACGAAACGCTCCAGGCCGCGACGAGCCACTGGCCTATTGCTGGCGAACTCACCACGGTGGCTCGAAGCGCCGCATCGGCCGGCGAACGGCTCTACGTCCGCTGGGCCGCAAACGCGTAGACGGCTCGCCGGTGAGCAAGCGTACGCAGGAGGTTTACGCGACGCCGGTCCTTGCTGTGGGGCCGAGATCAATCACGATGTTCGCGCCAAAGCCCCAATCTCGCGAACGAAGCCAGTGCGTCACGGCGGGTCGGCAACCTGCACGGAGGCCCGGGAGCCGGCGGTCGGAACCAGCGCCACAGTGATCATTCAGCTCACCTGCCGTCGCCTTTTGCGAGCCCGCGTGGTCCGGGTTCAGGTGGTCGCCGCGCCGTCCAGCGGGTCCAGCGAGGCCGCCCGCTGGGCGCGGGGCAGGCTCAGTACGAACCGGCTGCCGTGCGGGACGACGTCTTCGTACCAGACCTGGCCGTGGTTCGCCTCGGCGAGCAACCTGGACAGATACAGCCCGAAGCCGGCGC
>NZ_JBEZDY010000062.1:0-6405 GCF_040648555.1 Actinoplanes sp. NPDC049118
CCCGGATAGACGCTGAGGCCGACGTCGTGCAGGACCTGTACAGGACCGAAACTCTTGTCGATCCCGCGCAACTCCAGAAGAGGTGTCGCGGCCACGGTGGTTCTCCTTCGCCTGGTGACCGGGTGTCTCGTCCGTGGCTCGGCCACTCGCGATCGGGTGGAGGGACCCGACTTCGGCGCCGCCCACGCCCGGAGGGATGGGCGGCGCCGAAGTCAGCGGTCGGGGACTGGCCCGTCGACAACGCTGGGTCAGCTGATGCCGTTTTCCGTGCAGAGCTTCGCGAAATCGGCGGTGCAGAGCTCGGCCTTGGTGACGAAGCCGTCAGCGACGACGTCCTTGACGCTGTCCTTGTAGATCGGCTTCGGGACCAGCAGGACCGCGGGAACCGTGGCCTTCGACTCCGGGTCGGTCACGGTCTGACCGGTCTCCTTCTTCTCGCCCTTGGCCAGGCCGATGGCGAGCTCGGCGGCTGCGTTGGCCTCTTCCTTGATCGCCTTGTAGACCGTCATGCACTGGTCGCCGACGAGGATGTTCTGCAGGCCCTGCACGGTCGCGTCCTGGCCGGTGACCGGGACCTTGCCGTTGAGATTCTGCTTCTTGAGGACGGAGATGACCGCGTTGCCGAGGCCGTCGTTGGCCGCGAGCACGCCCTTGATGTTCTTGTTCTCGGTCAGCATCTGCTCGAAGATGGTGCCGCCCTGCGCGTTGTCCCAGTCCGGTACGGACTGGTCCGGGCCCTTGACGTAATCGCCCGAGGCGTACTTGGGCTTGAGGATCGAGTCGTAACCCTCCTTGAAGAGGGTGGCGTTGTTGTCGGTCGGCGAGCCGTTGAGCTCGGCCACGATGGGCTTGGTGGCCTTCATGTCGGTCAGGCACTTGACCAGGCCCTCGCCCTGGAGCTTGCCGACGGCCACGTTGTCGAAGCTGACGTAGTAGTTCGCGTTGCCGCCGAGCGTGAGGCGGTCGTAGTCGATGGTCGCGATGCCGGCCGCACGGGCCTTGTCGAGGACCGCCTTGCCGGTTCCGGAGTCCAGGTTGACGATCATGAGCACCTTGACGCCGCTGGAGATCATGCCGTCGGCGATCGTCTGGAACTGCGTCTTGTCGCCCTGAGCGTTCTGGATGTCGACCGGTACGCCGGCCGCTTCGAACGCCGCCTTCAGGTACGTGGTGTCCGCTGTGGCCCAACGCGCCGAGCTCTGGGTGTCCGGCAGGATGACGCCCACCTTGCCGACCGACGAGCCGCCGTTGCTGCCGGTGTCGGTGCCGCCGTCATCACCGCATGCGGCCGTGCTGCCGGTGGCCAGCAGACCGGCTGCCGCCAGGGCGAAAAGTCCATTACGCATTTCTTGGTCCCTTCAGTAATCGGACATTCGATTGGATTCAGCAGCGCCCACCGCCGAAAGTTTCGGTGTGGGAAGTTGGTTTGTTGTGCTCGGAAACATTTTCTCATCATGGCCCTCAGTGCAAGCATTGATGCGAGTTGATCTTGTTCCTTGGAATAACAATCTGGCAACATGGGGCCGGGGTCGCGATCACCGCGCACCACCCGAATTGCGCATCGGGCGGGCGTACTGCCGGGGCAGCGATGTCGCCCTTTAACGGACGAGTGCCGGTTCGCCTATCGGCTGGTTCGCCGGAGACGGTGGCCCAACTCGTCCGAAACATTTCGATGCAAAGGGGTGCCCACCGAGATCGGCGGACACCCCTTTGATCACCGCCGGCTCACCAGAGGTATTCGAACCTGAACTGGGCGGACGTGTCGCCCGGGCTCGGGGTGCCGGGGGAGGCGGTGATGTTCCCGTCGGAGTTCACGTGCCAGAAGTTGCCGACCGAGTCCTTGAGGTTGTAGGTGGCCAACGGCTGGCCGGATGCCTGCACCGGGCGGATGCCCTCCCAGTCGCCGGCGGCGGCTCCCCGGGTCATGACCTTGTTCCCGTCGTTCCGGTCTACCTGCACCCATTTGGTTGCCCGGGTTGCAAGAGAGCAGGTAGTTGAAAGGAACCCGGTCGCCGGTGTTTAGCCCGTACTGCTCCCACAGCCCGATGTAGCTACCCGTCGCCCTGAGCTGGCCGGTCGCCCCTGGGCTGCTGACGTAGTTGTTCGTGCTCACCGACTTGAGCGCCACCGTGTGCTCGCGGCCCCCTCGGGCGAGCGGGAGGTCAACAGGAACCTTCCATGACCGTCCGTCAGAAGGCACTCCGAGCGCAGCTTGCGGTTACGGGATCTGCTTGACCTTGACCGGGTTGCCCGGGATGTTGACGCTGCCGTACCCCGTGATCGGGTCGGTGGAGCTCGTGACGAAGATCTTCGAGGAGTACTTGTCGTTCTTGTTGGTCAGATCAGGGGTGTACAGGTAGTGGTCGTGCGGGTTGGTCGGCCCGACGGGGGTTCTTCACCCGGCGGACGGCCGGGGCCCACAGGTGTTTGGTGCCTGACCTGCCGATCGTGGCCGGCGACCCTTCGATCTCGCGTCGGCCCGGGGGCGAGAATTCCCCGGCGAACTCCAGTCGTCTACTTCTTTTCATGGTGCTCCCTGGCCGATGCCGCCATGAGCGGCACAGAGTCGGGCGGGAAATCGACAGTGGTGAAGTGCGCGCCGATGGGTCGCACCCCGCAGCAAGTCCGCGATGCCTGGTGAACAACGGAGCGTCCATCCGACGCTGATTACCCGTAGGTATGCCGCTGGCGGGCGGGCAATGGGGCACAGACCTGAAAGTTCTGGGGTGCTACCGGTACACCTGTCCCCCAGCTCGAGGTACTAGGCACGCCGGAATCGCACCCGCGCTGCGCGTCGTCCTCGGCTCCGAGCCGGCCGCCGACGTGTCCAGGCCGTTGACCGGCCGTAGCGGTCCTAGGCATCGACGCCGTGTCACTGCCGGACGGATGGACGCCGCTCGCGGAGCTCGTCGGCCCCCGCCTTGTCGCGCGGGTCAGTCAGGGCACTAGTCGCGGCGGGTGGCCTCTTTGCGGCCGCGCTTGCCGAGCGGCACCTGCGACATGTCGACGGCCTGCGCGCTGAGGTTCTTGTAGCCGTACCCGTGCTCGTCGAGATAGGCCACCGCGTCCGCCTCAGCGTCGCGTACCACGGCCGGGATGTCCTGCTCGCCCTGAGCGGTGCGGGCGAAGCGGAAGGTGAAGAACGGCCGGGTGGCGATGTCGTAGGTCAGCGAGCCCTCATCGGTGTACGCGGCGAACGCCACGTCGTGCTGCGCCGCGCGGGCGAGTAGGCCGGCGCGTTGGTCCGCGTCGAGCCCGTCGAAGGCTCCCCGGACGGTGACCCGGATGGTGCGTGTTGTCATGCCGTGACCGTAGGGGCAGGGGCGGGCCGGTTCCACCGGTTTAGGGTCCGTGTCGGCGTCCTCGGCTCGATCGAGGACTTCCACACAGACCCTGGCCGCTCCGACGACAGGGCAGGCTCCCCGGGGAGCCTGCCCTACGCTGCCCGTCACCGCCACGACGTGTGAGGTGCCCGACGACGCCAGGATCGTGGTCCTGACGACTGAATACGTCGGCGTCGAACGGCGCGGTCGTCTCGCCGACGAGCCTGTCGGGGTGTTGAGCTGGAGATTTCCGTGCAGGTGGTCGCTAGATCGTGAACCGGGAGACCAGCGCCTTGAGGTCGCTGGACATCTGGGCGACCTGCTCGGCCGCGGCGTGCGTCTGAATGGCTCCGCTGCTGGCGACCTGGCTGGCGCTGGCGACCGCGGTGACGTTGCTGGCGATGCCGGCGGAGGCTCCCGCGGCGTCCGTGACGCTGCGGTTGATCTCCTGGCTGGTGGCGGTCTGCTCCTCCACCGCAGCGGCGATCATCGTCTGGTAGTCGCTGATCTGCCCGATGATGGTGGTGATGCCGGCGATCGCCTCGACGGCCTTGTTCGTGTCGCGCTGGATCGCCTCGACTCGGCCGGCGATGTCCCCGGTGGAACGGGCCGTCTCCTGCGCCAGGTCCTTGACCTCCGTGGCGACTACCGCGAAGCCTTTACCGGCTTCCCCGGCGCGGGCGGCCTCGATGGTGGCGTTGAGGGCCAGCAGGTTGGTCTGCGCCGCGATCGCGGTGATGGCCTTGACCACGTCGCTGATCTGCGCCGAGGACTCGCCGAGCTGGGCGATCACGGTCGTCGTGGATTCGGCGACGGTGACGGCCTGGGTGGCCACGTCCGCGGCCTGTCCGGCGTTGAGGGAGATCTCCCTGATGGAGGCGCCCATCTGTTCACTCGCCGCGGCGAGAGCGGACACGTTCTGTGAGACGTCGCCGGCGGCGCGGGCGACCACGTCCGCCTCGGTGCTGACCTGGTCGACGCCGCCGGAGATGGTCGACGACACCTCGGTGAGGTGCGTCGCGGCGCCGGCCAGGTCGGCCGAGGAGGTGTCCAGCTCGCGGATCGTCGTACGCATGCTCTGGGTCGCGTGGTTGAGTGCCTGCGCCATCTGGCCGATCTCATCGCGGGAGCTGACCTCGACCTGCTGGGTCAGGTCCCCGGCGCTGACCCGAGCCAGGACGGCCGCCATCTTCTTGATCGACCGGACGCTCTGGCGGATCACCGCCCACGCGGCGCCGAACGCGAGCAGCAGCCCGACCACGAGCGTGATCACGATGAACATCCGGTTGGCTTGGAACGAGGCCTGCGTCGCCTGTGCGTTCTTCGCGGCCAGGGCGGTCTCGTCGGTGATCAAGGAGGTGACAACACCGCCGGCCTTGGTCAGTGCGGGCCACTGCTGCGCGAAGCGGGCCTGATAGACCTTGACCTGGCCGGCCTGGGCCGCCGGCAGCAGATTCGCGTCGCGTTCCGCCCGGAATGCGGTCAGCGCCTGCTTGACCTGCGCGGTGCGTGCGTCGCCGCCCAGCGTGCCCAGCGACATGTACTGCGCGAGCGCCTTGTCCTGGATCGCGTCCTCGGTGCGGATGTCTTTGACCTTGGCCTCCACCGCCTGCTTGTCCGCGGTGCCGGCCAGCGTCGTGAGGTGCAGCAGGCTCCGCAGTACCGACGCGCGCAGCGTCTCCAGCGCGGTCGAGGGCAGCAGGGCGTGCTGGTAGGTGTGCTGGGCCGCCGTGTTGGCCCGCTGCTGCGCGACCAGCCCACTCCCGGCGGTCGCGAGCGCGGTCGCCGCCAGCAGGGCCAGCGCGATCAGGAACTTGGCCGCCAGCGGCAGGCCGGCCACCCGGTGCAGCACGCCGCGCTGCCTCCCGGCCGGGCGGGAGGAGTCGTCAGGCTGGTGCCGCATAGCGTTGCCTCTCTGCAAAGGGGGTGGGCCCGGCCTTAGCACCCGGACCTGCACAGGGGTATCGGCACCCCGCGCCCAGGACTAAACCCTTCTGCGCAGTTCAAATCCACGGCCACGTGAAACCAGCCGCCGACGCGTCCTGCGGCCCCGGGCGGGTGGGCGGGTGGGCGGCGACCGTACTTGCTGATCATGCGGGGCGTCGGGGCCTGGCCGGCCGACGGGACATGAAGGTGAATTCTGCCCAGGTGAGGTCTGTGCTTCGGAGTGCTCGGGTGGGCTGCGCCCGGTTGCTACTCGGCACGCCGCGGCGGTTCAGCCGTGGCCTCGGCTTGTCCCTCGCCCCCGGACGGTACGGCCTCGGCCGGGTCTGCGGCGGCCCCCGACCGACACCGAACGCGGGAGCAATGTTCGGGCTTGAGGCGCTGGATGGCGGCCTTGACGCTGGTGCGGTCCAAGGCGACGGAAGCTTCGGTGAAGCCCTCCTTGATGGTTTGCCTCCCACCGCTGCCGGCGAGGGCGAGCAGGGCGCTCACGGGTTGGTTCTCGGCCAGGTAGTAGGCGCTGAAGGCGTGGATCCCGCGGTCGAGGGCGGCCTCGGCAAGCATTTCGATCAGTGCGGTGGCCAGCCCCACCCTGCGCCACGACGGGTCGACCGCGACGGCGACCTCGGCTGTGCCCTCCACCGTCGGTTCGTAACGGGCGATGGCTGTACCCGCAGCGGTGAGCGGGTCCCAGGCGACGAGAGCAAACCGCTTGCGGTAGTCGACGGTGCACAAATGGGTGAGCAACGCCGGGGTGATGTGTGGCGGTGTGCCCAGGAAGCGGCGCTGCACGGTGTCCTGATCGGCGGTGCGGATGGCGTGGGCGAGCCGCTCGCAGTCCTCAGGGACGATGGGACGTATCAATGCGGTGCGCCCGTCCGACAGCTGCAACTCCCGCTCGAACGCGCGAGGGTAACCCGGTGGCACCTCGACGGGGTGATGCGGTGGACCCGGCCTCATGCTTCCATGGTCCTCTATGCCGTGCGGCCGCCGATGGGCGCGGTCGTCGCGGTGAGCTCAGAAGCGCTGCACCACCATTAATTGGCCCGGTCCGTTGTCGGACCGGGTCTGCGTGCGATGAGCGGTCAGATGAGCCAGCGGTTCTTCTGGACGATGGGGAGCTTGGCCCACTGGCGGC
>NZ_JBEZDY010000063.1:0-6381 GCF_040648555.1 Actinoplanes sp. NPDC049118
GCGCCGGCTTCGGGCTGTATCTGTCCAGGTTGCTCGCCGAGGCGAACCACGGCCAGGTCTGGTACGAAGACGTCGTCCCGCACGGCAGCCGGTTCATGCTGCGCCTGCCCCGCGCCCAGCGAAGTTCGCCAACGGCGGCGTCGCGGAACCCGGTAGACGGCTCGGCAACGACCTGACCCCTGGCAGCCCGGACCGTCCGCGGCGGCGGCGACCTGCGGGGCCGGGGCGCGACCCGCACGACGTCGGCCGCGTAACCGCAGGTCGCCGTGTCGAGGGCGTCGCCGTCCACCGCAGCCAGGACCCTCCGGAACGTGCGCTCGCTGGGCACCAGGTACCGGCCGGTCAACGGGTTGCGCCGGCCGGTGCAGGACATCCTGCGGGGTCCGCGCAGCCCACTGCCGGATCGGGTTCCCGTTCCTCGACAAAGGCATGGCCCCCGTTGGCGGGTGCTCCCCGCGCATGCGGGGTGGCCCCACCACCTGCGTCGAGGTCCTGATGCAGGGCGAGTGCTCCCCGCGCACGCGGGGTGGTCGCTGCCAGCTGTGGGAGTGGGACAGCGGCCACACGTGCTCCCCGCGCACGCGCGGGTGGTCCCGGGTTCCGAAAGACCACCCCACGGTCCGCCTGGCGTCCTCGCCCTGAGGGACTCAGCGTGCGCCTCGCCGACCCTGATCCCCTGAGCACATCGGCGTCCCGGTTTGGCCAGCCGTGCCGGTGCTATTCGGGGAATCCGGGCCTCATTCCGGTCGCGGTCGTACCGTCGATCGTGAGCCCGTACCGGCGCACCCGCTCCGCCTCGGCGGGATCCTGCCATCGCTCGATCAGGTCGGCATAGATGGTGAGGATCTCTGGCCGGGCGAAGTTGACGGCCCGAATCGCGAGCTGCCGGCCGTCGACCGGGTCACCCGCCTCGAATCGCAGCAGCGCGAGAAAGGCCAGCGCCCGGGCGCTGCCGAGGTCACCGGCTTCGCCCATCAGCTGCTCCGCGGCCGCCACGGCGATCCGATAGTCGTCAGTCCACTTGTCGTCTGGATCGCCCTCGTTGAGATCCATGACCCACCGGCAACGGGCGGCGACCTCGCGACCGAACGGGTCGAGATCCGACACCGCTACGCCAGCGGGTCAGCCGGCTCATCGGCGGGCGTCTCGCCCGGCGAGGCCGCATGATGGGTCAGATGGCCGGCTGGATGTGCGGGTCCACATTGTCGAAGGTTGTCATGAGGCTGCCTGCGTCAGCGAGGAGGTTCCCGATGCCGCCGACGAGTTCTCCGACCCCGATCGCGGGCTTGCCCCGCGGGAGAACCTCAGCGGTCAGACCTTGAAGGTCGTCGCGGTGTTGTTCATGTGTTCGGCCATGTGGGCGAGTTCGTCGATGGTGGCGGTGCTGGCGGTGACGGCACCGTGAGTCGTCTCCACGGTGTCGGCGACTGCGGCCACATGCTCGGCTATGCGCGTGGACCCGGTGGCGGTCTCGGCTACGTTGCGGCTCATCTCGGCTGTTGTCGCGCTCTGTTCCTCCACGGCGCCGGCGATGGTGGTCACGTAGTCGTTGATGCGCTCGATGACGCCCTGGAATGTGCCGATGACCTGCACGGCGCCGTCGCTGTCGTCCTGGATCGCGCGCACCCGCTCGCCGATGGTCTCGGTAGCGTGGGCGGTCTCCTGGGCGAGGTCCTTGACCTCGCTGGCGACCACGGCGAAACCCTTGCCCGCTTCGCCGGCGCGGGCGGCCTCGATGGTGGCGTTGAGGGCCAACAGGTTGGTCTGTTGCGCGATGGCGTTGATGACCTTCACCACCGCGCCGATCTCGGACGACGAGGTGCTGAGCTGTCGCAGGCGTTCACCGGCGACGCCTGCTGCGGTCAGTGCCTCGCCGGACACGGTCGCGGCCTGCGTGGCGCTGTTGCCGATCTCTCGGATCGACACCTCCATCTCCTCGGTGGCCGCGGCCACCGTCTGACTGTTCGCGCTGACCTGTAGCGCGACGGCCGCCGCGTTCTTGGCCCCGGAAGTGGCGTCGTCGGAGCCGGCGACGACCCGGTTGCTGCTCGCGCGCAGGATCTGTGAGGCCTGGGACAGCTGGGCGGCGTCGGCCTTGATCTGGGTGACCGCGATTCCCAGCGTGTCGGCGGCCTCGTTGACCGCGTCGCCCATGTCGCGCAATTCGCCGCCCATCGTCGTGGTGTCCACCCGCTGGGTCAGGTCCCTGCCCGCCAGGGCCTGGAGCGCGGTGATCGCCGCGAGCAGCGGGGCGACGATGCTGCGCCGTGTCGCGTACACGAGCGGGACGGCCAGAAGCAGCGCCACGAGCATGGCCACGGTCAGCTGGGCCTGTGCCTTACGGGAGGCCGCGGTCGCCTCGGTGGCCGCGGTGTCGCTGCGCGACTGGGCGCTGTCGACGAGCGCCTGAGTCTGTTCCAGGATCCGGAAATAGATGTCCCAGGACGCGCCGCCGATGGTGTCGTTCGCCTTCTTGACCGACTGCGGCGTGCCCTGTGCGAACAGCGCCGCGATGGCGTCGTCCATCTTCAGGAACTTGTCCCAGTCGGTGCGGATGGACTGGAAGGTCTTCTGTTCCTGGCTGGTCATGGCGCTCGTGTCGACGCCGGCGAGGTGGGTGCGCAGCCGTTCGACGACCTCGAGGTAGCCGGCGCGGCTGGCGGCGTCGGGCTTGACGGCGGCGGCAGGGTCGCCCAGGGCCGCCTCCCACGCGTAGGCGACCTGCCAGCCGCTCACGTCGGAGTTGAAGTACTTGATCTCCTGCACATCGCGGCTCAACAGCAGCATGTCCTTCATGTGAGCCACCGCGCGGTCCTGCGCACGCAAGGCGCTGAGACCCACGAGGCCGGCGGCGACGAACAGCGCCACCACCGTGCCCAGGCACACCACCAGGCGGGCGCCCACCCGTAGCCGTCCCAACAGTCGAAGCATAGAGATCCTTCCAGCAGTCCTCGCCAATTCCGCCTATATCAGCATCATCGGGTAATTATTGACGCGTGAGGACGGGCCGTGGATGCCGATCGCCAAATGGGCGCTGCGAGCGGTTCGCCAGCGTGCCCGCCGCAGGCGGGATCGAGCTCGATCGGCCCGAGGCGGGGTGCTGCTTGGCATGCTCGGCGGCGAGCGTTCACCCGCGGCGAGGCTGCGGGTCATCGCACCGCGTACTGCTGGCAGGATCCGGTTGATGACGAATCAGATTCGCATTTTGCGCACGGCACCCGGATCCGCGAAATCCAGTGTGCACTCCGCGGCCACCAGCTGTTTCTGGGGATGAAGCGTCAGTGCTACGGCCCGGCCAGGTCAACCAGGACGATCCGGGGCAAGGGCCCATCGCGGAAGGGACGGGTTCAGACCAGGCGGTCGCGGTAGGCGCGGGCGCGGGGTTCCGGTGGTGTCCCGGCGACGACGCGGTTGCGTCCTTGGTGCTTGGCCGCGTAGAGGTTCCGGTCGGCGGCGGACAGAGCGGCGGACAGGCTGGGCGGTGAGGACTCGCTCAGGTCGGCCACGCCGATGCTCACGGTGAGAGGCAGGCCACCGGTAAGGCCGCGCCAATCGTGGTCGCCGACCGCCTGCCGGATGCCGTCGAGTTTCGCGGTCGCGAGAGCGACGGGGGTGGCGGGCAAGACCAGCAGGAACTCCTCCCCGCCGAGGCGGACGACGAACCCCCGCGGCGCGACGGCGGCCAGACCGGCCTCGAGCAGGTCCGCCACCTGCACTAGCACGCGATCCCCGACGTCGTGGGACAGCTCGTCGTTGATCCGCTTGAAGTGGTCGATGTCGGCGATCGCCACCGCCAAGGCGGGGTCTGCGACGATCAGGGCCGGCAGGTGTTCGTCGACGTAACGACGATTGCGCAGGCCGGTCAAGGGGTCGCGGCGGGCCTGCTCACGGAAACGCTCGGCATCCTGCAGCGCCTCGGCGGTCTCGAACATCGCGTACCGGCTCTGCGCCTGGGCCTCCCCCTGCCGTGAGCGGAGGCTCTCCTGTGCGGCGAAGCACTCCTTCTGCGCGGCGAACGCCTGTGCGTAGTCGCCGCGCCCGGCGTGCAGCTCGGCCTGCTCCTCGTGTACACGGACCATGATCTGGTGCAGGTCGCGCTGTCGGCAGAGCGCACGCGAGGCGTCCAGGCTGGCCTGAGCGCGGGCGGTCGCGCCGAGGCCGCGCTGCGCGCGGGCCAGGGTGAGCAGAAATTCGGCCAGGTCGTCGGCGTCGTCGCTGAGCCCTGCCTCGTACCGGGCGATGCACAAATGCATCGTCTGCTCGGCTTGGACGTACTCGCCGTTCGCGATCTGGATCGCGCCGATCGTGTCCAGCTCCGTCGGGTCGAGCTCGACGCCGTGCGCATCGGCGTGCTCCACCAGTCGGCGGGCCACGTCCTGGGCACGCGGGAAGTCGCCGGCGTTGTGCTCGGCGTACGCCCAGTTGTTGAGCACGATACGTAGCCGGTCCCACTGCTGTGCTTCCCCGGCCAGCACCTCGGCCTGCCGGAAACGCAGCCGCGCCGCGCCGATCGCGCCGTTGCGAGCGAGCGCGTCGGCCAGCTTGGTCTGGTGCCGGATCTGCACGTACGGGCTGGCGGTCTCATCGAGCAGCTCGACCGCGCTCAGCGAATGCTCCAGGCACTTGGCCTCTTCACCGGACAGCCGGGCGATGTTCGCGCAGGCGGAGTGGGTGCGAGCCCGCAGGATGCGGTCGCCGTGCCGGGCAGCCCATTCATGGATGTCGTAAATCTCCCGGGAACCCCCCGCGATGTCGCCGCCGCGCAGGAGCAGGATGGCGAGGCAGAGACGAGCACGCGCTATGAGCGTCTCATCGCCGAGCGTCACGGCCCGCTGTTCGAGCTCGGCTGCGGCGCGGGCGCCGGCCTCGGCGTCCCAGATGACCTCGTCTTCGATCGCCAGCAGGGCAGCCGAGACTTCCGCCGCGCTCATCGCACTGCCGTCCACCGTTGCGCCTCCAGCCCCTCTCCGGTCCCATCGGCCAAAGCCGCGCCATGCTGAAGCAGTCCAGCGGCCGAAACGTACGCGTCACCGGTATGCCGGCGTCCGCCGGATCTGACAGCGCTACCTCGTCGTCGAGCTGACCTGATCTCCTCGGGCGAAGCCCGAGCCGTCGGCGGAGGCCGCGGCTGCCGCTGGCCAAGCGGTGGGCTGCAGGGGCGAGAGCCTGCACCTGCGCGATCGTCGGGCCGGGCCGCTTCCCAGGCCCTCTCATCTCTTCCGCCGTGAAGTGCTCGTTCTGCAGCCGCCCGTAGTAGCCGGGTACCGGCGGATAAACCGAGTATCTGCATCAGCGGGCCGGTGATCCGATGACGGCGGCGCGGTTGTATGTGGAGGCGGCCCGGGCGACGGCGAATCTACCGGAGCATGAGCATTTGCGCGGCAGGCGGCCCGATTGAACCGACGCTCATATTGCGGCGACACGGCAGGGGCGGATCGGCATACTTGCGCGGTGAGTGAGAGCCTTTCGCAACAAGTAGCGCCCGAACAGGCTGTGCCCGAGCAGGCGATGCCGCATACGGCGGCGTCTCTGGCCGCTGACCTTCGGGCGCTGGGGCTGGCGGCCGGTGACACGGTGATGGTGCATTCGGCGTTGCGGTCGCTCGGGTTCGTGGCTGGGAGCGCGCATGCGGTGGTGCTGGCGCTGCTGGAGGTGTTGGGTCCGGACGGGACGCTGGTGGTGCCGACGCATACGGCGTACAACTCGGATCCTGCCGGGTGGCGCAACCCGCCGGTGCCGGAGACGTGGTGGCCGGTGATCCGGCAGGAGAATCCCGGTTTCGACCCGGTGTTGTCGCCGAGTCGGTGGGTGGGTGCGCTGCCGGAGGCGGTGCGCACGTGGCCGGGCGCGTTGCGCAGTGGGCATCCCCAGGTGTCGGTGGCGGCGTTGGGGGGCCGGGCGGCGGAGATCGCCGGTGTGCATCCGGTGGAGGACGAGCTGGGTGACGGTTCGCCGTTAGGGGCGGTGTACCGGCTGGGTGGCAAGGTGCTGCTGCTGGGGTGCGGGCACGGCAACAACACGTCGCTGCATCTGTCGGAGTGCCGTCAGGAGCAGCCGAAGATGGATGCCAACGGTGCGGCGATGCGTGATCCCGACGGTCGGGCGCGGTGGGTGACGTGGACGGCGCCGGCGACGGATTCCGGCGATTTCGAGGAGCTCGGTGCGGCGTACGACGCGGTCGGTCCGGTGTCGGTGGGGAAGGTCGGTAATGCGACCGCCCGGTTGATGCCGCAGCGGGATCTGGTGGATTTCGGAACGGTCTGGATCCGTGAGCACCGTCGCTGAGCTTAGGGCGCGTCTCATTTGGTGATCTTCTGGAGTCGGCGGTAGCTGAGCAGGGCGCAGGCGATGTCGACGAAGCCTTGGAAGTGTTCGGCTTTG
>NZ_JBEZDY010000064.1:0-5849 GCF_040648555.1 Actinoplanes sp. NPDC049118
CGGGGTTTGGTGGGTTCGTCGTTGGCGTGGGGGTTTTGGGAGCGGCGTTCGTCGATGACGGCGCATTTGTCGGATACCGACCTCCGCCGGATGGCGAAGAGCGGCATGCTCGGCATCTCGGACGAACTCGGCGTCGAGCTGTTCGACGCCGGCCTGGCGTCGTCCTGGGGCGTGGTGGCCCCGGTCCGGCTGGACATCGCGGCGCTGCGGTCGTCCGGAAACGTCCCCGCGGTCCTGCGTACCCTCGTCGGACCGGCCCGCCGGGTGGTCGAGGCCGCCGGCGCGACGTCCGGTGGTCCCGCCTTCGCCGAGCGCCTGGCCGTCCTGCCCGCCGGTGAACGGGACCGGCTCGCCCTCGAGCTGGTGCGCCGCAACGTCGCCGCCGTGCTCGGCTACGACGACGCCGGCGCCGTCGCCGAGGACCGGGCGTTCAAGGAGATCGGGTTCGACTCGCTCACCGCGGTCGAGCTGCGCAACCGCCTCAACGCCGCGACCGGGCTGCGGCTGCCCGCCACCCTCGTCTTCGACTACCCCAACCCGGCCGTGCTCGCCAAGCAACTGCTGGCCGAGGTCCTGCCGGACGGCGCCGATCCCGGCGCCGGAGACGAGGAGACCGCCCTACGGTCGGCGCTCGCCTCCATCCCGATGACCCGCCTCCGGGAGGCCGGCGTGCTCGGCACCCTCCTGGCGCTGGCCGGGCTCGGCGACGATGCCGAGCCCGAGACCGGCGGCTCCCGGGACGACCTGGACGACCTGGACGCGGCGGACCTGATCCGGCGCGCGCTCGGCGCCACCGCCTCCTGAACCGGCGCCGCGACCCGGATCCCCTTGGCGTCCGCGCGGCGCCACCAATTCCTGAACCGACGCACCGCGACCTGGAGCATCTGATGACGACCTCCAACGGCCAGCTCGTTGACGCCCTGCGCGCCTCGCTCAAGGAGACCGAGCGCCTCAAGCAGCAGAACCGCCGGCTCCTCGGCGCGGGTAGCGAACCGATCGCCGTCGTCGCGGCGAGCTGCCGGTTCCCCGGCGGCGTCCGCTCGCCCGAACAGCTGTGGGACCTGGTCGCCGGCGGCACCGACGCGATGTCGCCGTTCCCGGCCGACCGGGGCTGGGACGTCGACGGCCTCTACGACCCCGACCCCGACCGATCCGGTACGAGCTACGTGCGCGAGGGCGGGTTCCTGCACGACGCCGCGCTGTTCGACCCGGCGTTCTTCGGGATCAGCCCACGCGAGGCGCTGGCGATGGACCCGCAGCAGCGGCTACTGCTGGAGTCGTCGTGGGAGGCGTTCGAGCGGGCCGGCATCGACCCGGCGACCCTCGCGGGCAGCCAGACCGGCGTGTTCGTCGGCGTGATCCACAACGACTACACCTCCGGCCCGCGGTCGGTGCCCGACGACCTCGAGCCGTTCCTGGGCAACGGCGGGGCGAGCAGCGTCGCGTCCGGGCGGATCGCGTACACGCTCGGCCTGCAGGGCCCGGCGATCAGCGTCGACACCGCGTGCTCCTCGTCGCTTGTCGCGCTGCATCTGGCCGTGCAGTCGCTGCGCCGCGGCGAGTGCGCGATGGCGCTGGCCGGCGGCGCCTCGGTGATGGCGACGCCCGGTGCGTTCACCGAGTTCTCCCGCCAGCGCGGGCTCGCCCGGGACGGCCGGTGCAAGCCGTTCGCCGCGGCGGCCGACGGCACCGGCTGGGGCGAGGGCGTCGGGATGCTGCTGCTCGAGCGACTCTCCGACGCGGAACGCCAGGGCCGCCGGGTGCTCGCGGTCATCCGCGGCTCCGCGGTCAACCAGGACGGTGCGTCCAACGGGCTCTCCGCGCCGAACGGGCCGGCGCAGCGCAAGGTGATCCGGGCGGCGCTGGCCAACGCCGGTCTCACAACGTCCGATGTGGACGCCGTGGAGGCGCATGGCACGGGTACGACGCTCGGTGACCCGATCGAGGCGCAGGCCTTGCTGGCGACGTACGGGCAGGATCGGGTGGGCGAGCCGTTGTGGCTGGGCTCGCTCAAGTCGAACATCGGGCATGCCATGGCGGCGGCCGGCGTCGGCGGCGTGATCAAGATGATCGAGGCGATGCGGAACGGTGTGCTGCCGCGGTCGCTGCACGTCGACGAGCCCACGTCGAAGGTGGACTGGGAGTCGGGCGCGGTCTCGCTGCTGAGCGAGGCGCGCGAGTGGCCGGCGGTCGGTCGGCCGCGGCGTGCGGGTGTGTCCTCGTTCGGGATCAGCGGCACGAATGCGCACCTGATCCTGGAACAGGCGCCGGAGGCCCCGGCCGCGGCGGCGCCGGCGGACGCTGTCGTGCCGTGGGTGGTGTCGGCGAAGTCGGAGGCGGCGTTGCGTCGGCAGATCGAGCGCCTGGCGGAGGTGGGCGGGCATCCGGTGGATGTCGGCTTCAGCCTCGTGCGGTCGCGGGCGGTGTTCGGGCATCGGGCGGTCGCGGTGGGTTCGTCGGCGGCGGAGCTGATCGCGGGACTGCGGGAGGCCGTGGTCGCCGAGGCGGTGCCGGGTCGTGGTCCGGTGATGGTGTTCCCGGGTCAGGGTTCGCAGTGGGTTGGTATGGCGGTCGAGCTGGCCGCGGCATCGTCGGTTTTCGCCTCCGCTCTGCGGGATTGCGCGGAGGCGTTGGCGCCGCACGTCGATTGGGATCTGTTCGAGGCTCTCAAGGATGAGGGCCTGTTGTCGCGGGTGGATGTGGTGCAGCCGGTGTCGTTTGCCGTGCATGTGTCGCTGGCGAGGTTGTGGGAGTCGTTCGGGGTCGTGCCGGCGGCGGTGGTCGGGCATTCGCAAGGGGAGATCGCCGCCGCCTGTGTGGCGGGTGCGCTGTCTCTGGCGGACGCGGCGCGCATCGTCGCGGTGCGGTCGAAGGCGATCCGGGTGTTGTCCGGCACCGGTCTGATGGCGTCGATCGGTCGCCCCCTGACCGAGCTACCCGAAGGCGTCTCGATTGCGGCAGTCAACGCCCCGTCGTCGGTGGTGGTGTCGGGTGAGCCGCAGGCGGTGCGGGATCTGGTCGCCTCGTGCGAGGCGGACGGGGTTCGGGCGCGGTTGATTGCGGTGGATTATGCGTCGCATTCGGCGATGGTGGAGAGCCTGCGTGAGGAGTTGATCGTCGGGCTGGGTGAGGTGAACGCGGTCGCGTCGGCGGTGCCGATGTTCTCCACCGTCACCGGCGAATGGGCGGACACCACGTCGTTGGATGCGGGCTACTGGTTTGAGAACCTGCGGCGGACGGTGCGGTTCGCCGATGCCATTCAGGCGTTGCAGGGTGAGGACTTCGGACTTTTCCTTGAGGTGTCCGCGCATCCGGTGGTGGCGGTGCCGATCAGTGAGATGGGCGGCACGGTCGTCGGTAGTCTCCGCCGGGATGACGGTGGTTGGGGTCGGTTCCTGGCCTCGGTCGGTGAGGCGTTCAGCCACGGCGCGCGGGTGGACTGGGCGAAGGCGTTCCCGGACGGGGCGCGGATCGTGGACCTGCCCACCTACCCCTTCGACGAGGAGCGCTACTGGCTCGAGTCCGCCGGGGACTTCGGCGACCTGGAGTCCGTCGGCCTCGGCGGGACCGAACATCCGCTGCTGCCCGCGGCGGTGGTGCTGCCCGACGGCGACGGCGTCGTCCTCACCGGCCGCATCTCGCTCAAGTCCCAACCGTGGCTGGCCGACCATGCCGTCCTGGGCAGCGTGCTGCTGCCCGGCGCGGCGTTCGTGGAGCTGGCCGTGCGTGCCGGTGACGAGGTCGGCTGCGACCGGGTGGAGGAGTTGACGCTGGCCGCGCCGCTGGTGCTCGACGAACGGCCGGTCGTGCTGCGGGTGGTGGTCGGCGCCGCCGACACCGACGGACGCCGGCCGGTGACCGTGCACTCGAGCGCCGACTCCGAGACCTGGACCGCCCACGCCTCCGGCACGCTCGCGATCGGCGCGGCCGGTTCGGTCGCCGAGCTGGGCGTGTGGCCGCCGGCGGGCGCCCAGCCGGTGGAGACCGACGGCTACTACGCCCGGCTCGAGGCCGACGGATACGGCTACGGGCCCGCGTTCCAGGGGCTGCGGCGGGCCTGGCGGCGCGGCGACGACGTGTTCGCCGAGGTGGAGCTCGCCGACCCGGACGCCGCCCGGTACGGCCTGCACCCCGCCCTGCTCGACGCGAGCCTGCACGCCATCGGCATCGGCACCGCCGAGGAGACGGTGCGGCTGCCGTTCACCTGGACCGGCGTCACCCTGCACGCCGGCGGCGCCACCGCGCTGCGGGTGCACCTCGCCCCGGCCGGCGCCGACGCGGTGCGCATCCAGCTCGCCGACCGCACCGGCGCGCCCGTCGCCTCCATCGACGCCCTCCTCCGCCTGCCGATCGCCGCCGACCAGCTCGCCGCGCCGAGCGCCGCACAGGACGCCATGTTCCGCGTCGAGTGGACCGCCCTGGAGCTCCCGGAGACCGGGGACGGCGCCGGCTGTACCGAGGTCGAGACCCTCGACGAGGTGACCGGCGACGTGCCGGACCTCGTCGTCGTGCACCTGGGCGAGGCCGGGGCGGGCGACCCGTACCGCGCCACGGCGCGGGCGCTGGGCCTCGTTCAGCACTGGCTGGCGGACACCCGGTTCGACGCGTCGCGGCTGGCCCTGGTCACCACCCGCGCGGTCGCCGCCGTACCCGGGGAGTGGCTGGACGACCTCGCGTACGCGCCGGTCTGGGGCCTGGTCCGGGCCGCGCAGGCGGAGAACCCCGGCCGGTTCCTGCTCGCCGACATCGACGGCAGCGACCAGGCCCGGCTCCGGCTGCCCGCCGCCCTCGGCACCGACGAACCCGAGGTCGCCGTACGCGGCACCGCGGTGCTCGCCCGGCGCCTCATCCGGGTACGCCCGCAGGACGCCCTCGTGCCGCCCGCCGACGGCAGCTCCTGGCGCCTCGACGCCACCGTCCGCGAGAGCCTGGAGAACCTCGAGTTCGTCCCCGCACCGGAGGCGCACGCCCCGCTCGCCGACGGAGAGGTACGCGTCTCGGTCCGCGCCGCCGGCATCAACTTCCGCGACCTGGTGTCGCTGCTGGGCATGGCCGCCACCGAGGAGGTGATGGGCGGCGAGGCCGCCGGCGTGGTGCTCGAGGTGGGTCCGGGCGTCACCGACCTGGCGGTCGGTGACCGGGTCGTGGGCTTGTTCACCGGCGCGTTCGGGCCCGTCGCCGTCACACACCGCGACTTCCTCGGCCCGGTGCCCGCCGGCTGGAGCTTCGCCTCGGCCGCCGCCGTACCCATCGCCTTCCTCACCGCCTACTACGGGCTGGCCGACCTCGCGGGCGTGTGTGCGGGTCGGCGGGTGTTGGTGCATGCGGGTGCGGGTGGTGTGGGGATGGCGGCGGTGCAGTTGGCGCGTCATCTGGGTGCTGAGGTGTTCGCGACGGCGAGTCCGTCGAAGTGGGGGGTGTTGCGGGGTCTGGGTTTGGATGATGAGCACATTGGTTCGTCGCGTGATCTGGGGTTCGAGGAGAAGTTTCTTCGGGTGACCGGTGGTGCGGGTGTCGATGTGGTGTTGGATTCGTTGGCGCGTGAGTTCGTGGATGCGTCGTTGCGGTTGTTGCCGCGTGGTGGTCATTTCCTGGAGATGGGCAAGACCGATATCCGCGACGCCGACGAGGTCGCGGCCGCACACCCGGGCGTCGTCTACCAGGCGTACGACCTGGTGCAGGCGGGACCGGTCCGGACCCGCGAGATGCTCGACCACCTGCTCGGCCTGCTCGGCGCCGGCAACCTGGACGCACTGCCGGTGACGGCGTGGGATGTGCGGCGGGCGCCGGAGGCTTTTCGGTTCATGAGTCAGGCGCGGCATGTGGGGAAGATTGTTTTGACGGTGCCG
>NZ_JBEZDY010000065.1:2500-5294 GCF_040648555.1 Actinoplanes sp. NPDC049118
GGTGAAAAGTACCCCGGGAGGGGAGTGAAATAGTACCTGAAACCGTTCGCCTACAATCCGTCAGAGCCTTTCGGGGTGATGGCGTGCCTTTTGAAGAATGAGCCTGCGAGTTAGTGGCATGTGGCGAGGTTAACCCGTGTGGGGCAGCCGTAGCGAAAGCGAGTCTGAATAGGGCGTTTTCAGTCGCATGTTCTAGACCCGAAGCGGAGTGATCTAGCCATGGGCAGGTTGAAGCGTGGGTAAGACTGCGTGGAGGACCGAACCCACCAACGTTGAAAAGTTGGGGGATGACCTGTGGTTAGGGGTGAAAGGCCAATCAAACTCCGTGATAGCTGGTTCTCCCCGAAATGCATTTAGGTGCAGCGTCGCGTGTTTCTTGCCGGAGGTAGAGCACTGGATGGTCTAGGGGGCCTACAAGCTTACCGAAATCAGCCAAACTCCGAATGCCGGTAAGTGAGAGCGCGGCAGTGAGACTGCGGGGGATAAGCTTCGTAGTCGAGAGGGAAACAGCCCAGATCACCAGCTAAGGCCCCTAAGCGTGTGCTAAGTGGAAAAGGATGTGGGGTCGCATAGACAACCAGGAGGTTGGCTTAGAAGCAGCCATCCTTTAAAGAGTGCGTAATAGCTCACTGGTCAAGTGGTTCCGCGCCGACAATGTAGCGGGGCTCAAGCACACCGCCGAAGCTGTGGCATTCACATATTAACCCGGTTGGTCGATTCGTCGGCTGATCCAGGTGTGTGGATGGGTAGGGGAGCGTCGTGTGGCGGGTGAAGCGGCGGAGTGATCCAGCCGTGGACGCTACACGAGTGAGAATGCAGGCATGAGTAGCGAATGAAGGGTGAGAAACCCTTCCGCCGGATGACCAAGGGTTCCAGGGCCAGGCTAATCCGCCCTGGGTGAGTCGGGGCCTAAGGCGAGGCCGAGAGGCGTAGTCGATGGATAACGGGTTGATATTCCCGTACCCGCAAAGGAGCGCCCAAGACGAACCTCATTATGCTAACCACGCGATCTGCCGGCGACCTTCGGGTCAAGGGTGGGGAGTCTGGGATCCTGGTGGGTAGTAGTTTAGCGATGGGGTGACGCAGGAAGGTAGCTGAGCCCGGCCGGTGGTTGTGCCGGGGTAAGCGTGTAGGCCGTGTCATAGGCAAATCCGTGACACATGTAGGCTGAGACGTGATGCCGAGCCGATTCAGGTGAAGTCAGTGATCCTATGCTGCCGAGAAAAGCCTCTAGCGATGTTCCGAGCGGCCCGTACCCCAAACCGACACAGGTGGTCAGGTAGAGAATACCGAGGCGACGGGCGAACTGTGGTTAAGGAACTCGGCAAATTGCCCCCGTAACTTAGGGAGAAGGGGGGCCGGACGCGTGAAGCCCCTTGCGGGTGGAGCGTGGTATGGCCGCAGAGAGCAGGGGGAAGCGACTGTTTACTAAAAACACAGGTCCATGCCAAGTCGTAAGACGATGTATATGGACTGACGCCTGCCCGGTGCTGGAACGTTAAGGGGACCTGTTAGCTCTTCGGGGCGAAGCGGAGAACTTAAGCGCCAGTAAACGGCGGTGGTAACTATAACCATCCTAAGGTAGCGAAATTCCTTGTCGGGTAAGTTCCGACCTGCACGAATGGCGTAACGACTTCCCCACTGTCTCAACCACAGGCCCGGCGAAATTGCAGTACGAGTAAAGATGCTCGTTACGCGCGGCAGGACGGAAAGACCCCGGGACCTTTACTATAGCTTGACATTGGTATCCGAATGTAATTGTGTAGGATAGGTGGGAGCCTGTGAAGCTCGGACGCCAGTTCGGGTGGAGGCAATCTTGAAATACCACTCTGTTGGATTTGGGTATCTAACTTGCGGCCCTGATCGGGTCGAGGGACAGTGTCTGGTGGGTAGTTTAACTGGGGCGGTTGCCTCCTAAAAGGTAACGGAGGCGCCCAAAGGTTCCCTCAGCCTGGTTGGCAATCAGGTGTTGAGTGTAAGTACACAAGGGAGCTTGACTGTGAGACTGACAGGTCGAGCAGGGACGAAAGTCGGGACTAGTGATCCGGCACTTGCGTGTGGAAGCGGTGTCGCTCAACGGATAAAAGGTACCCCGGGGATAACAGGCTGATCTTCCCCAAGAGTCCATATCGACGGGATGGTTTGGCACCTCGATGTCGGCTCGTCGCATCCTGGGGCTGTAGCAGGTCCCAAGGGTTGGGCTGTTCGCCCATTAAAGCGGTACGCGAGCTGGGTTTAGAACGTCGTGAGACAGTTCGGTCCCTATCCGCCGTGCGCGTTGGATACTTGAGAAGGGCTGTCCCTAGTACGAGAGGACCGGGACGGACGAACCTCTGGTGTGCCAGTTGTCCCGCCAGGGGCACGGCTGGTTGGCTACGTTCGGAAGGGATAACCGCTGAAAGCATCTAAGCGGGAAGCTCGCTTCGAGATGAGGTATCCCACCACCTTGAGTGGGTAAGGCTCCCAGCTAGACTACTGGGTTGATAGGCCGGAGATGTAAGCCTAGTAATAGGTTCAGTCGACCGGTACTAATAGGCCGAGGGCTTAACCACTCTAAACTTTTTGCTCGACGCGTCCACTGTGTGATTCACAGCAAACAACCACCCCTACCCCCTAGTACTTTTTTCGGGGGGTGTGTTTGGGGTGTGTGGTTGTGTCGCTGATAGCTGTTTCGGTGGTTATAGCGGAGGGGAAACGCCCGGTCTCATTCCGAACCCGGAAGCTAAGCCCTCCAGCGCCGATGGTACTGCACTCGGGAGGGTGTGGGAGAGTAGGACGCCGCCGGACTTAACGT
>NZ_JBEZDY010000066.1:0-4690 GCF_040648555.1 Actinoplanes sp. NPDC049118
GCGGCCCGATCGGTGAGATCGCAGGCGACGACCCGGCCGGGAAGCAGATCGGCGCCGGGCGCGTCCGGACCGCGCCGGCTGACCAGGACCAGGTCCACACCCTTCGCCGCCAGATGACGGGCCAACTCCGAACCGAGGCCCCCGGTGCCGCCGGTGATCAGCACGGTGCCGCCGCCGGCCCACGGCGACGGGCCGGTGCGGACGTCGGCGGGTACGCGTTCGAGCCGGGCCACCCGCAGCGCGCCGTCACGCACCACGAACTGCTCGTCGCCGGCGGCGATCAGGGCCGGCAGCAGCGGCAGGACGGCGTCCGCGTCGGCGTCCGTCTCGGCGTCCAGCAGGGCGAACCGGCCGGGGTTCTCCGTCTGGGCGGACCGGACCAGGCCCCAGACCGCGGCGGCCGCCGGGTCCGCGCCGGTGGTCGCGCCGCGGGTGACGAAGACCAGCGTCGCGTCGTGCGGCTCGGCCAGCCGGCGCTGCACCGTTTCCAGCGCTGCCGCGGTGTGCCGGTGCGCCTCGGCGACGACGTCGCGGTCACCGCCGGTGTGGACTCGGACCAAGCCGAGATCGGCCTCCCGCGGGGGCCCGGGCGCCGGTTCGGCTCGCGGCGCCACCCACCGCAGGGTCAGCAGCGAGCCGGGGTGGGTGCGGCCGTCCGCCACGGCGAGGGGTGCGCGCAGGGTGACCGCGTCGATGGTGAGCACCGGCGCGTCGGCCGGGTCGACCGCCACGATCCGGGTCTGGTCGCCGGCGCGCCGCAGCCGGGCGTGCAGCGTGGTCGCGCCGGCCGCGTGCAGGACGACACCGGCGAACGAGGCCGGCTCGAGGTCGTCGTCGAACAGTGCGGTGAGCAACGCCGGGTGCATGCCGTAGTGCCGGGCGTCGGCGGCGTCCTCCTCGCGCAGCGACACCTCGGCGCCCTCGCCGGCCGGTTCGGCCGGCCGTCCGGCCGCGCTGTCCAGGATGCCGCAGGCGTGCCGGGACCACCGATCGTCGTCGGCGCGGGCGTGCATGGTGATCCGGCGCGCGCCGTCGGCGTCCGGCGCGTGCACCCGGACCTGTACCGCCACCGGCCGGGTCCCGAGCACGAGCGCGGCGTCGAGGTCGAGGACGCGGACGTGGTCGCAGCCGACCTGGTCGCCGGCGCGGATGGCGAGTTCCAGCCAGGCGGCTCCGGGCAGGGTGGCGCGCCCGGCGAGCCAGGGGTGTGCCCGCGGGTCGAGCAGGCCGGTGAGGATGACCTCGTCCGCGTCGGCCACCGAGACGGTCGCGCCGAGCAGCGGGTGGTGCGCGGCGGCCAGGCCGGCGCCGGAGACGTCGCCGCCGGCGGCGGGGCGGGGCCAGTAGCGCTCGTGGTCGAACGCGTACGTGGGCAGCGGAACCGCGCCCGCGTCCGGGTACCAGGCGGCGAAGTCGACGTCGACGCCGCCGACGTGCAGGGCGGTCGCGGCGGCCAGCATCGACTCGTTCTCGTCGCGGCCCCGGCGCAGGGTCGGCACCACCAGGTCCGCCTCGATCAGCGACGCGAGGACCGAGTCGGGGCCGGCCTCCAGGAACGCGTCGATGCCGGCGGCGCGCATCGCCGCCACGCCGTCGGCGAACCGGACGGTCTCACGGACGTGCCGCACCCAGTAGTCCGGGTCGGTGAACAGGTCCGACTCGATCCGCCCGGTGACGTTGGAGACCAGGTCGCGGTCGGGCGGGCTGAGGGTGAGACCGCGGACGACGGCGGCGAACCCGGCCAGCATCGGCTCCATCAGTGCGGAGTGGAAGGCGTGGCTGACGGTCAGGCGCCGGGTGCGTTCGAAGCGGCCCGCCGCGGCCTCGACCGCCTCACCGGGCCCGGACAGGACGACGGAGTCCGGGCCGTTGACGGCCGCGATCGACACCCCCTCGGGCAGGTCGATGTCGCTCTCCGGCGCCCGGACGGCGATCATCGCGCCGCCGGGCGGCAGCGCCTGCATGAGCCGGGCGCGGGCGCCGACGAGCGTGCAGGCGTCCGCAAGGGAGAGCACTCCGGCGATGTGCGCGGCGGCGATCTCACCGACGGAGTGTCCGCCGAGCGCGTCCGCGCGCACCCCCCAGGACTCCAGGAGGCGGTAGAGGGCGACCTCTACGGCGAAGATGGCCGGCTGGGCGTTGCCGGTCTGGTCCAGGTCGCCCCGGTCGAGGTCGCCGAGGTGCGCGGCGACCTCGTCGTAGGCCGCGCGGTACGCCGGGAACCGCTCGTACAGGTCCCGGCCCATGCCGGGGCGCTGCGAGCCCTGTCCGGAGAAGACCACGCCGAGGCGGCGTCCGGCGGCGACGCCGCGGACGACCGTGTCGCCGGTGAGCACGGCGCGGTGCGGCATCCGGGCCCGGGAGAGGGCCAGGGAGCGGCCGACGTCGGCCGGGGAGAGCGCGGGCCGCTCGGCGACCCACGCGCGCAGCCGGGCGATCTGTTCGTCCAGCGCCGCCTCGCTGCGGGCCGAGACCGGCCAGGGTGCGACGGCGGGCGCCGGGGACGGCCGGTACGCGGTCGGGTCGCCCTGCTCGACGATGACGTGCGCGTTGGTGCCGCTGATGCCGAACGACGAGACGCCGGCGCGGGCCGGGCGGTCGGCCGCGGGCCACGGCAGCGGTTCGGTGACCAGCCGGACCGCGCCCGCCTCCCAGTCCACGTGGGAGGTCGGCGCGTCCACGTGCAGGGTGCGCGGCACGGTGCGGTGGCGCATCGCCATGACCATCTTGATCACCCCGGCCACGCCGGCGGCCGCCTGGGTGTGCCCGATGTTGGACTTGACCGAGCCCAGGTAGAGCGGCGCCGCACGGTCCTGCCCGTACGTGGCGAGCAGCGCCTGCGCCTCGATCGGGTCACCGAGCGTGGTGCCGGTGCCGTGCGCCTCGACCACGTCCACGTCGCGTGCCGCCAGGCCGGCCGACGCGAGGGCCTGGCGGATGACGCGCTGCTGCGACGGGCCGTTGGGTGCGGTCAGCCCGTTGGACGCGCCGTCGGAGTTGACCGCCGAGCCCCGGACCACCGCGAGGACGGTGTGGCCGTTTCTCCTCGCGTCGGAGAGCTTCTCGACGACCAGCACGCCGACGCCCTCGGCCCAGCCGGTGCCGTCCGCGGCGTCGGCGAACGCCTTGCAGCGCCCGTCCGGGGCCAGGCCGCCCTGGCGGGTGAAGCCGGAGAAGCCCATCGGGGTCGCCATCACGGTGACGCCGCCGGCCAGCGCGAGCGAGCACTCGCCGTTGCGCAGCGCCTGCGCGGCCAGGTGCAGCGCGACAAGCGACGACGAGCACGCGGTGTCGACCGTCAGCGCGGGGCCCTCCAGCCCGAGGGCGTAGGACACCCGGCCGGAGATGACGCTCGCGGTGAGGCCGGTGGTGGCGTGGCCCTCGGTGTCCTCGCGGGAGCCCATCACCACGCCGATGTAGTCGACGCCGGACGCGCCGGTGAACACGCCGGTGCGGGTGCCGCGCAGGCTCGCCGGGTCGATGCCGGCGTGCTCGAACGCCTCCCAGCTCGTCTCCAGCAGCAGCCGCTGCTGCGGGTCCATGGCGACCGCCTCGCGCGGCGAGATGCCGAAGAACCCGGCGTCGAAGTCACCCGCGGCGATGAAGCCGCCCTCGCCGGTGGCGCTGCCGCCCCCGCCGACCAGCGCGGCCACGTCCCAGCCGCGGTCGTCCGGGAACGGGGTGATGCCGTCGCGACCCTCGTCGACCAGCTGCCACAGCGCGTCCGGGCCGTGCACGCCGCCGGGCAGGCGGCACGCCATGCCGACGATCGCGATCGGTTCCTGCCGGCCCGACTCCACCTCTTCCAGGCGGCGGCGGGTCTCGTGCAGGTCGGCCGTGACCCACTTGAGGTAGTCAACGAGCTTGCTGTCGTCGGACATGCGAGCAACCTTCCGTGTCCGGGTAGCGAGTGACGCGACTCAGCGATCGCGTGTGCGGCCGAGTTCGGAGTCGATGAAGGCGAACAGGTCGTCGGCGGACGCGGAACCGAGCCGTTCGGCGACGCCACCGGTGTCGGGTTCCGTCGCGCGCCAGTCGTCGAGAAGCCGGCGCAGGCGCGTGGCGACCGCGGCCCGGGTGACCTCGTCGGGTTCGCTGGCGCTCAGCGCGGCGCCGAGCCGGTCCAGGTCCGCGATCAGGGAGGGGCCCTGGTTCGCGGCGTGCTCGCTGACGAGCTGCTTGGTGAGGTGTTCGGCGAGCCCGGCCGGGGTGGGGTGGTCGAAGACCATGGTGGCGGGCAGGCGCAGGCCGGTCACCGCGGAGATCCGGTTTCGCAGTTCGACCGCGGTGAGCGAGTCGAAGCCGAGGTCACGGAACTCGCGCCGGGCGTCGATCGCGGCGGCGGAGGCGTGGCCGAGCACGCCGGCGGCCTCGGTGCGGATCAGGTCGGCGACGTAGCGGACCTGTTCGTCCTCGCGGCGCCCGGCCAGGTGCCGGGTGAGCACGGCGAGGGTGGCCGCTCCCCCGGCGCTGCCCGCCGCGGTGCGCCGGGCGCCCCTGACCAGGTCCCGCAGCACGGCCGGTACCGCGCCGGGCATCCGGACCCGGGTGGAGGACATGCTGACCGGCACCAGGTACGGCCGGTCGCGCACCGCGGTGGCGGCGTCGAAGAGGGCGAGGCCCTGCTCGACGGTGAGCGGCGGCATGCCGGACGAGGCGCGCTGCAGGTCGCTGTCGCTCAGCGTCGCGG
>NZ_JBEZDY010000067.1:0-4172 GCF_040648555.1 Actinoplanes sp. NPDC049118
CACTCGTGCACCACCGACCGGATCGGGGCGCCGACCGTCGTGGCCGGGCGCCACTCGATCGCGTACAGCGGCGCGTCCGCGGTGACGGCGAGCTGGTCCGCGGTGACCGGGCGGCCGACCATCGAGCCGGCCGACAGCACCGGCCGGCCGGTGACGTCGGCCAGGTCGAGCGCCATGCCGCCGTTGCCGGCGCGGCGCACCCGGATCCGCAGCGCGGTCGCGCCGGCCGCGTGCAGGGTGACGTCGTTCCAGGCGAACGGGATGGCGGTCGGTGAGGTCGCGTCGCCGAGCAGGCCGGGCAGGGTGGCGTGCATGGTGGCGTCGAGCAGGGCCGGGTGGATGCCGAAAAGGGCGGCGTCGTCGTGTGCCTGCTCGGGGAGCGCCACCTCGGCGTAGACGTCGTCGCCGGAGCGCCAGGCCGCGCGCAGGCCCTGGAACACCGGGCCGTAGGCGTAGCCGTGCTCGGCGAGGATCGGGTACGCGTCGCCGACGGCGACCTCCTCGGCGCCGGCCGGCGGCCACTGCGACAGCTCGAACGCGGCGGCGGGCACGCCGGTGGTCAGCGAGCCGGCCGCGTGCCGCAGCCAGCGGTCCCCGGCTCGGGTGTGGATGGAGACCGTGCGGCGGCCGTCCTCGTCGGGGCCGACGGTGACCTGCAGCGGCAGCGCGCCGGCGGCCGGGAGCACCAGCGGCGCGCCGAGCGTCAGCTCCTCCAGGTGCGGGGCGCCGCTGGCGGCGCCGGCGTGCAGCGCCAGCTCGACCAGGGCCGAGCCGGGCGCCAGCGTGGAGCCGAGGACGGTGTGGTCGGCGAGCCACGGCTGGGCGTCCAGGGACAGTCGTCCGGTGAACAGGCGCCCGCCCGTGCCGGGTAGCTCGACGACGGCGCCGAGCAGCGGGTGCCCGTCGGTGCCGAGGCCGAGGGCGGCCGGGTCGGAGGTGCCGGTGGTGGCGTCGACCCAGTATCGCCGGCGCTGGAACGGGTAGGTGGGCAGGTCGACCCGGTCGCCGCTGACGATGGCGGTCCAGTCGACGTGCTGACCGGCGGCCCAGAGCCGCCCGACCGCGGTGAGCAGGGTGGCGACCTCGTCCCGGTCGCGGCGCAGAGCGGCGACGCCGTCGTCGACCATCGCCGAAAGCACCGCATCCGGGCCGAGCTCGAGGAACCGCGCCGCCCCGGTCGCGGCGATCCCGTCGGCGAACCGCACGGTCTCGCGGACGTGCCGCACCCAGTACGCCGGATCGGTGAACAGGTCGGTCTCGACCCGGCCGGTGACGTTGGAGACCAGCGCAACCGTCGGCGGGTGCAACGCCAGACCGGACACCACCTGGGCGAAGTCGTCCAGCATAGGATCCATCAACGCGGAGTGGAACGCGTGACTGACCGTCAACCGCCGACTCCGGCCGAAACCAGCCGCACAGGCCAGCACCGACTCCTCCGGACCGGACAACACCACGGCACGCGGACCGTTCACCGCCGCGATCGAGACACCCACCGGCACCACGACCTCCGACTCGGCCGCCTCCACCGCGACCATCACACCGCCCGCCGGCAACGCCTGCATCAGACGACCACGCGCGGCGACCAGCACGCACGCGTCCTCCAGCGAGAACACCCCCGCGACGTGCGCCGCCGCGATCTCGCCGACCGAGTGCCCCAGCAGCACGTCCGGGCGCACACCCCACGACTCCAGGAGCCGGAACAACGCCACCTCGACCGCGAAGATCGCCGGCTGCGCGTTGCCGGTCCGGTCGAGGTCGTCCCAGTCGATGTCCAGGTGCGCCGTCACCGCGTCGAACGCGGCCGCGTAGGCGGGGAACCGCCGGTACAGCTCCCGGCCCATGCCCACCCGCTGCGAGCCCTGGCCGGTGAACATCATCGCGCACGTGCCCTCGACCGGGGTGCTCGCCTCGGCCGAGGCGAGCGCGGACCGCAGCTCGGCTGCGGTGGCGCCGACGACGACCGTGCGGTGGTCCAGCGCCGACCGTCCGGCGAGCGTGCGGCCGATGTCGGCCGGGTCGGCGTCCACCGCGCCGATGCGGGCCGCCTGGTCGCGCAGCGCCTCCGGCGAGCGGGCCGACAGGACCCAGGGCAGGACCCCGCCGGTACGCGGGGCCGCGGTGGCCGGCGCCGCGGGCGGCTGCTCCAGGACGACATGCGCGTTGGTGCCGCTGATGCCGAACGCGGACACCGCGGCCCGCCGCGGCCGGTCGCCGGTCTCCCACCGCCGCGCCGCGGTGAGCAGTTCCACGTTGCCCTCGGTCCAGTCCACGTGTGGGGACGGGACCTCGGCGTGCAGGGTGCGGGGCATCTCGCCGTGCCGCATCGCCTGCACCATCTTGATCACGCCGGCGACGCCGGCGGCGGCCTGGGTGTGCCCGATGTTGGACTTGATCGTGCCGAGCCGCAGCGGTTCGGCGCGGTCCTGCCCGTACGTGGCCAGCAGCGCCTGCGCCTCGATCGGATCGCCGAGGGTGGTGCCGGTGCCGTGCGCCTCGACCACGTCGATCTGGCCGGGGGTGAGCCGTGCGTCGGCCAGCGCGGCGCGGATCACCCGCTGCTGCGAGGGCCCGTTCGGTGCGGACATGCCGTTGGAGGCGCCGTCCTGGTTGACCGCCGACCCGCGTACGACCGCGAGGATCTCGTGGCCGTTGGCCTGCGCGTCGGAGAGCCGCTCGACGAGGAGCACGCCGACGCCCTCGGACCAGCCGACCCCGTCGGCGGAGCCGGCGAACGCCTTGCAGCGCCCGTCCGCGGACAGGCCGCGCTGGCGGGAGAACTCGATGAACATGCCCGGCGTTGCCATCACCGTGGCGCCGCCGGCCAGGGCCAGGTCGCACTCGCCGGACCGCAGCGACTGCACGGCCAGGTGCAGGGCGACAAGCGAGGACGAGCAGGCCGTGTCGACGGTGACGGCCGGTCCCTCGAAGCCGAACGTGTAGGAGACGCGGCCGGAGACGACGCTACCGCCGCTGGTGCCGGACGGTGACACGTTGAGCGCGTAGTCGTGGTACATGACGCCGGCGAAGACACCGGTGGCGCTGCCCTTGAGGGTGGCCGGGTCGATGCCGGCCCGTTCGAGGGCCTCCCAGGAGGTTTCGAGCAGCAGGCGCTGCTGCGGGTCCATGTAGGCGGCCTCGCGCGGCGAGATGCCGAAGAAGGCCGGGTCGAAGTCGCCGGCGTCGTACAGGAAGCTGCCCCTGCGGGTGTAGCTCCTGCCCTCCTTGCCGGGCTCCGGGTCGTAGAGGCCGTCGAGGTCCCAGCCGCGGTCCGCCGGCAGGTCGGAGACGGTGTCGACGCCATCTCTGACCAGCCGCCACAGCGCCTCGGGGTCGGTGACGCCGCCCGGGTAGCGGCAGGCCATGCCGACGATGGCGATCGGCTCGTCGTCGCGCAGCCTGGCGGCGGGCCGCTGCGGCCGCTCGGCCGGGGCGGCGAGCGCGCCCAGCAGGCCCAGGATGTGGTCGGTGACCGCGCCGGCGTTCGGGTGATCGAAGACCAGCGTGGCGGGCAGCCGCAGGCCGGTGGCGGTGTTCAGCTGGTTGCGCAGCTCGGTGGCGGCGAGGGAGTCGAAGCCGAGCTCCTGGAAGGCCCGGTCGGGCGCGATGGCGTCGACGGAGCCGTGCCCGAGGACGGCGGCGACCCGCTCGCGGACCAGGGCGAGGATATCCCGCCGGTTGGCGGCCACGGCGGTCGGCGGCGCCGCGGCGGCCCGGCGTACCTTCGGGGTGAAGTCGCGGAGCAGGGCCGGGACCGCGTCGGTGCGGGCGCGCAGCGCGGCGGCGTCGAGCTTGATCGCGGCGACGGCCGCCGGTGCGGCGCGGAGCGCGGCGGCGAAGAGCGCGAGGCCCTCGGCGCGGCTGAGCGTGGGTACGCCCTGTGCGGCCATCCGGCGGCGGTCCACCTCGGCGAGGTGCCGTCCCAGGCCGGCGTCCATGTCCCAGAGGCCGAACGCCATCGAGGTGGCGGGCCGGCCCTGTGCCCGGCGGAGGTCGGCGAGGCCGTCGAGGAAGACGTTGGCGGCGGCGTAGTTCGCCTGCCCGGCGGTGAGCACCAGGCCACCGGCGGAGGAGATGAGCACGAACGCGGTCAGGTCCATGTCGGCGGTGAGCTCGTGCAGGTGCCAGGCGGCGTCGGCCTTCGGCGCCAGGACCGCGTCGATGCGCTCCGGGGT
>NZ_JBEZDY010000068.1:0-4106 GCF_040648555.1 Actinoplanes sp. NPDC049118
TTCCTGGAGGTGGGTCCGGACGCCGTGCTTTCGGCGATGGTCGACGACGGTGTACCGGCGATGCGCCGCGACCGGGACGAGGTCGCCACGCTGCTTACCGCGGTCGGGCGGCTCTGGGTTTCCGGTCAGCACGTCGACTGGGCCGCGGTGGTCGGACCCGGCGACCGGATCGAACTGCCCACCTACCCGTTCCAGCACCAGCGGTTCTGGCCCGCAAGCATGACCCTCGGCGGCGCGGCGCCCGGCCTCGACGCGGCGGAGCACCCGCTGCTCAGCGGCGCGATCGCGCTGCCCGGCTCCGACGCCCTGCTGCACACCGGACGGCTCTCCGCACAGGCGCAGCCGTGGCTGGCCGACCACGAGATGCACGGCACGGTGGTGCTGCCCGGCACCGCCCTGGTCGAGCTGGCCCTGCACGCCGGCGCCGAGGCCGGCACCCCCGGCCTGGAGGAGCTCACCCTCGCCGCGCCGCTGGTCCTGCCCGAACGCGGCGCCGTGCAGGTGCAGGTGTGGACCGGTGCCGCCGACGCCGACGGCCGCCGTGCCGTGGCGGTGCACTCCCGGCCCGACGGCGCGCCGGACGTGCCGTGGACCGAGCACGCCACCGGCCTGCTCGGCGCGGGCCGCGGCCCGGTCGCCTTCGACGCGGCCGCCTGGCCGCCGGCCGGGGCCACCCCGGTCAGCGTCGACGGCGTCTACGACCGGCTGGCCGACGGCGGATTCGGCTACGGCCCGGCCTTCCAAGGCCTGCGCGCCGCCTGGCGCGACGGCGAGCACGTCTACGCCGAGGTCGCCCTGCCCGACGGCACCGACGCCGGGCGCTACGGCCTGCACCCCGCCCTGTTCGACGCCGCGCTGCACGCCCTCATGCTGGACGCCGGCGACGCTCCGGCCGGCATCCCGTTCGCCTGGCAGGGCGTGGCACTGCACGCCACCGGCGCGACCGCCGCACGGGTGCGGCTGACCCGCACCGGGGACGGCTTCGCCATCGCGGTGGCCGACCCGGCCGGCGCCCCGATCGCCTCCGCGGACTCGCTGCTCGTACGCGCACCGCGGCGGGCGAGCGACCCGCTCTACCGGGTGGACTGGGTGCCGGTTCGCCTGCCCGACACCACCCGGCCGGCGACCGTCGTCGTGGTCGAGGCCGGCGCGGACCCCCGCGAGGCGACCCTGCGAGCGCTCGGCGACGTACAGCGGTTCCTGGCCGACGAGCCGGACCCGGACCGCCGCCTGGTCTTCGTCACCCGCCCCGGCGACCTGGGCGGCGCGGCGGTGTCCGGCCTGGTGCGCTCGGCGCAGTCCGAACACCCCGGCCGCTTCGGCCTGATCGAGACCGCCGGCGACGTACCGGAGACCGCCCTGGCGAGCGACGAACCGCGCCTCGCCCTGCACGACGGCGCCGCGACCGCGCCGCGCCTGGCCCGCATCGCGGGCAGTCCCGAGCCGTTCGCCTGGCCCGCCGAGGGCACCGTTCTGATCACCGGCGGCACCGGCGGCCTGGGCGCGGTGGTCGCCCGGCATCTGGCCGCGCAGGGTGTCACCGATCTGGTGCTGGTCAGCCGTCGTGGCCCGGAGACGCCCGGCGCCGACGAGCTGCCGGGCCGGGTCGTCGCGTGTGACGTGACCGACCGGGCGGCGGTGGACGCGTTGATCGCGGGCATTGCGGATCTGCGTGCGGTGGTGCACTCGGCCGGTGTCCTGGACGACGGGGTCATCGAGTCGCTGACGCCTGGGCGGGTCGAGGCGGTGCTGCGGCCCAAGGTCGACGCCGCGTGGCACCTGCACGAGGCGACCAAGGACCTCGACCTGGACGCGTTCGTGCTGTTCTCCTCGGTCGCCGGGCTGCTCGGCAACCCCGGACAGGCCGGCTACGCGGCCGGCAACGCCTACCTGGACTCCCTCGCCGAATGGCGCCGGGAGAACGGCCTGGTGGCCACCTCGCTCGCCTGGGGACCATGGGTGCGCTCCGGCGGCATGACCGCCGAGCTCACCGAGGAGGACGTGGCCCGGATGACCCGGAGCGGCCTGCCGCCGCTCACCGGGGAACAGGGCCTCGCGCTCTTCGACGCCGCCCTCGCCGCCGGCCCGGCCGTGGTCGTCCCGGTCCGCCTGGACACCGCCGCGCTGCGCCTCCGCGACGAGATCCCGCCGATGCTGCGCGGCCTGGTACGAGGCCCGTCCCGCCGCGCCGCCGCCGGCAGCGCCGACCTGATCCGCCGCCTCGCCGCCCTCGACCCGGCGGCACGGGAGGCGACGCTTGTGGACCTGGTCCGCACCCAGGTCGCACACGTGCTCGGCCACCCGGACACCGGCCGGATCGACCCCGGCAAGGCCTTCCAGGACCTCGGCTTCGACTCGCTCACCGCGGTGGAACTACGCAACCGGCTCGGTGCCGCCACCGGGCTGCGCCTGCCCGCGACCGCCGTCTTCGACTACCCGTCCGTGCTGGCCCTCGCCGGGCACCTGCGCGACGAACTGCTCGGTGTCGAACCGGTGAGCCCGGTCCTGGAACGTTCGCCGGTCTCCGACGATCCGGTGGTGATCGTCGGCATGGGTTGCCGTTTCCCCGGCGGGGTCGGCTCGCCCGAGGACCTGTGGAACCTGGTCCGCGACGGCGTGGACGCGGTGGGGGAGTTCCCCGGCGATCGCGGCTGGGACGTGGACCGGCTGTACAGCGCCGACCGCGATGTTGCCGGCACGTCGTACACCCGGCATGGTGGCTTCCTGCACGACGCCGCGGAGTTCGATCCGGAGTTCTTCGGGATGAGCCCGCGCGAGGCCCTGGCCACCGACGCGCAGCAGCGCCTGCTGCTGGAGACCACGTGGGAGGCCCTCGAACGGGCCGGCATCGATCCGCATGGGCTGCGCGGCAGCCGTACCGGAGTGTTCGCCGGTGTCATGTACGCCGACTACGGCAACCTGCTCACCGAGGACTCCTTCGAGGGCTTCCGCGGCAACGGCAGCGCGGGCAGCATCGCCTCGGGCCGGGTCTCCTACACCTTCGGCTTCGAGGGTCCGGCGGTCACCGTCGACACGGCGTGCTCATCGTCGCTGGTGGCCCTGCATCTGGCGGCCCAATCGCTGCGATCGGGTGAATGTGGTCTGGCGGTCGCCGGTGGTGTGACCGTGATGTCGACCCCGCAGACCTTTGTGGAGTTCTCCCGCCAGGGTGGTCTGTCGGCCGACGGCCGGTGCAAGCCGTTCGCGGACGCCGCCGACGGGGTCGGCTGGGGCGAAGGCGTCGGTGTTGTGGTCCTGGAGCGCCTCTCCGACGCGGTGCGCAACGGGCATCGGGTCCTCGCGGTGATCCGGGGCTCGGCGGTGAATCAGGACGGTGCGTCGAACGGTTTGACGGCGCCGAACGGCCCGTCGCAGCAGCGGGTGATCCGCGCCGCGCTGGCAAACGCGGGTCTTGCCGTCGACCAGGTCGACGTGGTGGAGGCGCACGGCACCGGCACCACCCTTGGTGATCCGATCGAGGCGCAGGCATTGCTGGCGACGTACGGCCAGGACCGGGAGGTGCCGGTCTATCTGGGGTCGGTGAAGTCCAACATCGGGCACACCCAGGCCGCCGCCGGTGTCGCCGGCGTGATCAAGATGGTGATGGCGATGCGCCACGGGGTGGTGCCCCGGACGCTGCACGTGGACGCGCCCTCATCCTTCGTGGACTGGGACGCGGGCGCGGTGTCCCTGGCCCGGGAGAACCTGGCCTGGCCGCCGTCGGAGCGGCGGCGTGCGGGTGTCTCGTCGTTCGGCATCAGCGGCACCAACGCCCACGTCATCATCGAACAGCCCGCCGCGGCAGCGGCCGCCGCGCAGCGCCCGGACACCGGCGAGATCGTGCCGTGGCCGGTCTCCGCCAGGACCCCGCAGGCCCGGCGCGACCAGATCGCCCGCCTCGCCGCCGTGCGCGACGAGCACCCGGCCGACGTCGGCTGGTCGCTGGCCACCACCCGCGCGGAGTTCCCGCACCGCGCGGTCCTGCTCGGCGACGCCGTGATCGAGGGCGAGGCCCGCGGCGGCCGCACCGCGTTCATGTTCACCGGCCAGGGTTCCCAGCGTCTCGGGATGGGCCGTGACCTGTACGAGCGTTTCCCGGTTTACCG
>NZ_JBEZDY010000069.1:0-3616 GCF_040648555.1 Actinoplanes sp. NPDC049118
GACCCTGCCCGTACGTCGCCAGCAACGCCTGCGCCTCGATCGGATCGCCCAGCGTCGTGCCCGTGCCGTGTGCCTCCACCGCGTCCACGTCCGACATGGACAATCCCGCGCTCTCCAGCGCCGCGCGGATCACCCTCGCCTGCGACGGACCGTTCGGCGCCGTCAGACCGTTGGAGGCGCCGTCCTGGTTCACCGCGCTGCCGCTGATCACCGCCAGCACCCGGTGCCCGTTGGCACGCGCGTCCGACAGCCGCTCCAGCAGGAGCACGCCGACGCCCTCGCCCCAGCCGGTGCCGTCCGCGGCGGCCGCGAACGACTTGCACCGGCCGTCGGCGGCCAGCCCCCGCTGGCGGGAGAAGCCGATGAAGGTGTCCGGCGTGGGCATCACCGTGACGCCGCCCGCGAGGGCCAGGCCGCATTCGCCGCGGCGTAGCGACTGGGCCGCCAGGTGCATCGCGACCAGCGACGAAGAGCAGGCCGTGTCCACGGTGACGGCCGGGCCCTCCAGGCCGAAAACGTACGACACGCGGCCGGAGACCACGCTGGAGGACGCCCCGGTGCCGAGGAAGCCCTCGACCTCCTCGGGGATCTCGGCCAGCCAGGCCGCGTAGTTGTGGTACATCACCCCGGCGAAGACGCCCGTGCGGGAGCCGCGTACCGAGGTGGGGTCGATGCCGGCGCGTTCGAAGACCTCCCAGGAGGCCTCCAGCAGCAGCCGCTGCTGCGGATCCATCGCCACAGCCTCACGCGGGCTGATCCCGAAGAACGCCGGATCGAACAACGCCGCATCCGCCAGGAACCCGCCCTCGCGCACATACGACGTGCCCGCCCGCGACGGATCATCGCTGAACAGCGACGACAGCTCCCAGCCACGATCCGTCGGAAAGTCCGAGATACCGTCCCCGCCTGAGACCAGCAGATCCCAGAGCTGCTCCGGCGACGACACACCGCCCGGATACCGGCACGACATGCCGACGATCGCGATCGGCTCGTCGGAGTCGACGAGACGCTCCCGGACCTCGATCGTCGCCGCACCGCCCGCCTCGCCCAGCAGGAAACGGGCCAGCGCCTCCGGCGAGGGATAGTCGAACACCAGCGTCGCCGGCAACCGCAGACCCGAGACCGCCACCAGACGGTTCCGCAACTCCACCGCCGTCAACGAGTCGAAACCCAGATCCGAGAACGCCGCCGCCACGTCCACCTGCGCCGCCGAACCGAACCCCAGCACCCGCGCGACCTCGGTGCGGACGACCTCCAGGATGAGATCCAGGCGCGGGGGAAGCGCCGGGGCGGCCGGGTCGGCGGTGCCCGCGGCGCGGCGGGCGGTGGTACGCACCAGCGAGCGCAGCACCGGCGGCACGTCGGCGCCGCGCATGGCGGCGGTGTCCAGCCGCATCGCGATCAGCATCGGGTCGGCACCGGCGGCGGCCCGGTCGAACAGGTCGAGGCCGTCGGCGGCGGACAGGGCGAGCGCGCCGGACCGGGTCATCCGGCCGCGGTCGGTGTCGCCGAGGGCGCCGGTCATCGCGCTGCGCTCGGTCGCCCAGGGTCCCCAGGCGATCGACGTGGCGGGCAGCCCCGCCCCCCGGCGGCGGCCGGCGAGCGCGTCCAGGTAGGTGTTGGCGGCGGCGTAGTTGGACTGCCCGGGGTTGCCGAACACGCCGGCCGCCGACGAGAAGAGCACGAACGCGGTCAGCGGCAGCTCCCGGGTCAGCTCGTCCAGGTGGGCGGCCGCGTCGACCTTGGGCCGCAGCACGGCCGCCAGCCGCTCCGGGCTCAGCCCGGTGAGCACCCCGTCGTCCAGCACACCGGCGGTGTGCACCACGGCCGTCACCGGGTACGCCGCGAGCAGCGCGGCGACGCCGTCCCGGTCCGCGATGTCGCACGCCACCAGGGCCGCCTCGGCGCCGGCCGCGGCGAGTTCGTCCCGCAACTCGGCGGCGCCGGGGGCGGCCGGGCCGCGGCGGCTGGTCAGCACCAGCCGGCGTACGCCGTGCCGGGCGACCAGGTGCCGGGCCACCAGCGCACCCAGCGCCCCGGTGCCGCCGGTGACCAGCACGGTCGAATCGGCGTCGAAGGGTGTCCCGGCGGGGGTCGTCACGACCCGGACCAGGCGAGGCACCAACAGGTCCCCGCCGCGGACGGCGAGCTCGGGCTCCCCGGCGGCGAGTGCCGCGCCGAGCAGTTCGCCGGGCAGCGACCCGTCGGCGTCGAGCAGCACGAACCGGTCGGGGTTCTCGTTCTGCGCGGACCGGATCAGGCCCCACAGCGGCGCGTTCGCCAAGTCCTCGACGGGGCCGTCGACCGCCACCGCGCCGTGGGTGACCACGATCAGGCGGGACGTGGCGAAGCGCTCGTCGGCCAGCCAGCGCTGCGCAGTGGCGAGCATCGTGGCAACCGCGGTTTGTGCGGAGTCGGCGCCCGGCACCTCCAGGACGACGGCGTCCGGCGCACCGGCCACGCCGTCTAGGTCCGCGGCGGCGTCGAGCACGGCCACCGTGCCGACCCAGGCGACGGGCGCCGGGTTCGGCGCGACCCACTCCACCCGGTAGGTGTGCCGGGGTCGCACGTTCAGCTGGTCGGCGGCGACGGCACGGAAGGTGAGGGCCTCGACGGTGGCGACCGGCGCACCGGCCGGGTCGGTGATGCTCAGCGCGACGGCGTCGCCGTCGGCCGGGCTGAGCCGGACCCGCAGCGCGGTGGCGCCGGTGGCGTGCAGGGTGACGCCGGTCCAGGCGAACGGCAGCCGGGCCCGGCCGTCGTCGGGGAAGAACTCGCCGAGCCCGATGGCGTGCAGGGCGGCGTCGAGCAGGGCGGGGTGCAGCCCGTACCCCTGTGCGGTGGTGTCGTCGGGGAGGTTCACCTCGGCGAAGACGTCGGTGCCGTGCCGCCAGGCCGCCCGCAGCCCGCGGAAGGCGGGGCCGTACGCGAAGCCCTGCTCGGCCGACGACGGGTAGAGGTCGTCCACGGACACCGGCAGGGCGCCGGCGGGCGGCCACTGCGCGTCGATGACCGGCGCGGCGCCGCCGGCGCCGAGCAGGCCGGTGGCGTGGGAGATCCAGGTCTCGTCGGCCTGGGAGTAGACGGTGACCGGGCGCCGCCCGGCGTCCTCGGCGCCGACGACCACCCGCAGCACGACGGACCGGTGCTCGTCCAGCGCGAGCGGGGCTTGAAGGGTGAGCTCCTCGAGGTGTCCGCAGCCGACCTCGTCGCCGGCGCGGACGGCGAGTTCGACGAAGCCGGTGCCGGGGAACAGCACGGTGCCGAGCACCTCGTGGTCGGCCAGCCACGGCACCGTTCCGGTGGAGATGCGCCCGGTGAGCACGGTCTCGGCGGAGCCGGGCACGGTGACGACCGCGGCGAGCAGGGGGTGTTCGGCGGCGGACAGGCCGGCCGAGCTCACGTCGCCGGTGGCCGCCGCCGGCCGCAGCCAGTAGTGCTCATGCTGGAACGGGTACGTGGGCAGGTCCACCACGCTCGCACCGCGACCGGCGAAGAAGGACTCCCAGTCCAGATCCACACCACCGCTGTGAGACGCCGCCAGTGCTGACAACAACGCCGGCACCTCGGGCCGATCCTTGCGCAGCGCCGGCACGAACAGGCCGTCCGCGCACTG
>NZ_JBEZDY010000070.1:0-3491 GCF_040648555.1 Actinoplanes sp. NPDC049118
CGGCACGGAGAGCGGGCCGGCACGGAGAGCGGGCCGGCACGGAGAGCGGGCCGGCGCCGCCGGGGCGCGGTGGTCCGCGCTTCCCGGCGGCGCCGGTCGCCTCAGCACTCCTCCGGATCGACCTCGCGGTTGTATGCGTAGGGCTGGAAGGTCTTGCCGGCCGAGCCCATCGGCTCGTCGTCGATCAGGACCAGCACCGGGACGAAACCGCTGCCGAAGTTGGGATCGGTGAAGGCGATACAGCCGCCGCTCTCGGCGCTGCCGATCGTCCAGGCCCCCCACAGCTGGCCGCCGGCGGAGATGTTCCTCGCCTCCGCCACGTCGCGCCCGATGACGGTTGTGGTGCCGGGGTTGCCGTTGAGCACGTAGGCGCTGGTGCGCGGCGGGAACCTGAGGCGGAAGCCCAGGCCCGGCGTCAGGTTCAGCCTGACCAGGGTGACCGGCGAGTTCGACGTCGTCCGGATCACGCTGCCCGCGCCCGGTGCGGGATTGGTCGGCACACCCAGCGTGGCAACGTTCGTGTTGAACCGCAACGAGTACCGCCCCGGCCCGCTGCGTTGGATCGTCCGCGCGATGTAGTCGGCCGGCGCGTGCGCACCGGGGTTGGAGTTCACCAGCACGAAGTCGGTCTTGTTGCGCGCGCTGTCCACCGAGCCGGGGCCGTCGTACACCCTCAGGTTGAAGTCGGAACCGGCCGAGGAGCGCAGCGACACCACGCTCCATGCGGGCACGGTGGTCCTGAAGTCATACGTCGCCGGCTGGTTGGAAACCACCGGCACCGTGTCGCCGAGCTGTTCGGCGGCGGACGCCAGGCCCGGCAGCGTCAACGCCGATGCCGCGGCGGCGACCGCGAAGGCTCCGCCGACCAGAAAACGCCTACCCGACCTGCGCATGCAAATCTCCATTGATCGATGTCGTCGTGACGACTGTGGAGGGTAGCGTCGTCGCGCCCGGGAATCGCTACCGGCTACCTCGGGAGCACAGACACACCGCACGATGGGGCAGACGCGGTCAAGTGCGGCGGGCCCAGCCGCCCGGTTCCGGTCGCGAGATGGTGGCTGGAGCACATCCCGCGAATGATCCCTGTGACCGGACGGCAGCGGCCGAGGACGGCACGTCTGACCAGGTCACCGTTCGACCACGCGGCGCCGGCCGGTGGGGCCCGTCGGCCGGCTTCACGAAATTTGCTTCGGCACCGCCTCCCAGCTAGACCCGACGCTGAATGTTCGTGAGAAACGGGTGTCGGCCAGTGCTGTCCCGAAGGCCTCCCAGGTGGGGTGGCCGCCGTTGCGCACAACCTCATGCGTGAGCTGTCGACCAAGCCTGAAGCGGCGTCGAGGCACGGCAGCCGTGCGGGGTCGTGCAGGCGGCGCCGGGTGCGGTGTTCAGTCCGGGCCGGGCCGCCGATCACGGTCGGCGGGGCCGGCCGGGTCACTCTGCGTATTTGTCAGGTCGTAGCGACGAAAGCCGCGCGAATGCGCGAGTCTGCCGGCGAGAATGCGTCGGTCGCTTCGTCCTGGGAATGATTGGCATTCCTTGCGTGAGGACCTGCCGGGTCTTGAATTCGGCCTTTCGGAACCCCCGGAAGGGGCGGGTCTGCATTACTTTGAGTGCCGTTCGGTTAATTCCGCCGCGTGGGTCAGTTCGTTGTATTCGCGGATTTTCGAGATGGCCGCGGTTCGCGGGGGTGGCCTCGGCGCGGCCAGGGAAGTTGGTTCGATGTCGGGTTTCCGGTGCAATGCGAACGATGCAGCGATGCCGTCGGCAGGTGCATTCCGGAGGGCGGGCGTCGTTCGCGGACGAGTCTGCGAATGTGGCCGGGCCTGGCACGCCCGGCTGCTCGCCGGCCGTGGCCGACGACTCTCGACAGGTCCCGCCCGGCTGACATGTCCGCCCCGTCCAACAGGTCCCACCGGGCCAACAGATCCCGCCCGGCCAACAGATCCCGCCCCGCCAACAGGCCATAGGCCTCGGCCGACAGGTGCAGTCCGTGGCCGGCGCATCTCGGCCGGGTCCGTCGCCATCCCCATCCCCGTCGCCGTCGCCGTCCCCGTCCCCGTCGCCGTCGCCGTCCCCGTCGCCGTCGCCGTCGCCGTCCCCGTCGCCGGTCCATCCTGAACGGTCCGCTGGTTGTTGTGGCGTTGACGCGTTGCGGCGGGTCGGGGTGGTGCCGGTTGTGGTGTCTGCTCGACGCGGGCGGGCCCGTCCGGCCGTGTCGACCGGGGAGTCTCCCGGCGCTGTTCGTTCTTGCTTGCCGGGACGGCGCCATCGGGTCGGCTACGTGCGTGACGCAGGCGCTCGGCGTGGCGCCGGGAAAGGCCCCAGCTGCGATGGCGTTCGTGATCGCGACGGAATCTCTCCCGCGCGGGAGAATGATTACGGGATGCGGTTCGGTCGCGCATGGCGGCCAATTCCCGGGTGCTGAACAACTGAAGCTGCCGCATGTATTCATTATTCCGCGATCCGGCGAGGATTAGGAGCTCCCGCCGGATGTCGATCATGCCAATTTATCGGGAACCACAAATACATACGGTTACCAATGGCTCCTAAAACTTGCTCCTGAATAGACACCGATCGGCGCTACGGCATCGAGATCAGTCTCGTCCGGTGGGCGTGGGTAGGCCGTGGGTCATCGAGGACGAGGTGGGGCCGGACCGAGATTCCTGTGCGGACAGAGCTCGATCCGGACGGACGCCGGACCAGCAGTGTCCGCAGGGCACCCTGTTCGTGCCTTGCGGAGGAGGCCGCCGATAGCCGGGCCACGCTCGAGTTAGATCGGGAGCTTCCCGGCAACTCTGCTTCGGCTCCGGGTGACCTGCTGGCGGGGACTCGAACGCTGGACAGATTTCCGTGGTGTTCGACCCCGACTCCACCGACTGCTTTCCGGCCGACCTGGACACCCCGGGCAGGATCGACTGTCCCGCGCCGTGGTCGGCGGCAGCTGCATCGAGGCGAAAGGGTCCGGCACAGGTCCATCGCTGGTCAACCTTGGTATGCCCGGCAGCAAGCACCACCTGGGCGTCGACGGCTATGGCACCCGAAGGTGTGCTCACCACCGCACGAATATCTCGACATCGTCAAGGCCGTCGAGGCGCTCGACGGCTGTCGCGGGCGGGCCGGGTCGTCACGGCGCCGGGTCTCGGTGCTGCTGGCGGACAAAGCCTGCGACAGCCGCGCGTTCCGGAAGCCTGCCGCACCCCCGCTCACTCCGGGACTGCCCCGCCCTCCCGGACCGGTTGGTCGGGAGGGCGGGCCCGGGGCGGGCGGGCCGGCGCGGGCCGGGCCGGGGCGGACGGGCCGGGGCGGACGGGCCGGGCCGGGGCGGCCGGGCCGGGGCGGACGGGCCGGGGCGGACGGGCCGGGCCGGGGCGGACGGGCCGGGGCGGACGGGCCGGGCCGGGGCGGACGGGCCGGGGCGGACGGGCCGGGCGGACGGGCCGGGCGGACGGGCCGGGCGGACGGGCCGGGCGGACGGGCCGGGCGGACGGGCC
>NZ_JBEZDY010000071.1:0-3275 GCF_040648555.1 Actinoplanes sp. NPDC049118
TCGGGCGCCGTTTCGCTGCTCAGTGAGGCCCGGGAGTGGCCGGCAACGGACCGGCCGCGGCGCGCGGGTGTGTCGTCGTTCGGGATCAGCGGCACCAACGCGCACGTGATCATCGAGGAGGCCGCGGCGGAAGCGGTCGAGGCGACCCGGCCTGCGGAGCCCCGGCCGGTGCTGCTGCCGCTGTCCGCGCGGTCCGAGGCGGCGCTGCGCGGCCAGGCTGAGCGGCTGATCTCGCTGCTGTCGGCCGACCCGGAGCCGGCCGACGTGGCGGTGTCGCTGGCCACGCAGCGCGGCCGGCTGCCGCACCGTGCGGCCGTCGTCGGTACGACCGCCGGGGAGCTGATCGACGCGCTGCGGGACCTGCAGACGGCGCCGCCCGTACGCGACGGTCGTGGTCCGGTGATGGTGTTCCCGGGTCAGGGTTCGCAGTGGGTTGGTATGGCGGTCGAGCTGGCCGCGGCATCGTCGGTTTTCGCCTCCGCTCTGCGGGATTGCGCGGAGGCGTTGGCGCCGCACGTCGATTGGGATCTGTTCGAGGCTCTCAAGGATGAGGGCCTGTTGTCGCGGGTGGATGTGGTGCAGCCGGTGTCGTTTGCCGTGCATGTGTCGCTGGCGAGGTTGTGGGAGTCGTTCGGGGTCGTGCCGGCGGCCGTGGTCGGGCATTCGCAAGGGGAGATCGCCGCCGCCTGTGTGGCGGGTGCGCTGTCTCTGGCGGACGCGGCGCGCATCGTCGCGGTGCGGTCGAAGGCGATCCGGGTGTTGTCCGGCACCGGCCTGATGGCGTCGATCGGTCGCCCCCTGACCGAGCTACCCGAAGGCGTCTCGATTGCGGCAGTCAACGCCCCGTCGTCGGTGGTGGTGTCCGGTGAGCCGCAGGCGGTGCGGGATCTGGTCGCCGCCTGCGAGGCCGACGGGGTTCGGGCCAGGTTGATCGCGGTGGATTATGCGTCGCATTCGGCGATGGTGGAGAGCCTGCGAGAGGAGTTGATCGTCGGGCTCGGCGAGGTGAACGCGGTCGCGTCGGCGGTGCCGATGTTCTCCACCGTCACCGGCGAATGGGCGGACACCACGTCGTTGGATGCGGGCTACTGGTTTGAGAACCTGCGGCGGACGGTGCGGTTCGCCGACGCGATCGAGGCCCTGTCGAATGAGGGCTTCGGTCTGTTCGTGGAGGTGTCGGCGCATCCGGTGGTGGCGGTGCCGATCAGTGAGATGGGCGGCACGGTCGTCGGTAGCCTGCGCCGGGATGACGGTGGTTGGGGGCGGTTCCTGGCCTCGGTCGGTGAGGCGTTCAGCCACGGCGCGGACGTTACCTTGCCGCCCGGCGACGGGCGGATCGTCGACCTGCCGACCTACGCGTTCGAGCGGCACCGGTTCTGGCTCGAGGCCGACGACGGACCCGGCGACCTGACCTCGGCCGGCCTCGGTGCGACCACGCACCCGCTGCTGCCCGCGGCCGTGGTGCTGCCCGACGGCGACGGCGTCGTGCTCACCGGCCAGGTCTCCGCGCGGAACCCGGCCTGGCTGGCCGACCACCAGGTGTTCGGCAGCATGCTGCTGCCCGGCGCGGCGTTCGTGGAGCTGGCCGTGCGCGCCGGTGACGAGGTCGGCTGCGACCGGGTGGAGGAGTTGACGCTGGCCGCGCCGCTGGTGCTCGACGAACGGCCGGTCGTGCTGCGGGTGGTGGTCGGCGTCGCCGCCGACGACGGACGCCGGCCGGTGACCGTGCACTCCTGCGCCGGCTCGGACGTCTGGACCACCCACGCCGCCGGCACGCTCGCCGCGGGCACCGCGGCGGGCGCAACGGACCTGCGGGCCTGGCCGCCGGCGGGCGCCGGGCCGGTCGACCTGGCCGGCTTCTACCCCGGGCTGGAGGCGGACGGCTACGGCTACGGTCCCGCGTTCCGCGGGCTGCGCCGCGCCTGGCGCCGGGGCGACGAGATCTTCACCGAGGTCGCGCTGCCCGAGACCGCGTCCGCGGACGCCGCCCGGTACGCCCTGCATCCCGCGCTGCTCGACGCCGTCCTGCAGGGCAGCACGCTGCTGGAGGACGACGCGGCGACGAAGCTGCCGTTCTCCTTCACCGGGGTGACCCTCTTCGGCTCCGGCGCCGCCGAACTGCGCTGCCGGATCACCATGACCGGCCCGAACAGCATGTCGGTGCTCGCCACCGACGGCACCGGGGAGCCCGTCGTCGCGGTGGAGGCCCTCGACCTGCGGGCGGTGACCGCCGACCAGCTCGCCGGCGACGCCCGCGGCCCCGCGCAGGACGCGATGTACCGCCCCGAGTGGACCGTCGCCCCGCTCGCGGCGGACGGATTCCGGGGATCGTGGACGGAGGTCACCGGCCTGGACGACCTGACCGGGGACGTGCCGGACGTCGTGGTGCTGCCCGTGACCGGCGTGGACACCGGCGACCTCGCCGCCGACGTGCACCGGACCACCGCGGACGTGCTCACGCTGGTACAGCGGTGGCTCGCCGACGACCGCTTCGAGCGGTCACGGCTGGCCCTGGTCACCAGCGGCGCCGTCGTCGCCGAACCCGGCGAGCACGTCACCGACCTGATCACGGCCGCCGCCTGGGGCCTCGTGCGCTCGGCGCAGGCGGAGAACCCGGACCGGTTCGTACTGGTCGACCTGGACGACGCCGAGGCCTCCCGCGCCGCCCTGCCGGACGCGCTCGGCACCGGTGAACCGGAACTGGCCGTGCACGGCGGCACGGTACGCGTGCGGCGGCTGCGCCGCGCCGGCGGCGACGCACTCACCCCGCCCGCCGGGGACGTGCCGTGGCGGCTCGACGTCACCGCCAGCGGCACCCTGGAGAACCTCGCCCTCGTGCCGGCTCCGGACTTGGCCCGGGAACTCGCCGAGGGCGAGGTCCGGGTGAGTGTCCGCGCCGCCGGGCTCAACTTCCGCGACGTCGTCACCGCGCTCGGCATGGTGCACGTCAACGAGATCATGGGCGGCGAGGCCTCCGGCGTGGTGCTGGAGGTAGGCCCGGGCGTCACCGACCTGGCGGTCGGTGACCGGGTCGTGGGGCTCTTCACCGGCGCGTTCGGGCCGGTCGCCGTCACACACCGCACCTATCTGGCGCCGATGCCGCAGGGCTGGACCTTCGCGCAGGCGGCCGCGGTGCCCGTCACCTACGTGACCGCCCTGTACGGCCTGGTGGACCTGGCCGGCGTGTGTGCGGGTCGGCGGGTGTTGGTGCATGCGGGTGCGGGTGGTGTGGGGATGGCGGCGGTGCAGTTGGCGCGTCATCTGGGTGCTGAGGT
>NZ_JBEZDY010000072.1:0-2923 GCF_040648555.1 Actinoplanes sp. NPDC049118
CGAACAGGTGCCGCCGAGTTGCGAACGGTCTGAACACCACGACTTGAGGATTTCGGCGCCGAAAAACCTCGCCATCCGGGTGGTACCGGACACAGGACAGGAGTCGGCAGAGCAGAGGTTGCCGAGGGCGCAGCGCTGACCTGGGCAGGAGGGCGGCACCGCAATGAGCGGGCCGCCCTCCGATCCCTCAGGGCTGGCGGGTCAGCTCGAAGGTCGCGTCCGCCTCGGTGGCGTTGAGAATCACCGTGAGCTGGCCGGCCGGGAGGGCGCAGGTCGCCGTGCGCTCCGGGAACGTCCCGGTCGGGCCGCAGCGACGGACACCGTTGGAGTCGAAGATCGACAGATAGGCGCCGCCGGTGCCCGCCGTGCGCTTCCAGGTGAAGATCTCCCTGGCGGTGTGCGCGTCGGCGGGGATGCTGCGGCAGGCCGAGAAGTCGTCGCCGCCGGTGGTGAGCGTCAGCGCCGCGCCGTCGAAGGCCGGGCAGGACGGCGGGCCGTCGACCCGCAGGAAGCGGGCCGCGAACGGGCCGGGCACCTCACCCTCCTGCTGCGAGAGGACGGCGACGTACGGGGCGGTTCCGTCCAGCTCACAGCTGGTCTGCCACAACTCGTACGAGGAGTCGCAGATGTACGTGCCCTCGGAGTCGTAGACCCGCGTGAGCGGGTACCTCCTCTCGGCGGGGACCAGCTCGACGATGCGCTGCCCGGTCGGCTGCGGCAGCTGAACGCAGAGGACCTGGCCCGGGGCGGTGAACACGCCGCGGTAGAGCTCCTGCGACAGCGGCGGGCATCCCGCGGGCCGCTGCGGCAGCACGCTCAGGACGTACGAGAAGTCGTTGTCGATGACCTTGCCGGTGGACTGTGCGGAGAGCACCAGCGTGTAGTCGCCGGCCGCCGGGAACTCGCACCTTCCGGAGTCGTCGCAGATCCGGTGTCCGGTGGTGTCGAACACCGCGGCGTACGTCTGGTAGTTCTCGTCGTCGTACGCCCGGATCTGGTAGGTGCCCGGGCCCGGGATCCGCAGGATCCGGCAGCGGATGGGTCCGTAAGCGCCGGCCGGCGGCTCGTTGAACCCGCCCGGCCGCACCACCGGGCAGCCCTTCGGCGCGGAGAGGCTGCGGATCTGCACCTTGTACGTCTCGTCGGAGCTCTCGGAGTCCCACCGGTCCAGGTACGAGATCACCCGGTAGGTGCCGTCGGCCGGCAGCAGGCACCCGGTCTCCTCGCTGTAGCCGAGGCAGAGCGCCCGGCCCGTGCCGTCCACGACCGTCTCGGAGGTCTCGTTGTACCGGGTCGGCGCCGCGTACACGACGACGCGCTGGCCGGCCTTGCCCTGGAACTGCTGGCAGTTCGTCTGCACCGGGGACGTCTGGTGCAGCAGCGCCGCCGCCTGGTCCCACCGCAGCGCCGTGCCGGTTGCGCATCCGGCGGGCCGGTAGAGGGCGGCCACCGCGATCTGGTACGTGACCGGCTCCCAGCCCTGGTTGCCCGTGATGATCGTGTAGTCGCCCGCCGCCGGAAGCTGGCAGGCGCGCAGGCTTTCGTACTTGTCGCAGACCACGTGACCGGCGTCGTCGTAGAGGTTCCACCAGATCGACTGGTCGTTGAAGATCCGGACCGCGACGCCACCGGCGGAGGAGGCGCGAAGCTTGTGACAGGCGACGTCCTTCTCGGCTTCGAGCGTGCCGGTGCCGGCGGCGCTGCCCGGGTCGCCGAAGGCGGCGGGCCGCAGCACCGGGCAGCCCGTCGAGTTGGAGATCCGCGACATTCGCAGCGTGTACGTGGCGGCGTTGCCGTACGACTCGTACATCATCAGGCGGTACGGTCCCGGCGTGTCCAGCGTGCAGGCGTAGGCGTACTGGACCGGGCAGACCGGCTGGTATTCCGCGTTGAGGATGTGGCCCTGCACGTCGCCGCCGTTCGACTCCCGCGGCTCGTACATCTGCAGCACGCTGCCGGCCGGCTGGTCGAAGGTGTAGCAGTCCCCCGCCGACCCGTGTGCAAGCTCGGCGGTGCGGCCCTGCGAGGCGAACGAGAAGAACGCGTTGCCGAGCGTCCTGCAGGATGACGGCGTCCGCTGCGACTGTACGGACAGCGTGTAGGCCTTGTCCCCCGCGCCGTACGCGAGCGCCACCACGACGGTGTACGTCCCGGCGGCGCCGAGCTCACAGCCGCCCGGGTAGGACCCGTAGTAGCAGATGTAGTTGCCCTCGGCGTCGTACAGCATCGCGCCGACGCTGTCGGTGACGTCGTTGTTCGCGGTCTCGGTGACGGTCCCGTACAGCACGTCCCCGGCCACGCTCGTGGTCACGGTGAAGACGTCCTGCCGGTCCCCCGACAGCGAAGAGCAGCGGTAGATCTTCCCGAACTGTGCCACGCCCCCACCACACCCGGCGGCGGCGGCAGCGGCAGCGGCCTTGGCCGTCTTCCGCGACTTCACCGGCGGCCGGGCGTCCGGCTTCACGTTGACCCGCCGCGGGCTCAGATCATCGTCCGGAACGGCCTTCGGCCGGGTCGCGACCTTTTCCGCCGGCGCGGGCTCGGGCCGGGCCTCGCCCTTCACCGTGACAACCGCGCCGGGTGCCGCCTGCGCGGGCCTGCCCGCATTCAGGAATCCACCGAGCACCAGAATGCTGACCAATGCCACGTAAAACGCGTACGTGGACCGCCTTACCACCATTTCGTTCTCCCCCGTGAAGCCCCGCATGAGACGCGAAGCGCACGGATCATGCCACGCACATCGGCGTCTGACAATGTCGATCCGCAGGCGCCGGGAAGCGGTCGAGCCGCCCGGCTGGTGTGCCGGGCGGCTCGTGGGGTCGTGCGGGGTGGTGGGTTACTTGATGGTGACGTTGAAGATCGGGTCGGCGGCGAGCTTGCGGAACGCGGCGAGGCTGGAGGCCTTGCTGTTGATGCTGATGTC
>NZ_JBEZDY010000073.1:0-2683 GCF_040648555.1 Actinoplanes sp. NPDC049118
GAACACCACAGCTGAAGTGGACACGGTCAACCGTCCCTTTCATAGAAGGGTTGATGGGTTGGAAAGGCGGCGAGGTCGGCAGGTGTAGGAGCCAGTACCGACCCCGCGCCACACTTCAGAACATTTGCGGCCACCATCGGTGGTCGCCGGGCCGGGAACATAGGAGCCAGAGCTGTTACCGGACCGTCAAACAGATGGGGTTGTTGTCAGCGGCGAAAGGCCGCTCGGCGGATGAAATGCCACGGGCACTGTGGCGGGCAGTACGGATGTTGCGGAGTACCTACTTGGACGAGGTACCAGTGAGCGGCTTCAGCGACACCGCGCGGAACGCGACGCCGTTACGACCGTTGGTCGCCCACGGAATGGCCTCGAGCTGCTCGATGGCGACGAGCTGTCCCACCGTCACGTTCGGCTTTTCACCAGCCGTAGTGATGGCGATGACCTCACCGCCGGTCTCGTCGAGCACGATGACCTGGGTCGACCACATCAGTCGGCCCGTTCCCTTCTCGGAACGCTGGTTGCCGTTCTGGTCGTTCTTCGTCTCGGTGGGCTTCGACACCGTGACCTGCTTGCCGGTCGTGTCCACGTACAGCTTCATGAGGTGTTCCTCCTTCTGTAGAGCGCATCCCCAGTGGACGACTGCTCTGTGCGGGCTTCTTGCTCGCAACTCAAGGAGACCCCGGAATCGGTGACGTTAGAACGGCCTTGCCGTGACGCTTGGGACGTTTATAGTGGAGGAAACGTCCCACACGGTGATCGGACGGAGCGACAGTGGCGAACGAACGGCTCAGAGACGCACTCGACCGGGCACGTGTGACGCCTGCGGAACTGGCGTTGTTCACCGAGACCGACGTAAAAACCGTCAGTCGCTGGGTGGGTGGGAGAGTCCCGCACCCGCGTACCCGATTCAAGATCGCAAAGCGGTTGAAGGAAGACGAAGATTTCTTGTGGCCTGGAGCTCGCCGGGCCTCCTCAGAGACCGCAGATGCCTCTGGTGTTGTCCAGTTGTACGCCAACCGAGGATCTGTACCCGTCAACCTGTGGGATCGCCTACTGGATCAGGCGACATCGCAAGTCGACGTTCTCGTATACGTAGGAATGTTCCTCACCGAGAAGCCGGACCTCCTCAAGCGCCTACGCGAAAAGGCTGGCGCAGGCGTACAGGTCCGTCTGATGCTGGGCAGCCGCGACTGTGAGGCCGTCAAGCAGCGCAGCACCGACGAAGGCATCGGGCGCGACACGATCTCGGCCAAAATCGATCAGGCGCAGGCGTTCTTTCGACCGCTCATCGGCGTTCGGAACATCGAGTTGCGTAGCCATCAGACGGTGCTCTACAACTCGATCTATCGATTCGACGATGACATGATCGTCAACCCGCATGTGTTCGGGAAGACTGCACCGATGGCGCCTGCGCTTCACCTTCGCAGGACATCCAACTACGGCCTTTTCGACACCTACAGCGAAAGCTTCGACGCAGTCTGGAGCCACTCAATGACTCAAGGTCTGGAACCAGTCGATGCCTAAAACGGACTACCTCAACGATTCTTCAGCGCCAGCGGCCAACTCGTTGGTTGTCGCCGTAGCGGTCATCGTCCGGGATGGAGAGGGGCGGCTGCTCTTGATCAGACGCTCCGACAACGGGCTGTGGGCACTTCCAGGCGGAGCACAGGATCTTGGCGAGTCCGTTACACAGGCCGCTGTCCGTGAGGTCGAGGAGGAGTCAGGGCTTCAGGTCGAAATCAGCGGAATCTCTGGAATCTATTCGAACCCAAATCACGTCATTGCTTACGACGATGGCGAGGTGCGACAGGAGTTCTCGATCTGCTTCCACGGCACGCTGGTGGGCGGAAGCTTGAGAACCAGCAGCGAGTCAGCGGAGGTTCGATGGGTCGATCGCCGTGAGCTGGATGACCTACCGATGCACCCGTCAATGTCGATTCGCGTACAGCACGGCCTTGAGCGCCGGGAGCCTTACCTAGGCTAGATGTTGCTGACGACCCGCAGGCGATCGTATGTGCGACTGATCGCGGCTCCGAGATCCTGCTCCGCGCTGGTAATGAAGGTAGTCACCAGGTCGTCAGGACCGTACCGCTCCTTGATCTCAGCCACCCTGCTGGCGAATTCCGTCGGCTCCCCATCCGGTGTCGTCGTCAGGTCACACAGCCACAGAGCGTCGCGGACGGGGCCTTCCTCGTCTGTAAAGGATGCGAGCTGGTCCTCTAGCCCACGGAGACGTGCTTCCCTGATCGCGCATGAGTGATGCGCGACCAGGTGAACCAACCGAGCCGGTGCATCGATCGATTGCAAGAAGTAGGCGCCATCCAGGGGATGAAAACCCGTTCTGACCAGGTCTGGCGCATAACCGATGTCATGCAGGACAGCAGCCGCTTCAAGCAGTGGGGCATCGTCACCCACAACAGCAGCCAAGCTCTGGGCCTTCAATGCGACGCCCTGAACGTGGGACCACCGTCGAGGCAAGGCAGCAGCTAGTTTCTGTTCCGAGGTTTGGTAGGCCCAGGCGACGAGCGACATGCCCAGACGATAGCGGCACGCGTCATACGGGAACAGCGGGTCGGTCGGCTGCAGTCTGCCGAGTCTCAGGACCTGGGTGACAGATCAGTCTCAGGACGTGGGTGACACTTCCGGCTAGATGATCTTTCTGGGTAGGTGTGGGTTAGACCGG
>NZ_JBEZDY010000074.1:0-2331 GCF_040648555.1 Actinoplanes sp. NPDC049118
GTCACGGCCCATCCCGAGACGCTGGGAACCCTGGCCGGTGAACATGAACGCGGTGCGGCCGCCGCGGGCCTCGCCCTCGATCACGGCGTCGCCGACCTTGACCATGCGCCGGTCGAGGGCGGCCCGGGTGGTGAGACCGCGGGCCACGTCGGCCGGGTGGGCGTCCAGCGCGGCCACCCGGTCGGAAAGGGTGTGCAGCGCCTCCGGGGACCGGGCGGACAGCGCCCACGGTACGACCGCGTCGGCCGGTCCGGCCGGTGCCGCCGGGGCGGCCGGTACGGACTCGATGATGACGTGGGCGTTGGTGCCGCTGATGCCGAACGACGAGACGCCCGCGCGGCGGGGCCGGTCGTCGCGGCGCCACGGCCGCGCCTCGGTGAGCAGCCGCACCGCGCCGGCGGTCCAGTCCACCTCGGACGACGGCTCGTCGATGTGCAGGCTGGCCGGTAGCAGTTCCCGGCGCATCGCCATGACCATCTTGATCACGCCGGCGACTCCGGCGGCGGCCTGGGTGTGGCCGATGTTGGACTTCACCGAGCCCAGGTAGAGCGGCTCGTCGCGGTCCTGCCCGTACGTGGCCAGCAGCGCCTGCGCCTCGATCGGGTCGCCCAGCCTGGTGCCGGTGCCGTGCGCCTCGACGGCGTCGACCTGGTCGGCGGTGAGGCGCGCGCCGGCCAGCGCCTGCCGGATGACCCGGCGCTGGGACGGCCCGTTCGGTGCGGTCAGCCCGTTCGACGCGCCGTCCTGGTTCACGGCCGAGCCGCGGACCACCGCGAGGATCGGGTGGCCGTTGCGCTCGGCGTCGGTGAGCCGTTCGAGGACCAGGAAGCCGGCGCCCTCGGCGAAGCCGGTGCCGTCCGCGGCGGTGGCGAAGGACTTGCACCGGCCGTCCGGCGCGAGGCCGCCCTGGCGGCCGAACTCGGCGAAGACGCCGGGGGTGGACAGCACGGTGACGCCGCCGGTGATGGCCAGGGTGCAGTCGTCCTGGCGCAGTGCCTGCACGGCCAGGTGCAGCGCGACCAGCGATGAGGAGCAGGCGGTGTCGACCGCGACCGCGGGGCCCTCCAGGCCGAGCTTGTAGGAGACGCGGCCGGGCACCACGCTGCCGTTGCCGTCGGCGCCGGGGTAGTCGTGGTACATCACGCCGGCGAAGACGCCGGTGCGGCTGCCGCGCAGCGAGGTCGGGTCGATGCCGGCCCGTTCGAGGGCCTCCCAGGTCAGTTCGAGGGTCAGGCGCTGCTGCGGGTCCATGCCGAGCGCCTCGCGCGGCGAGATGCCGAAGAACTCGGGGTCGAAGCCGGCCGCGTCGTCGAGGAAGCCGCCGGTGGTGGCGTAGGTGCCGCCGTCGGGGGTGCGCAGCGGGGCGAGGTCCCAGCCGCGGTCGAGCGGGAAGTCGCCGATCGCGTCGGCGCCGTCGGTGACCAGGCGCCACAGGTCCTCGGGCGAGCCGACACCGCCCGGGTAGCGGCAGGACATGCCGACGATCGCGATGGGCTCCTGCGGGTCGGACTCGCGGAGGACGGCCGGCTGCGCGTCGGGCCGGCCGGCCGGCGCCAGTTCGGCGTCGATGAACCGGGCCACGGCGGTCGCGTTCGGCTCGTCGAAGACCAGGGTGGCGGGCAGCCGCAGGCCGGTGGCGGTGTTCAGCTGGTTGCGCAGCTCGGTGGCGGCGAGGGAGTCGAAGCCGAGCTCCTGGAAGGCGCGGTCGGGGGCGATCTCGTCGGCCGAGTCGTGGCCGAGCACGGCGGCGACTCGGGCGCGCACGATCCGCAGGATCTCGCGCACCCGCCCGGCCTCGTCCAGCCCGGCGAGCTGGGCGGCCAGGCCGGTGACGGGTACGGCGGCGGCCGCGGTCGCGGTCGCGGCGACCCGGCGTACGGCCGGCACGAGGTCGCGGAGCAGCGCCGGGATCTCGTCGGTGCGGGCGCGCAGGGCGGCCGTGTCGACCCGGATCGGGGCGACCGCGGGGCGGCCGGAGCGCAGGGCGGCGGCGAACATGGCGAGGCCCTGGTCGTGGCTCAGCGGTGGGATGCCGAGGCCCTTCATGCGCTTGCGGTTGGCGTTGCCGAGCAGTTCGCCGAGGCCGGCCCCGACCTCCCACAGCGCGTACGCCATGGCGGTGGCCGGGCGGCCCTGCGCGTGCCGCAGCTCGGCGAGGCCGTCGAGGAACACGTTGGCGGCGGCGTAGTTCGCCTGCCCGCCGGTGAGGACGAGCCCGCCGGCGGACGAGAACATGACGAACGCGGTCAGGTCCATGTCGGCGGTGAGCTCGTGCAGGTGCCAGGCGGCGTCGGCCTTCGGCGCCAGGACCGCGTCGATGCGCTCCGGGGT
>NZ_JBEZDY010000075.1:0-2281 GCF_040648555.1 Actinoplanes sp. NPDC049118
TGCCGAGTCTCAGGACCTGGGTGACAGATCAGTCTCAGGACGTGGGTGACACTTCCGGCTAGATGATCTTTCTGGGTAGGTGTGGGTTAGACCGGGTAGTCCGATCGGTGGGCGTATCCCAGTGCCTCAGGGTTTACGTTCCAGTCGATGAGGAGCCTGGTCAATTCGCTCTCGTCTGCTGCGTGAGCCGTCCGAACTTCGATCATTCCGTCGTCGGGGCCGATGCACCAGTCGTTGTCGATGTAGGTGCGGTCGAACTCGCGGTGGAAGAGGTTGAAGCCGGTGGCGGATGCTGCGGCGGGCGGGTAGACGGCGATCCAGGCTCGGCACCGTGGTGTTGAGGCGGGGACCTCCGCGACCAGGAGTTGCCCTCGGCGCAGGGCGGTGAGCAGGTCGGACGGCCACGGGGAGGTCATGGGGTGATCTCAGCATCCGCGGGCAGGTCAGGCAATTCCCTGTTGCTGCGTGGCGGTTCGGGTTTGCGGGCTTTGAACCGGGCGATCGTCCTGGTGGTGGTGCGGATGACTTCGGTGAGGAGTTGGTCGCCGTCGTAGACGCGGAAGGTGGTGTCGGCTTCTTCGACGGCGACCGTTTGGCCGGCGTGCCCGATGCCGACCTGGATCTTCTGCCGGGCGATGCTGATGCTGCCGCGGCTGCTGACCCGCCGGTCGACGCGTAGCGCTGTGGTGGCGGGTGCGGGAGCGGGGCCGCCGGGACGAGCGTCGCGGATGCGGTGCAGCTCGGCCGGGGATAGCGGGTTGGGCAGGCTGCGCAGCAGGGTGCGGTCGCCGTCGAGCAGGTGCAGGACTGCGTGGTCGAGGCGGGCGGTGACCCGCTGGCCGGCGAGGTGGAACCCGACGGGGTGTTGGCGTCCTGCCAGGGCGAGTAGGCCACAGGCGTTGATGGTCCGCTCGACCTCGATCGCCGTGCCAGGCTGCGGCGGTGCTGGGCTGATCGGTGACGGCCCGGCCGGTCTGCCGCCGTCGGTGAGCAGGTGATGCAGCTGGGTCAGGTTGAACCGGGACGGGACCGTCTTCAGGCGGATACCCGCGAGGAGCAGATGCACGACCGTCGTGTCGGCCCACAGGGTGATCTCGCGTCCGGCGTGGACCGGGCCGAGCCAGAACTGCTGCCCGCTGACGGTCAGGTTGCCCGATGCGGGAACGGTCCTGGTCACCTCGACCGCCAGCTCCGCCGCAACCGCGGCCCGGACAGCCGATCCGGTCGCAGACGGTGAGGGCGGGCGGATTCCGTCCGCCGAGGTGGTCAGCGACGGTGGCAGCGTCAACGCGATGCCGTCGTCGGTCTTCGGACGGAACCGGTCGGCGGGAAACGCCATGTTCAGTGACTGGTGCGGCCGGTCGGTGTTGTATTCGTGGCGGAATCTGTCGATCGCGGCTTGGGCCTCCGCCACCGACGCGAACGGCGGGTGGTCATCGAGTAGTTCCCGGCGCAGGCTCAGGTGGAACCGTTCCACTTTCCCGGTGGTCGTCGGGCTGCGCGGCTTGGTGAGCCGGTGGGTGATGGCGTTCTCGCGGCAGATCCGGTCGAACATCACCTCGCCGCCGCCCTGGTTGAAGCGCGCGGTGAACTGCTTGCCGTTATCCGTCAACAGCTCGTCCGGAATGCCGTACTCCCGCAGCGCGGCGAGCAGAGCCAGGCAGACCGCCCGGCCGGTGGCCTTCGGCACCACCGCGGCGATGACACAGAACCGGGAGTGGTCATCCACCCCAGTGACGATCTTGGCCTCGGAACCGTCAGCGAGCAGGACGCCGCCGACGATGTCCATCTGCCACAGTTCCATCGGCCGGTCGCGTTCCCACCGCAGATAGTCCTCGCGGCGGCGCCGGCGCGGGCGCTCATCGACCAGGCCGTGACGGACCAGGATCCGATGCACCGTGATCCGCGACGGCAACGGTCCCGGACACCCCACGCGGCCCAGCTCGAACAGCACCCGCCGGGCACCCCACCGGGTATGCCGACGGCGCATCTCGCAGATCAGGGCTTCCACCTCGGGGGACGTCTGCGTCGGTGACGACCGGGGACGGCTGGACCGGTCGGCGAGCCCGGCAAGGCCGTCCTGTTCATACCAGGCGAGCCATCGGTGCACGGCCTGCCGGGACACCCCGAAACGAGCCGCTACGTCGGTCACCGTCGATCCGGCCCGCACGTCCAGGACTGCTTGATACCGCTGTTCCGTCACGCTGATCTCCACCAACACTCGGCGGAGTGTCACGCATGTCCTGATACCGATCTGTCACGCAGGTCATGAGACTCGACA
>NZ_JBEZDY010000076.1:0-2252 GCF_040648555.1 Actinoplanes sp. NPDC049118
GCGCGGAACGCGACGCCGTTACGACCGTTGGTCGCCCACGGAATGGCCTCGAGCTGCTCGATGGCGACGAGCTGTCCCACCGTCACGTTCGGCTTCTCACCAGCCGTAGTGATGGCGATGACCTCACCGCCGGTCTCGTCGAGCACGATGACCTGGGTCGACCACATCAGCCGGCCCGTTCCCTTCTCGGAACGCTGATTGCCGTTCTGGTCGTTCTTCGTCTCGGTGGGCTTCGACACCGTGACCTGCTTGCCGGTCGTGTCCACGTACAGCTTCACGAGGGTTCCTCCCCTGTCTTGAGCGCGTCCCCAGTGGACGACTGCTCTTCTGATCACGAACGTACGACCAAATTCGGGTTCGAACCTGGAATACTTTTCAGGGGACCTTCGGCTGCTGACGGGATGATGAGTCCATGCGAGGTATCGGAGAAGAACTCACCGTTGGTGAGCGGATCGCGTGGTACCGACGCCGCCGGGGCATGTCCCAAGAGGTGCTGGCAGGAATCGTCGGGCGCACTGTTGATTGGCTGAGCAAGATCGAGAACAGCAGAATCGATCTTGACCGCCTTTCAGTGATCAGGAGCGTCGCCGAGGCACTGGACGTCACCGTTGGTGATCTTGTCGGGGAACCCACGCTGCTGGAATGGAACTCAGAGAGCGGAACCAAGACTGTTGCTGGACTCCGTGACGCACTCCTCAACTACCGACAGCTGTCGCCCTTCATGCAGCCATCCGGGGAGGAAGCGCCGAGCGTCACCACACTCGGCGCAAGCGTCGATGCAGTTTGGAGCGCCTACCAAGACTCACGCTACGGCTACGTCGTCGCGCGTCTGCCCGAGCTGTTGGCCAGCGCACAAGCCGCAACACAGACCCTGAGCGGCGACGACCAGAGTCGCTCCTTCGCTCTGCTCGGGCTGTCCTACCAAGCGACGGCGGTACTGCTGACCAAACTCGGCGAGGCCGATCTCGCCTGGATAGCGGCTGAACGGGGATTCACGGCAGCTCAGAGAAGCGCAGACGTGGTAGTAATCGGCTCCCTGTTCCGCTCGGTAACCCACACGCTGCTATCGACCGGTCGCTATACCGAGGCCACCAAGCTGACCAACGACGCAGCCGCCTACCTTCAACCGGGCTTAGCTGCCGCTGGACCGGAGTATCTGTCAGTTTACGGCACCTTGCTACTTGCCGGATCGGTCGCAGCAGCACGAGCGGAGGACCGCTCATCGGTCCAGTCGTTCCTCAACGAGGCAGACGAAACGGCCCGTCGACTGGGCCACGACAGCAACTACCTTTGGACTGCTTTTGGTCCGACCAATGTCAGCATTCACCGGGTGACTACCGCAATGGACCTGGGTGACGTACAGCTAGCCATCGACCTGGGACCACGGGTCGACACCAGCGCTCTCCCGATCGAGCGGCAGGTCAGGCATGCCCTGGAGACCGCTCGGGCGCTCAGCGCACGGAACTTGACGAAGGAGGCACTGACCGCGGTACTCGCCGCGGAGCAAAAGGCTCCCGAGCAGGTTCGGCACCACGCGATCAGCAGGCAGCTGGTCCAGACCTGGATGCGGCGCGGCCGAGGACGTCCGAGCTTCCAGCTCGCCGGGCTCGCTCAGCGGGTGCGCGTCGCAACGTAGGTCCGTAAAGTCTCAGCTGTGATCGACTCTGCAGAGAACGCGCGTCCGTTCGCTACTCCTCGGGTAGCAGCGGGCGCGCTTTTCGTTGACGACCAAGACCAGGTCCTGCTCCTCCATCCGACGTACAAGTCGTATTGGGAAATCCCGGGCGGCTACATCGAGGCTTCCGAGAGCCCTCTTGACGCTTGCCGGCGCGAGGTCAAAGAGGAGCTGGGCCTTCAGGTCAACGTCAAGTCGCTGCTTGCCATCGACTGGGCACCCCACCCGGAAGAGGGTGACAAGATGCTGTTTGTGTTCGACGGCGGCAAGCTCAGCACGGAGCAGCTAGCAGCGATCAAGTTTGCAGACGGAGAGATCGACGAATGGTCATTCGTCCCTGAGAGTCGGCTCGATGAGCTGACCGTCCCGAGGCTGGCGCGCCGCATCCGCCAGGCCCTGCAAGCTCGCAGGCAGCGGCGGACCGTCTATCTGCAAGAGGGCGCAGTTCCTGCATAGAGCGGCAGGGCCGGTCGGCAGCCGGATGCCGAGTCTCAGGACCTGGGTGACAGATCAGTCTCAGGACGTGGGTGACACTTCCGGCTAGATGATCTTTCTGGGTAGGTGTGGGTTAGACCGG
>NZ_JBEZDY010000077.1:0-1950 GCF_040648555.1 Actinoplanes sp. NPDC049118
AAGGCGCGCTTGGGGTACAGGGCGTCCGTGAGGGGGCGCCCTGTACCGATCGGGGTTAAGCGGTTTGCGGTGCGGTGATGGGGTCCCAACCGGCGTTGGCGCGGGGGACCTTGCGACGCTGGGCTTCCTGTACGTACAGGGCCGCGTTGTAGACACACGTCGACGCCAGGGTCATGACCTGGTGGCGTTCCGCCTCAGTCAACCCGGGCTGGGTGCTGTGGTCGGGGTCGTAGCCGTCCGTGAGGTACAGAAGGATCAGCGCCTGTGAGGTGATCATCAGGTCGGCGGCGACATCGAGCAGGTGCGCGATGAGTTCACGGTGGCCGCACAGGTAGGTCAGGACGTACAGGTCGCTGTGCAGGGTGACGTCCCGTGCCGTCAAGCAGTTCCGGTGCTCGATCAGGTCGAACGCGGAAAGGTCAATGCTCATGACGGCTCCTCAGATCCAGTCGGTGATGTCGTCGCCGGAATCGGCGTCTGCGGCAGACGAAGCAGCAGGCTTCCTGCCGTTGGGTGAAGTAGCCGTCTTCGCGGCGGCGGTCGGCTTGGACTCGGCCAGGACGTCGGGCAGGTCCAGAGCGGTCGGGACCGTCCCGGGCTGACGCGGCATCACCGGCATGTCGGGGTCGACCAGGCTCGGCAGGTGCGAGTTGACCTGACGGTTCAGGACCTCGCGGCGTTTGATGTCGAACCGCAGATAGGCGGCATTGCCCTCGGCAGCGCGCTCGATAAGCGCCGAGGAGGCGTGGCAGGTGACCGCGATCTTGTCGAGGCGCCCGACCAGATCGGCCTGAGACAGGCCAGGGCGTAGATAGACCCAGACACGTTCCCCAACCGGGGTCGGGCGCGCCCACAGGATCAGCGGCAGGGAACCGGACTGGTTCGCCACGATGAACTGCGAGAAGCAGACCCGCAGCCGGTGTCGCACGACGACGCACCAGACGACCGCGACGATGCGCCGGCGGATCAGGGGTACGGCGGCGGGGACACCGACGACCAGGGCCAGCACCGCGAGGGTGACCGGAGCCGGGGTGTGGTTGGCGAGCTGCATCCACCCGTAGGTGAGCAGCACGGCGGTGCCGATCTCCGGGATCCACCACCAGATGAGCCGGATGACCGGCCAGATCCGCACGAGCGTCCAGGCGACGGCGCCGGTGATCAGGCTGATCATCGCGCCGACCAGGAACGCCAGGATCGGGTGCATGTGATCGGAGGCCACCGTCATAGCGATCAGGCACACGACGATCGCCGTGATGATGAACGCCATCCGCGCGTCGCGTTCGGCGGAACGGTGGACCTTGGCCTCGATGACCGTCACCGTTCCGGAGCGTTTCCCGAAACCGCGTCGGGGGGTAGATTTGGACATGACACGTCCTCCCTTTCGGGGTGGATGGGTTGGAAGACGTGGGGTCGGCGGTGTAGGAGCCAGTACCGACCCCGCGTCGTTTTCCCTTTACAGACAGGCGATGAGCAGGGCTGCAATCCACAGGCAGCCGTAGTGCAGAGCCTGATCGGCGAGATACATGCCGCACAGCGGCGTCTTGATTTCCGCAAACGCGGCGGACCCGGTGTGTTCGAGGATCCAGCGGACCGGCCAGCGCCGATCCAGGACCGCGTGAGTGACCGCGGAGAACCCGAGACCCGCGATGACGCCGGTGACCGAGACCGGAACGTCAAGAACCGCCGCAGTGATGAGGAGCATCACCAGGGCGGTCAGGTGGTAGGTGCCGACGTGGGCAAGCAGGTGACGCCAGCCGTCCCATCCGGGATCGGCCTTGCTGTTGGCGTCGGTGTCGGTCTGGATGATGTGGTCCGCGAACTGGTGCGCGGCGATCAGCGTTCCCATCGAAATGGCGAACACCACAGCTGAAGTGGACACGGTCAACCGTCCCTTTCATAGAAGGGTTGATGGGTTGGAAAGGCGGCGAGGTCGGCAGGTGTAGGAGCCAG
>NZ_JBEZDY010000078.1:0-1897 GCF_040648555.1 Actinoplanes sp. NPDC049118
CGTGCGTCCCGGTCGAGTGGTGGGGTGGGCTCGGACATAGATGGTCTCCGTAGTGTTCGGAGACCCAGGTGTCAACGATGACCGTCAGTTTTAGATCGGCTTCATCCTCGGCTTCCTCGGCTACTTCGGCCGACCACGCTTGAAGGTCACTGCACCCCGCTGCAGGCGGGTGCAAGACGGATGAGTACTCTGCGGTACAGAGCGGTCGCCTTTACAGAGGGAGTGAAATGGACATTGAGGCTCAGCAGACGCTGACAGAGGTACATCGGCTGCGCCGTCGGGCCAGACTCGTCGCGCACGGTGGGGCAGGGGTTCCTGCGGCGGTATTCACCGCGTTGGTGCTGCTCAGCACGGCGCTATATCAGCAGCCGTACCAACAGGTGAGCAGCCTCAGCAGCGGCAGGTGGGCCGGACTACCTTCCGACGAGCACAGCGCGCTCGCCTCGTACCTGTTCTGGTTCATCGGCACCCCCGTCGCCTTCGTGGTGATCGGCCTCTGGTACCAACGGCGCGCCCAGCGCACGGGCATACGGGTGCCGTGGCGATGGTTCGCCGGCGTCGGACTAGGTCTACTGGTCGGGTTGGCGCTGCTGGCCGCAATCCCCGTCGACCCGCAGACCGCAGCGATGGCCGACCAGATAGCGCCGACCGAGCCCAGCGTTCAGTGGCTGCGGGCGTTTCGGACGCCGCTGATACCGATCGCGGCCGCCGTCGCCGTGCTCGGCTGGGTCGAGCGCAGCCGTTGGCTCATCGCCGCCGGCGCTTGGCTCGGCCTGCTCGCCTGGTGGCAGCAGTACTTCCACCTCGGTGGCATTCCGGGCTGGATGGACTGGCTGCTCAGCGGAGGCGAAGGTCCGGCCCTCGGCGGCGAGATCACCCTGCTCGGCCTGAACCGGCCCGGACCCGTGTTGATCCTGGCGACGCTGCCGCTGCTGGTGTTCGCGGCGGTTCGCGCGGCGCGCTCCCGCGAACCACGGTGAACACAGAGCCCTCGCCGCACCCGTTCCTGGAACTCGACGAGGTCGTGCACCAACGGGTACGGCTCGGTATTTTGGCCGTGCTGAGCGAGGCAAGCGAATGCACCTTTGCCGTCCTACGTAACGAACTTGGACTCACCGACGGCAACCTCGGTGGACACATCCGCATCCTGGAACAGGCCGCACTGATCGAGGTTCACAAAGGATACGAGGGACGCCGGCCTTGTACCTGGCTCCGGCTGACCCGCAAGGGACGCACTGCCCTGCGCCAGGAGGTCGCTGCGCTCGAGCGCCTGGTGACCCGGCTGCGCACTGCCGAGTCCGACACGGACCCATGAGCTTGACGCGTCGTGACGTTGCCCGGCAGATCGTCAGGTCGGCGCGGCCCTCGGTCAGCCGGCTGTTGGTGTGTGGCATCGCGGCGAACGAGTCGCTGCGATACATCCCCAGACGTCAGGGGCGAGCGTTGGCGCGGAAGGGTTCCTCCCGGCCGGGTGACCGCAGGCTTCGAGGGCCATGTCGTGGATCGACTCGGGCGCGCGGACAGACATCGACTCCGGCGGTGTCGCGTTCCGCTTCCGCATGACCACCACGGGGGAGGTCATGCGGAAGCGGCTGGCACACGCCAATCGTTGATCTTTCGCTGGGAGAACGGCTGGGTCATCTCGGTGAGACCATCTGTCGCTGCTCCCGGAAGACTGACCCCAGGGCCCCGGCAAAGTCGTCAGGTGATGCCGAGGAGTGCCAGCGGTCGGGTGCTGTCGCGGGCGTGATGGCGGGTGCCGGCGGCGATGTTGGTGATTCCGGCGGTGCGTAACGCGCCGATACAGATCTTGAATGGTCGGGTTGATCGATGCCTCCCCGGCGTGTCGGCGTGACAATGATCGATGGGATTTGTACGCCGGAGGGATGAGATATCC
>NZ_JBEZDY010000079.1:0-1373 GCF_040648555.1 Actinoplanes sp. NPDC049118
TCCGACCGGCGCTCCAGCACCAGCATCCCGACGCCCTCGCCCCACGCGGTGCCGTCGGCGGCCGCGGCGAACGACTTGCACCGCCCGTCGGCGGCCATGCCGCGCTGCCGGGAGAAGTCGGTGAACGCGATCGGGGTGGACATCACGGACACGCCGCCAGCCAGCGCCATCGCGCACTCGCCCTGCCGGAGCGACTGCGCGGCCAGGTGCAGCGCGACCAGCGACGACGAGCAGGCGGTGTCGACGCTGATCGCCGGGCCCTCCAGGCCGAGCGTGTACGCGATCCGCCCGGAGGCGACGCTGTTGAATCCGCCGTTGCCGAGGAACGGTTGCACGTCCTCCGGCACCGCGGCCACCGACGTGGTGTAGTCATTGGTGATCACGCCGACGAACACGCCGGTCTGGCTCCCGGCCACCGTGCCCGGGTCGATGCCGGCCCGCTCCAGCGCCTCCCACGACGACTCCAGCAGCAGCCGCTGCTGCGGGTCCATGGCCAGCGCCTCCCGCGGGCTGATCCCGAAGAATCCCGCGTCGAACCGGTCGGCGCGGTCCAGGAATCCGCCCTCGCGCACGTAGCTCGTGCCGATCCGGTCGGGGTCGGGGTCGTAGAGGCCGTCGACGTCCCAGCCCCGGTCGGCCGGGAAGGGCGACATCGCGTCGGTGCCGTGCGCCACCAGGTCCCACAGCTGTTCCGGCGAGCCGACGCCACCGGGGAACCGGCAGCTCATGCCGACGATGACGACGGGATCGTCGCCGGTGCCGGCCGCGACGGGGCCGGCCGGCGCGGCGGCCGGAGCGTCACCGACCAGCTCGGCGACCAGATGCCTGGCGAGCACGGCCGGGTTGGGGTAGTCGAAGACGAGGGTGGCGGGCAGCCGCAGCCCGGTCGCGGCGTTGAGGCGGTTGCGCAGCTCGACCGCGGTGAGCGAGTCGAACCCGATCTCCTTGAACGCCCGGCCGGGCGCGATCCTCTCCGGCTCGGCGAAGCCGAGGACGAAGCCGACGTTCGCCCGGACCAGGTCGAGCAGGGTGCGCTCCCGGTCCTCCGTGGACAGCGCGCCGATCCGGTCGGCGAGGCCCGCGTCCGCACTCACGCCGGTCCGGGCGGTGCGCCGGACCGGACCCACGAGGGTACGCAGCACGGCCGGGACCGGGCCCGCGGATCGCAGGGCGGCGATGTCCAGCCGGACCGGGGCCACCACGCCCCAGGACGACGCCAGGCCGGCGTCGAACAGCTCCACGCCGAGTTCGTCCGAGAGGGGCAGGACGCCGCCGCGGGCCATCCGGCGGAGGTCGGTATCCGACAAATGCGCCGTCATCGACGAACGCCGCTCCCAAAACCCCCACGCCAACGACGAACCCACCAAACCCCG
>NZ_JBEZDY010000080.1:0-1330 GCF_040648555.1 Actinoplanes sp. NPDC049118
GGAGTCGAAGTCGATGTGTGCGGCGTCCCAGGTCCCGTTGTAGAACGCCAGGACCTTGAACGGGGCGGCCGCGGCGGCTTCGGTGGCGACGGCGGCGCAAATTGCAAGTCCAAGTTAGCCAGCCAAGCTCATCTCATATGAACTCTTATAGTTGAACATTTTTCTTGGATAATGGTTCATCCAATACTCGATAGCGGCGACTTCTTCAGGGGTCGTCTTTGTTGTGCCTTTTGGCAGATGCCTACGAATCATTCGGTTATGGTTTTCATTCGTCCCTCGCTCAAAGCTCGCGTAGGCGTGTGCATAGTAAACTGGACAGCTTACGACCTCAGAGAGCCTTGCAAATTCATGGCCATTGTCAGGGGTAATGGATTTGAAGTCATAACTTTTTTGAAGTTCCACCAGCTCATCATTGACCGCCTGTGCTGTTTTCCCATCAATCAAGCGAATGATCTCCGTGCGGTATTTTCGCTCTGTGAGCGTCAAAAGCACCTTGTTCTTAGCTCTCGTAAGAATGACCGTGTCAATCTCGTAATGCCCCACTTCTAAGCGATTGTTAATGAACTCAGGCCGTTCTTCAATAGACTTACCAAAAGGATGCTTTGGCGCACGAGGTTTGATTTTCTTTGCCGCCTTATACTGCGGATAGAAAAGATGATGACGCTTGGCTTCTAACCAGCCCCAGTTGACCCAATTGTAGAGGCTGCTCAGAGAAACTCCTTTTAGAGCCTGATGAATGACTTCCAAAGAGTCCTTGTCTTCTTTAAGACGTGTACTCACATAACAATCAATCTCAGTCGTGAGTTTACTCGGACGAACACTGTGAGCCCTCAATCCTTCATAATTTTCTTGAGCCTTTTTAGCAGAGTATTTTACCTTCCGCTTGAGCTGGATTTCCCCTCGCTTCATCTCTCTGTCAATCGTCCCATGAGCTTTATTCAATAAGCGCGCAATCTCACGGTTGCTCAGTCCTTCTTTATTGTGCCAACGTTCAATGTTTAAACGGTCTTGATTGGTCAGGTGTTTCCCTTTGCTCTGGCTTGTGATAGAATAGTCTTGCATCTGAATTTCCTTTTTATACTATTTGGTCGAACTTCTAGTATAAGAGATTCAGATGTTTTTTGCTTGACTCAAGGTGGCTAACTTCATTTTACAATTTGCGAAGTATTTTATTATGTACAGAAATATTATCGACAAGTTATGAAAACCGTTTCTTTTTTTGTTCAAAAAAACCTGTCAAAACTTTGACAGGTCAATATTTTATTGATATTGCATTACTTTTTGTGCTTTGTAGGCTACGTCAATCATCGCACCACCAAGACATTCTTCT
>NZ_JBEZDY010000081.1:0-1244 GCF_040648555.1 Actinoplanes sp. NPDC049118
AGCGCCGGCGTCCAGGTGGTCAAGCCGACGCTCGCCAGTCACCTACACGACTACTGGGGCCGGGTACGCGGCGGCGACATCGGCAGCCTGCCGGCCATCCTCGGCCTGATCGTGCTCTGCCTGATCTTCGGCATCGCCCGGCCCACATTCTTCAGCGCGGTCAACTTCGCCAACCTGTTCTCACAAGGCGCCGCGGTAACCCTGATCGCGATGGGCCTGGTCTTCGTCCTACTCCTCGGCGAGATCGACCTCTCCGCCGGCTACGCCAGCGGCGTCTGCGGCGCCGTCATGGCCATCCTGCTGACCACCTACGGCTGGCAGTGGTACACCGCCATCCCCGCCGCCCTCCTCACCGGCGTAGTCATCGGCTTCACCCTGGGCTTCCTGGTCTCAAAAATCGGCATCCCCTCATTCGTGGTGACCCTCGCCGCGTTCCTCGCCTTCCAAGGCATCCTGCTGATGCTGCTCAGCGGCGGCAAGAACATCTCCATCCGAGACCCGTTCGTACTCGCCCTGGCCAACAAGAACATGACCGTCGTGGTCAGCTGGGCCCTCGCGATCGCCGCCATCGCCGGATACGCCGTCGTACAATTCGTCAGAGTCCGCGGCCGCGCCGTCCGCGGCCTGGTCACCGACCCACTCGGCGTCGTCCTGGCCCGCATCGCCGCCCTCGCCGTGATCCTGCTCTCCGCCGTGGCCGTACTCACCACCGAACGCAGCATCAACCCACTGATCAGCGGCTCCGTCAAAGGCGTACCCATCGTCGCACCGATCATCGCGTTCTTCCTGATCATCTGGACCTTCGTACTCGGCCGCACCACCTACGGACGCCACGTCTACGCCGTCGGCGGCAACAAAGAAGCAGCCCGCCGAGCCGGCATCCCCGTCGACCGGATCCGCATCTCCGTCTTCGTCATCGGCTCAACCATGGCCGCCGTCGGCGGCATCATCGCCGCCAGCCGAGCCAACTCCGTCGACCCGAACTCCGGCGGCAGCAACGTACTGCTCTACGCCGTCGGCGCCGCCGTCATCGGCGGCACCAGCCTCTTCGGCGGCAAAGGCCGCGTCATGGACGCCGTCATCGGCGGCGCCGTCATCGCGGTCATCGACAACGGCATGGGCCTGATGGGCTACAGCGCCGGCGTCAAATTCGTCGTCACCGGCCTCATCCTGCTACTCGCCGCAAGCGTCGACGCCCTGTCACGCCGCAGAGCGGCAGCCACCGGTAACCGATGAACCGGCCC
>NZ_JBEZDY010000082.1:0-1121 GCF_040648555.1 Actinoplanes sp. NPDC049118
GACCCCAATTTAGACAAAGGACAAAAACATGCAAAAACGCTACTCAAAAGAATTTAAAGAAACCCTTATCGCTTTCTATCATTCTGGTCAATCCGTCACCCAGCTGTCTAAAGAATACGACGTGGCCCCTGCAACAATTTATAAATGGATAGACCTCTACTCTAAATCTAATGAAAGCTCCATCTCTAAAGCTGATTTTCTAGAATTAAAAAGACAACTGGCTAAAGTTAAGGAAGAACGAGACATCTTAAAAAAAGTATTGACCATATTCGCCGAGAAAAAGAAGTGAGTGCTGCGGATATGGCTCAAACCATACAAACTTTAGCACTCAATGTCAGACTAAGCTGTCAACTCCTTGATGTTCCTGAATCAAGTTATTATGAACGGATTAACCGACATCCATCTAAAACTCAATTAAGGAGACAATACCTGTCACTCAAAATTTCTCAACTCTTCAATGCTAACCGAGGAATCTATGGTGCTCCTAAAATTCATCATCTTCTACTTAAACAAGGGGAAAAAGTCGGGTTAAAACTGGTACAGAAGCTAATGAAGCAACTTCAACTCAAGTCTGTAGTCATTAAGAAATTTAAGCCTGGATACTCACTAAGTGATCACATCAATCGAAAAAATCTCATACAGACTGAACCTACAAAGAAAAATAAGGTTTGGTCAACCGACATTACTTATATTCCTACTCAACAAGGATGGGCTTATCTCTCAACCATTATGGATCTTTATACTAAAAAAGTCATTGCTTGGGATTTGGGCAAGCGAATGACTGTAGAATTAGTGCAAAGAACTTTAAATAAGGCCATTAAATCACAAGACTATCCAGAAGCTGTTATTCTTCATTCTGACCAAGGAAGCCAGTATACGAGTCTAGAGTATGAAGAGTTGCTTAAGTATTATGGGATGACTCACTCTTTCAGTCGAAGGGGATACCCTTATCATAATGCCAGTCTTGAATCTTGGCATGGACATTTAAAAAGAGAGTGGGTGTATCAATTTAAATATAAGAACTTTGAAGAAGCCTATCAGAGTATTTTCTAGCGGCGGGCGCGACCGAGGCGAGCTACCAACCCCAGGACACCGTGCGGGTCATGCTCGACCCGGTCGGT
>NZ_JBEZDY010000083.1:0-1118 GCF_040648555.1 Actinoplanes sp. NPDC049118
GCTCGGCGGCGACGAGTTCGCTGTGCTGCTGGGCGACTCGCTCCGTCAATTCCTTTGAGTTTCAACCTTGCGGTCGTACTCCCCAGGCGGAGTGCTTATTGCGTTAGCTGCGATACAGAGAACTTATAGCTCCCTACATCTAGCACTCATCGTTTACGGCGTGGACTACCAGGGTATCTAATCCTGTTTGCTCCCCACGCTTTCGAGCCTCAGTGTCAGTTACAGGCCAGAGAGCCGCTTTCGCCACCGGTGTTCCTCCATATATCTACGCATTTCACCGCTACACATGGAATTCCACTCTCCTCTCCTGCACTCAAGTCTACCAGTTTCCAATGCATACAATGGTTGAGCCACTGCCTTTTACACCAGACTTAATAAACCACCTGCGCTCGCTTTACGCCCAATAAATCCGGACAACGCTCGGGACCTACGTATTACCGCGGCTGCTGGCACGTAGTTAGCCGTCCCTTTCTGGGTAGTTACCGTCACTTGATGAGCTTTCCACTCTCACCAACGTTCTTCTCTACCAACAGAGTTTTACGATCCGAAAACCTTCTTCACTCACGCGGCGTTGCTCGGTCAGACTTTCGTCCATTGCCGAAGATTCCCTACTGCTGCCTCCCGTAGGAGTTTGGGCCGTGTCTCAGTCCCAATGTGGCCGATCACCCTCTCAGGTCGGCTATGTATCATCGCCTTGGTGAGCCTTTACCTCACCAACTAGCTAATACAACGCGGGATCATCTTTGAGTGATGCAATTGCATCTTTCAAACTTAAAACTTGTGTTTAAAGTTTTTATGCGGTATTAGCATTCGTTTCCAAATGTTGTCCCCCGCTCAAAGGCAGATTCCCCACGCGTTACTCACCCGTTCGCTGCTCATCCAGTCGGTACAAGTACCAACCTTCAGCGCTCAACTTGCATGTATTAGGCACGCCGCCAGCGTTCGTCCTGAGCCAGGATCAAACTCTCAAATAAAGTATTTAAGTCACCTTAGTGACTGGCTTGTCTTTCATTATTGATTGACAGATTTTTGATGTATCTTACTACATCACATGAGTCATTCTTCTTTATTCAGTTTTCAATGGTCTAGCTTATCGCTTCAAGACCCTCGTCTCTTGC
>NZ_JBEZDY010000084.1:0-1039 GCF_040648555.1 Actinoplanes sp. NPDC049118
AAGCTGATCCGCCGCCGACCTCGACCCTGCACTCTCGGCCAACGAGATCGACCGCCTGCGTAAGCCGATCCGCCGCCGACCTCGACCCTGCACTCTCGGCCAACGAGATCGACCGCCTGCGTAAGCCGATCCGCCGCCGACCTCGACCCTGCACTCTCGGCCAACGAGATCGACCGCCTGCGTAAGCCGATCCGCCGCCGACCTCGACCCTGCACCCTCGGCCAACGAGATCGACCGAGTGAGCAGGCTGGTCCGCCGCGTCGAAGCCGATTCGACGTGGCGCTCTCGGGTCTAGACCTCGACCGGTGCGCTGGCTGCTCCGCCGAGGCCGACATCGAAGCGCTCACCGGTGGGAGCAACACCAGATCCGCGATGCGGTTGTGATGCTGCGCCGCCGCCCAGGCGACTGCATTGTCGTTGCCTGGATCAGAGCGGGTGATCAAGCGGGAGAATTGGCATGATCGACTGCCGATCCGGGGGTGAAAAGTGTCGCCCGGGTTCGAGATAATGTCCCCATGCGGCAGCTTCAGCTATTCACCACAGTGGAACTGGCTGCAATGCGTGACCGGACCGCATCCCGTCGATACTCGCCCGGTAATGACGCGTTTCGTCGCACCCATGAGCGCCGCCGCGCCTGGGGGCTCGACCGGCGCCACGCGGAGCGGCTGCGTCGCCCGCGGGAAATAGCGAATGGTTCCCGAACGCCGCATCAACCGCCCTCGGCGGCCCCGGCGTGCGGGTCTCCGTCAGCCGAGCCTGCATCGCGCCCGGCGCCACGCCGAGCACCCGTGACCGGCGGGGATCCGCCGCGATTCCGCCAGCCACGGCCCGGGCACACGGAATCAGCCCAAGCACGTCGGCGGCGCCCTGGGCGCATGGAATCCACTTGCGCTGGCTGGCTGCGGCCTGGGCGCAGGGAATCCGCCCAAGCATGCCGGTGGTGGCCTGGGCGCATGGAATCCACTTGCGCTGGCTGGCTGCGGCCTGGGCGCAGGGAATCCGCCCAAGCATGCCGGTGGTGGCCTGGGCGCATGGAATC